>NZ_JACJFX010000003.1:0-62777 GCF_014164675.1 Propioniciclava sp. MC1683 | reverse complement strand
TCGTTGAACGCGGCGGTGAAGCGGATCGGGTCGAGGATCGGGGTGAATCCCGACACCCTGCGGGGATGGGTCAAGCAGGCCGACATCGACGCGGGGAAGCGGCCCGGGATGACCAGTGATGACGCGAAACGTATCCGGGACCTGGAGCAGGAGTATCGGGAACTCAAACGCGCCAACGAGATCTTGTTGGCGGCCTCGAGTTTCTTCGCGCGGGAGCTCGACCCGCGTTTGCCGTGGTAGTCGCGTTCGTCGATGAGTACCGGGCCCGGTTCGGGGTCGAGCCGATCTGCCGCGTGCTGAGTGGGCATGGTGTGCCGATCGCCCCGTCGGGCTATTACGCCCACAAACGGCGTCCGCCCTCGGCCAGGGCATTGTCGGATGCGTATGTGTGGGAACAGATCGGAGCAATGATCAGAACCTGTGGATGGTCTTCGGCGGGGTGACGTGAAGGAGCGCACCTCCCCGAGGATGATCTGAAGTCCGAGTAGCTCTGATCAGGACCGGCGTTGACGCGCTGGTTCGGGAAGGTACGCCCATGCTTACGGTAGTCCACGACGAGAACGAGTCCAACGAGCACGCCCCGGCCGCGGTGGGTGGGTCGATGCTGGACGAGTTGGCCCGGGAGGGTGCCCGGCGGATGCTGGCTGCGGCGTTGCAGGCTGAGGTCGCCGCCTACATCGAGCAGTGCGCCGACGAGCTCGACGCCGACGGCCGGCGGCTGGTGGTCCGCAACGGCTACCACCAGCCGCGGGAGGTGGCCACCGCCGCGGGTGCGGTACCGGTCCGGGCGCCGCGGGTCAACGACAAGCGCGTCGATGAGGCCACGGGTGAGCGGCGGCGGTTCTCGTCGGCGATCCTGCCGGCTTGGGCGCGGAAGTCGCCGCAGGTGGCCGACGTGCTGCCCTTGTTGTACCTGCACGGGTTGTCCAGCGGGGACTTCGTGGCCGCCCTGGAGCAGTTCTGCGGGTCGGCGGCGGGGTTGTCGGCGGCGACGATCACCCGGCTCACCCGGCAGTGGCAAGACGAGGCCCGAGCGTTCCACGACCGGTCGCTGGCGGGGGTCGATTATGTGTACCTGTGGGTGGACGGCATCCACCTGAAGGTGCGGCTGGAGGCCGACAAGGTGTGCCTGCTGGTGATGATCGGGGTCCGTGCCGATGGCACCAAGGAACTCGTCGCGCTCGCCGACGGGTACCGCGAGTCGGCTGAGTCGTGGGCCGACCTGCTGCGGGACTGCAAGCGCCGCGGCATGCAGGCCCCGGTCCTGGCGGTCGGGGACGGCGCGCTGGGCTACTGGAAGGCGCTCCATGACGTGTTCCCCCAGACACGGGAGCAGCGGTGTTGGTTCCACAAGCTCGGCAACGTGCTGGCCGCCCTGCCGAAGTCGGCCCACCCCGCCGCGAAGAAGGCGCTCGCCGAGATCTATGCCGCCGAGGATGTCGACCATGCCCGGGCCGCCGCCAAGGCGTTCGCCGCCGAGTACGGCGTCAAGTGGCCCAAAGCCGCCGCGAAGATCACCGACGACCTCGACGTGCTGCTCGCGTTCTTCGAGTTCCCCGCCGAGCACTGGGTCCACCTGCGGACGACCAATCCGATCGAGTCGACGTTCGCGACCCTCCGGCTCCGACAGCGGGTCACCAAGGGACCCGGGTCCCGGGCGGCGGGGATCGCGATGGCGTTCAAGCTGCTCGAGTCGGCCCAGGCCCGCTGGCGAGCGGTGAACGCTCCCCATCTGGTCGCCCTCGTCCGCGCCGGCGCCCGCTTCAAGAAGGGCAAACTCGTCGAACGACCCGCCGAATCAGCAACCGACGAGCAAGCCGCCTGACACGCCCATCCACAGGTCTTGACGATTCCTCAACAGATCGAGGCCATCCAAGCCGACCCGAAGAAGGGGCGTGGTGTGGCTGGTTATCGCAAGATGTGGCATCTGCTCAAGCGCGACGGCGTGCACGCGCCGCGCTGCCAAGTCGCTCGGCTGATGCGCGCGCACGGCATGAAAGGGCTTGTCCGGGGCAAGCAGTTCGTCACCACTAGGCCGGACCCGTCCGCGCCGTGCCCCGACGATCATGTGCGGCGGGACTTCACCGCGTCCCGGCCCGACGAGTTGTGGATCGTCGACTTCACCTATGTGCCGACCTGGGCGGGCATGGCGTTCACCGCGTTCGTCATGCTCCTCCCGCGGAGCGATGACCACCGCGCTCAGGAACGCGGGAACACGGCCTCCAGCTCGTCCAGCCAGGGCTGCAGGTCCCAGCCCTGGCCCGCCACCCAGTCCCGGTCGAAGTAGGAGTGCCCGTACCGCTCGCCGGAGTCGCACAGCAGGGTGACGATCGAGCCGGTCTCGCCGCGGGCCAGCATGTCCTGCACGATCCGGGCCACCGCGATGAGGTTCGTCCCCGTGGACGCCCCGACCCGGCGTCCGAGGCGCTCGGAGAGGAAGTGGGCACCGGCGACCGAGGCGGCGTCCGGGACCCGGATCATCCGGTCGACGATGGCCGGGATGAAGGACGGCTCGACCTGGGGGCGTCCGATGCCCTCGATGCGGCTGGAGCCCTCGACCCGACAGCCCGGGTCGCGGTCGGCCCACCCGTCAAAGAACGCCGAGTTCTCGACGTCGGCCACGCACAGCCGGGTGGCGAGGCGGCGGTACCGGAAGTAGCGGCCCAGGGTCGCGCTGGTGCCGCCCGTGCCGGCCGCCACGACCAGCCACGCGGGCACCGGGTGCGGCTCGTCGGCCATCTGCCGCAGGATCGACTCGGCGATGTTGTTGTGGCCGCGCCAGTCGGTGGCGCGCTCGGCGTAGGTGAACTGGTCCAGGAAGTGCCTGCCGAGCTCGGATGCCAACCGTTGCGACGCGGCGCACATCTCGTCGGCGGTGTCGACGAAGTGGCAGGTCCCGCCCTGGGCCTCGATGAGGCGGATCTTCTCCACGCTCGTGCTGCGCGGCATGACCGCGATGAAGGGCAGCCCCAGCACGCGGGCGAAGTGCGCCTCCGACACCGCGGTCGACCCCGAGGACGCCTCCACGACCGGCATGCCCGGCGCCAGCCAGCCATTGACGAGGGCATACATGAACAGCGAGCGCGCCAGTCGGTGCTTGAGGCTGCCCGTCAGGTGGGTGGACTCGTCCTTGAGGTAGAGGTCGATGCCCCAGCGCTCGGGCAGCGGGATGCGCACCAGGTGGGTGTCGGCCGAACGCTGGGCGTCGGCGTCCAGACGCCGGATGCTCTCGACCAGCCACGCGCGCAGGGCGGGGTCGTGGCGGTCGAGGTCCTCGAGGTCGTCCAGGTGCGGGGTCCGGGCTGCCATGACAGGCAGCCTAGGCCCCGCTCAGCCGATGCGGACGACCGCGGTCTGCCAGGCAGGGACGACCAGGCGCGGGCCGACGGGGGTGTCGGTGAGGAGCTCGTGCCCGGCGACCTCGACCTCGGCCTCGCCGTCGGAGTGGTTGATCGCGATCACGTGGTCGCCGCGGCGGACCAGCTCGAGCGCCCCCGTCCACGGGGCCACCGGGCCGATGCCGGCCTCGGACAGCACCTGCGCGAGCAACGACCGCTGGGTGTCGGCGGCGAGGTCGGCCGAGACGTACCAGGCCCGGCCGACCCCGGCGGGGCGCACCGTGACGGCCGGCTTGCCGTCGAGCAGTCCGCCCGGGCTGGACGCGTAGGCCAGGACGACCGTCGTCGCGTCGTCGACCACGGTGAGGTCCTCCGCCCAGCTGCTGACGGTCGACCCGTCGGACAGCGTGACGGACTGCCCCGGCCGCAGCGGCACGAACTCCTCCGACCGGACGCCCACGAGGTCGCGGAACGCCCCGGGGTAGCCGCCCAGGCGGACGCGGTCGTCCTCGTCGACGATCCCCGAGAACGACGTCACCACCACGTTCGCGCCGCGCTCGGCGGCGTCCGCGATGGCTGTCGCCGTGGCGTCGGTGACGAGGTACAGCCCGGGCACCACGACGAGGTCGTACCGGCCGAGGTCGGCGTCCGGCCCGACGACGTCCACGCCCACGTTCGACCGCCACAGGGGCTCGTACCAGGCCAGCACGGCGTCGCGGTAGCGCCAGTCCTGCCGCGGGTGCGCATCCTGCTCGGACGCCCACCAGCTCTGGTAGTCGAACAGGACGGCCACCCGGTTGTCGGAGCGCTGGCCCAGCAGGGGCGTGAGCCCGGCCAGCCGGGCGCCCTCCTGGCACACCTCGCGGAACACCCGCGAGTCCGGGCCCGCGTGGGGGACCATCGCCGAGTGGAACTTCTCCGCCCCGGCCGCGGACGCCCGCCACTGGAAGTACGAGATGGAGTCGGCCCCGCGCGCCACGGCGGCGAGGCTGTTGCGCCACAGCTGGCCGGGCACCTTCGGGGTGTTGACCCGGCCCCAGTTCACCGCCGACGTGGACTGCTCCATCAGCATCCAGGGCTCCCCGCGCGCGCACCCGCGGGTGAGGTCGGCGGAGAAGGCGAGGACGACCTCGGGCTCGTCGGACGACTCGTCGAGGTAGTGGTCGTTGCTGACCAGGTCCTGCTCGGGGCCCCAGCGCCAGTAGTCCATCCACTTCGTGTTGGGTCCGACCATGAAGTTAGTGGTGACCGGGACACCCGGGGTCACCTCCCGCAGGACCTCCCGCTCGGCGACGTACTGGGCGAGCAGTTCGTCGCTGCTGAAGCGCGCGAAGTCGAGCGCCTGCGTGGGGTTGCCGAACGTCGGGGCCAGGCGCGGCGGCTCGACCTGGTCGAACGAGGCGTAGCGCTGCGACCAGAAGTCGGTGCCCCACGCCCGGTTGAGCTCGTCGACCGTGCCGTACCGCTGGGTGAGCCAGCGGCGGAACTCGTTCGCGGAGGTGGGGCAGAAGCAGTGCGCGTTGTGGCACCCGTACTCGTTGCTGACGTGCCAGGCGGCGAGCGCGGGGTGGTCGCGGTAGTGCTCGGCGATGCGCCGGGCCAGGCGCGTGGCGTACCCCATGAACACGCGCGACGAGGGGCACCACGACTGGCGGGCGCCGAACTCCAGCACGCTCCCGGCCGCGTCGACGGGGAGCACCTCCGGGTGGGCGCGGACCAGCCACGGCGGCGGGGAGGCCGTCCCCGTCGCGAGGCAGACCGCGATGCCGTGGGCGTGGAGCAGGTCCATCAGCTCGTCGTACGGGGAGAAGTCGAACCGGCCGTTCTCCGGCTCGACCCGCGCCCACATGAAGATGCCCAGCGACACGATGGTCACCCCGGCCTTCTGCATCAGGGCCACGTCCTCCTGCCAGACCTCGCGGTCCCACTGGTCGGGGTTGTAGTCGGCGCCGTATCCGAACCGCGGGTGGCCGCCCGGCCACTTCACCCAGGACGTCATCGTGTCTGTGTCTCTCCTTCGTGGGTCCGGCGGCCGGGCCTCAGGCCGGGCCGACCGAGTTGAGGATGTCGTCGATCGTCGCGCGCCCCTCGACGTCCTGGGTGCCCACCAGGGTGACCACGACGGAGGGGGTTTCGCCGCCGGCGTCCACGACCACGACCGTCAGTTCGTCGACCGACTCGTGCAGTCCCACCGTGCCGGTGACCATCCACCCGTCGAGGCCGCCGACGCTGACCGGGGTGGAGGTCTGCGACAGCGGGTGCGGGATCGCCGCGTCGAGGAGGGCGATCGACCACACGTAGTGGGCGGCCTCCTCCAGGCTCGTGGTGGGCAGGGGCGAGACGCCGAGGGTGACCGACATCGTCTGGTCGACCGAGGTGGCGGCCTGCGCGCAGGTCAGCCAGGTGAGGCCGTCGACGAGGGTCCAGTCGTCGGGCAGCGCCAGCGTCAGCTGGCCGTCGGTCAGCGACGCGGCGTCGGACGCCGGCTCGGGACAGACGTCGTCCACCGCCGGCGGGGTCTCGGGAATGGTGGGGTAGGGCTCCGGCTTCTGCACGGGGGGCGACTCGGGTGCGGCCGTGACCGGCGGGAGCTGGGGGAGGGGCGACTGCGTCGTCGGCGACGCGGGCACGGTCATGGGCGTCGAGGGCCGGGGCGAGGGGGCGACCGGCGGGACGCCCGTCCCCGACGTGGTCTCGCGGGTGCCGAGCAGCCCGGCGCTGAGGCCGAACCCGACGGCCACCACCAGCCCGGCGACCAGCACGAGGGCCACCCAGGGCCACACGCCGCGGCGCCTGCCACCCGCCGGGGGAACGCTCCCGGCACCGCCGTGGACGTTCTCCGTCCACCGGGTGCCGTCCCACCAACGGAGGCGCTCGGGCGTCCCGTCGGGGTCGGCGTACCAGCCGGGTTGGGGCATCGGGCTCACTACTTCCTGCTCACGTTGGCACCATCGTAGGTCGGCACGGCAATCCGAGGGGCGGACGGATTATGAGTCCTCGTCACCAGTCGGGCTAGCCTGTGCGCCATGGGTCAGATCATCTCCGCGGCGAACGCCGTCATGATGATGCCCATGTGCTGTCGGCGAATGTGCGCCTGACAGCACGGATCCGGTCGCTCCCCGGGAGGGTCGAGCGAACCTGTCCGGTGAACCCTGCAGCCTTCGCTCGCGGTTCCGTGCTGTCGGCCTGTGTTCCAGCCAGCCCACGAAGACGAAATGAGAGAAGAGCCGTGTTCCGCCGTGTGACCACCACCGTTGCCACCCTCCTCGCCGCCGGCCTCGTGCTGAGCGGCTGCGGCGCCACCCAGAGCGGGACGTCGGGCGCGGCCGCCGACACCTCCCAGCCCCTGCGCATCATCGCCGACGTCACCCCCCACGCCGTCCTGCTCGAGGAGGCCGAGAAGCAGGGCCTGCTCGGCGACGTGAAGATCGACGTCACCGAGATCTCGGGCGACATCGACCCCAACCAGCTCGTCAACGCCGGCGACCTCGACGCCAACTTCTTCCAGCACGTGCCCTACCTCAACGACTGGAACAGCAAGCACGAGGGCGCCGACCTGGTCGCGCTCGCGCCGGTCCACGTCGAGCCGCTCGGCCTCTACTCCGAGAAGGTCACCCTCGACACCGTGCCGGATGGCGCCGTCATCGCCATCCCGGCCGACGCCACCAACCAGGCCCGCGCCCTGTTCCTGATCGCCGACGCGGGCCTGATCACCCTCGACGTGAAGGCCGACGACGAGGGCCTCGACTACAGCCAGATCACCCCCGAGACCAACGTCACGGGCAACCCCAAGAACATCTCCTGGCTCAAGATCGACCGCCCGCAGCTCGCCGCCACGCTGAAGGACCCCCAGGTCACCCTCTCGATCATCAACGGCAACTACGCCCTCGAGGCCGGGCTCACCCCGGCGTCCGACGCCCTGAAGCTGGAGTCGGCCGACAACAACCCCTACGCCAACGTGCTGGTGGTCAAGGAGGCCCTCAAGGACGACCCGCGCGTGGTGAAGGTCAACGAGGCGCTGACCAGCCCCGAGCTGCAGAAGTTCATCGAGGACACCTTCAAGGGCTCCGTCCTCCCCGCCAAGTGATCGGCTGAACCACTCGTGATCGAGGTCACCTCACTGACGAAGGTCTACGGCACCGGTGACGGCGCCGTGACTGCGGTCGACGACGTCTCGCTGAGCGTCCCGGCCGGCCAGGTCTTCGGGATCCTGGGCCGGTCGGGCGCCGGCAAGACGACCCTCATGCGCTGTCTGACGGCGCTCGAGCGCCCCACGTCGGGGAGCGTGACCATCGGCGAGCTCAACCTCACCGAGCTGACGGCGTCCGGGCTGCGCAAGGCCCGCCACCGGATGGGCATGATCTTCCAGCACTTCAACCTGCTGGGCAGCCGGACCGCCGCCGACAACATCGCCTTCCCCCTCGAGGTGCAGGGCGTGCCCGCCGCCGAGCGGCGCAAGCGGGTCGCCGAACTCATCGAGCTCGTCGGCCTGCAGGGGCGCGAGCACGCGTTCCCGTCGCAGCTGTCGGGCGGGCAGAAGCAGCGCGTCGGCATCGCCCGCGCGCTCGCGGCCCACCCCGACGTGCTGTTCTGCGACGAGGCCACCTCGGCGCTCGACCCGGCCACCACCGAGCAGATCCTCGACCTGCTCAAGGAGATCAACCGGAAGACCGGGGTCACGATCGTGCTGATCACGCACGAGTCCGAGGTCGTGCGCCGCATCTGCGACGCGGCCGCGCTGATGGCGTCCGGTCGCGTCGTCGAGCAGGGGCCGCTGCTGGAGCTGCTGGCCGACCCCGACTCCCAGCTGGCCGACATCCTCCTGCCGGTCGGCGACGCCTCGCTCGACCCCGACCACACCTCGGTCGTGCTCGGGTTCGCGCACGGCGGCACCACCGAGCCGGTCATCTCGGGGCTCACCCGCCGGTTCGGGCTCGACGTGTCGATCCTGGGCGGCGCGGTCGAGACCGTGGCCGGGCAGAAGGTCGGACGCCTGCGGGTCGCGTTCTCGCACCCCGACGGCTCCTACGACAAGGATGCCGTGGCCGCCTACCTCGCCGAGCATGAAGTGAGCGTGCACCTGTGACCCAGAAGACGTGGATCGAAGCCCTGCCCGAACTGCTCGGTGCGCTGGGGGAGACCGCCTGGATGGTCGGCTGGTCCTTCCTCATCGTGGTGCTGCTCGGCACGGCCGTGGGGGTGCTGCTGCGCCTGTGGGCGTCCGACGGCCTGGTGCCCTCGCGGGGGCTCTACGCCGTGGTGGGCGCCGTGGTGAACATCGCCCGCTCGCTGCCGTTCCTGATCCTGATGATCGCGCTCATCGGGTTCACCCGCTGGCTGGTCGGCACCGCCTACGGGCCGACGCCGGCCATCGTGCCGCTGGCCGTCGGCGCCATCCCCTTCTACGCCCGCGTGGTCGAGGCCGCGCTCCGCGAGGTCGCGCCGGGCAAGATCGAGGCCGCGCAGGTGATGGGCGCCACCACGTGGGACATCGTCCGCAAGGTGCTGCTGCCCGAGTCGCTGCCCGGGCTGGTCGCGGGCGCGACACTCACCCTGGTCACGCTGATCGGCTACTCGACGATGGCCGGCGTCATCGGCGGCGGTGGCGTGGGTGACTTCGCCATCCGGTACGGGTACCAGCGCTTCAACGAGCCCGTGCTGCTCATGTCGGTGGTCGTGCTGATCATCATCGTCCAGCTCGTGCAGTCGATCGGCGACTGGCTCGTCTCCCGTATGGCCCACCGGCGCGGCTGACGCCGCACCTCGCTCCGGCTGCCGGTAGGGTTGCCCCGCGGTCGGGGGCGTTAGCTCAGCCGGTCAGAGCAGGGGACTCATAATCCCTGGGTCGCGGGTTCGAGCCCCGCACGCCCCACCATCCGACGTGTATTGCCTCGGTTGAAGCTTGACGTTCGAGCTTCGGCTGAGGCTCTACTCGTTTTCGGGTGATGCCTGTCGGCTGTTCCGGTTGATGTCTGACACTGCCTTCGGTGTGACCCGGCAGACGGTCATGACCGAGTTCAGGGTCGGCTGAGGAACTCCACGGCCAACTGGAACAGCATCCCGTCGGCGCGCGAGCGCGGGTTCAGGCCGGTCAGGGCCTGGAGCCGGTCGAGCCGGCCCCCAAGGGTGTTCTTGTGCATGAAGAGCGCGTCGGCCGCCTGCTGGAGCGCCCCGTCGTGGGCGTAGTACACGCGCAGCACCTCGACCCAGCGGGGGAGTGCGGTCTCGGGGACACCACGGAACACCCGGGCCAGGAACGCCTGTCGGGCCTCCGGGGTCACCTCGCCGAGGACCAGCTCGAGGGCGATCTCGCCGTACCAGAGCACGGGCTCGCCCCGGCGTCCGGCGGCCTGCAGCGCCTTCTCGGCCTGGGCGAAGCCGTGGCTGACGTCGTGCGTCTCGTCCGCGACCCCGCTCACGAGGATGACCCCCAGGGCGCGCCCCAGCTCCTGGTGAGGGCGCGCAGGTGCTCGGCGACGGCGTCCGCGGGGGTCCCGGCGTCACCCTGATCATGGGTATGGTGTCGATCATCTTCATCTGGATCCTGTCGCTGATCCTCTGAGGCCAGGGAGTCCCCGCATGCGCAAGGTCGTCCTCATCCCCGACTCCTTCAAGGGGACCATGTCCTCGTCCGAGATCTGCTCGATCATGGCCGCGGCGATCGGCCGGCACGTCCCGGACGCCGGGGTGGTCCAGCTGCCCGTGGCCGATGGGGGCGAGGGGAGCGTGGACGCGTTCCTCGCCGCCGTCGGAGGGGAGCGGGTCACGACCACGGTCACGGGCCCATTCGCCGGTGAGCCGGTCGAGGCGTTCTACGGCCGGCTCCCCGACGGCACCGCCGTCATCGAGATGGCAGCCGCCGCCGGATTGCCGCTCGTCGACGGCCGCCAGGCGCCCGACCGCACCACCACCCACGGCGTCGGCGGGCTCATGCTCGCCGCCGCCCGGGCGGGGGCCCGGCACCTCATCGTCGGTGCCGGGGGCAGCGCCACCAACGACCTCGGGATGGGTGCGGCCGCAGCCCTCGGCGCCCGGTTCGTGGACGCCGAGGGCGAGGCCTTCGTGCCCACCGGCGGGACGATCAACAAGATCGCGCGGATCGACGCGAGCGGCCTCGATCCGGCCGTCGCCGCCTGCCGGGTGACGGTCATGTGCGACATCGACAACCCCTTGCACGGCGAGCGGGGGGCCGCCCACGTGTTCGGTCCGCAGAAGGGGGCCACGCCCGAGCTGGTGGCCGAGCTCGACCGGCAGCTGGTCCTCGGCGCCCAACTGATCGAGCGCGACCTGGGGGTGTCGATCGCCGACGTCCCCGGGGCCGGCGCGGCAGGGGGGCTGGCCGGGGGGCTCATGGCCTTCGTCGGGGCCGAACTCCGGCAGGGGATCGACGTGGTCCTCGACGCGGTCGACTTCGAGGCGGTCCTCGACGGGGTCGACCTCGTCTTCACCGGCGAGGGGAAGATCGATTCCCAGTCCCTGTCGGGCAAGGTCGTGGTCGGGGTCGGGCGGCGGGCCGCGCCGCTGGGCGTCCCGGTCGTGGCGGTGGTGGGGGACATCGCCGACGGCTTCGAACCGGTCTACGACGAGGGCGTCACCGCCGTGTTCAGCATCAACAACCTGGCCATCGACTTCCCCCGCGCCAAGCTCCGCGCGCGCCAGGACCTCGCGCTCACCATGGACTCGATCCTCCGGTTCTCGCGGGCCCTCGGCCGGGTCGCACCCCCGACGGCCGAGCCGGGCTAGGCTGGCGCGCGGTCGGAGCAGCCCACCCCGAAGGAGCGCCATGCGACACCACGAGTTCTCGGTCGTCTACACCGACCGCGCCCTGCATCACGCCGCCCCCGAGTTCATGGCCGCGCTCAGCGACACCGTCGACATCCTGCGGTCCGCCTACTCCGCGCCCCACGCCACCGTTGTGCCGGGCACCGGGACCGCCGGCATGGAGTCCGTCGCCCGCCAGTTCGCCACCGGACGCCGGGTGCTGATCCTCCAGAACGGCTTGTTCTCCTACCGGTGGCGGCAGATCCTGGACGCCTCAGGTGCGGCCGCCGAGTACCGGGTGCTGTGCGCCCGGCAGGGCGACGACCGCGGCTGGTCGCCGGCCCCGCTGGACGAGGTGCTCGCCGAGATCGAGGCCTTCGCGCCCGACGTCGTGTGCGCCGCCCAGGTCGAGACATCGGCCGGCATCCTCCTGCCGCCGGAGTACATCGCCGCCGTGGGTGCCGCCACCCGTGCAGCCGGCGGGCTGTTCGTGCTGGACGCCATCGCCGCCGGCTGCCTGTGGACAGACCTCGGCGCCACCGACGTCGACGTCCTGATCAGCGCGCCCCAGAAGACCTGGGGCGGCAGCCCCTGCGGTGCGTTCGTCGTGATGTCCGACCGCGCCCGCGCCCGGCTTGCCCCGTCGACCACCTTCAGCGGGGACCTGTCCGCGTGGCTGCGGGTGAGCGAGAACGCCGAGCAGGGCGTGGCCGACTACCACGCGACCATGCCGACCGACACCATCGCCAGGAACGTCGCGGTGATGCAGGAGGTCCGCGCCGAAGGCTTCACCCGCTGCACCGACCTGCAGGGGGAGCTCGGCCGCAAGGCCCGGGCCGCGCTGGAGCAGCGAGGCTTCGCCTCGGTCGCCGCGGACGGGGCCCAGGCGCCCAGCGTGGTCGTCTCTTACGCCGAGGCCCCCGACATGGTCGCGCGTCTCGACGCCGCCGGCATCCGCGTCTCCGCCGGAGTGCCGCTGCACTGCGGTGAGGGCGCCGACTTCCGCACCTTCCGCATCGGGCTGTTCGGCCTCACCAAGCTGCACGACATCGGCGGCACCGTCGCCGACCTGTCGGCTGCACTGGACGCCGCTGCCGCTGGGTGACCC
This sequence comes from Propioniciclava sp. MC1683, assembly GCF_014164675.1. NCBI lineage: Bacteria > Bacillati > Actinomycetota > Actinomycetes > Propionibacteriales > Propionibacteriaceae > Propioniciclava > Propioniciclava sp. MC1683. The sequence continues at coordinate 50,570 of NZ_JACJFX010000003.1, read as the reverse complement.
CCGGGCCCCTTGATCTCGGGATGACAAGCCGAAACGATGGAGCGCATGGCAGACGAGCAACGACGCAGGGTCCTGATCACCGGCGCGACGGGCGGGATCGGGCGCCTCCTTGAGGAACGCCTGGCCGGCGACTACGACGTAGTCCCCCACGGGCGGACACCGAAGAAGCCCGAGCACGAGCAGACGCTGCGGCGAGCCGACTTGGAGGACTATGGCGAGGTCCTGGCGCTCATGGACGGCATCGACACCGTGGTGCACCTGGCCGGGGCGGCGTCCCCGGAGTCGACGTGGGACGACGTGCTTGGACCCAACATCATCGGCCTGCGCAACGTGCTGGAGGCCTGCCGGGAGGCCGGCGTCCGCCGCGTGGTGTACGCCTCGTCGAACCACGCCATGGGCATGTACGACCGTCATGAGGACTGGCCGGTCTACCCGCACCACCTGCCGCGCCCCGACTCTCTCTACGGGGTGAGCAAGGTGTTCGGCGAGACGCTGGGCCGGTTCTACCACGAGGAGCACGGGCTGGAGTTCATCGCGCTGCGCATCGGCTGGGTCACCCCCGACCCGACCGAGACCGACGAGGACATCCTCCACGCGATGTGGCTCAGCGAGGACGACACCGAGCGCGTCTTCCGCCGGGCCATCGAGGCCGACTGCCCCTTTGGGCTCTTCTACGCGATCTCCGACAACCCCAACCGCCGGTGGAGCATGACGAACACCATGCTCGACCTCGGCTACCGGCCCCAGGACGACTGGACCCAGCTGCCCGGCGCCGACGAGGAGGTCGTCGAGGGCGGCGCCGCGGTGCGCGACACCTGGCATGAGGGTTCGTGATGGGGGTCCCGGACGCCGTGCGCTCGCTCCTGTCCCGCTACCGGGCCACCGGCGCCGACCTGCCCTTCGGCGACCCGACCCGCGCCCACGGGGTCGACATGGAGGGCTACTTCTGGCGGTTCACCGACGTCGGCTCCGGACGTGTCCTGATCGCGCTCATCGGCGTCAACCGTTCCCCGCGCGGGCCGTGGGCCACCATCGGGGTGGCGACCTCGCCGGGGGACGGCGTCCCGGCACGCCTCGTCACGCACGCCCTCGACGGTGCCTGGGCCGACCCGGACGCCGTGGGCGCGCGCTCCGACGACGCCTTCGTCGGTGACGACCGCCGCCTGCGCGTGGACGTGCCAGGCGCCCACCTCGACCTGGTCATCTCCGAACCCTGGCGGTGGCCGCACCGGGCCTTCGGGGGGTCCAGCGTCTTCCAGACGGTGCCCGGCCTGAACCAGTACTGGCACCCGTGGCTCCTGGGCGGGACGGCGTCCGGGTCGGTAGAAGTGGACGGCGACCGCTGGCAGCTCACCGGTGCCCAGGTCTACGGGGAGAAGAACTGGGGGAGGGGCGGGTTCCCCGAGAGCTGGTGGTGGGGCCAGGCCCAGGGGTTCGCGGACGCCGACGCCTGCGTCGCCTTCGCCGGCGGCGAGGTGTACGCCGGGCCGCTCCGGACGGAGGTCACCGGGCTCGTCGTGCGCCTGCCCGGCGGGCGCGTCGTGCGCCTCGGCAACCCCGGCACCTCTCCGGTACGGGCGCGGGTGGCCGACGACACGTGGACCCTGCGCGGCCGCGGCGGGGGCTGGTTCATCGAGGTGGACGCCCACGCGCCCCTCGCGCAGGCCCACGTCCTCCCCGTCCCGTTGCCCGCCGAGCACCGGAACACGCCCGGGGCCCTCGAACACCTCTCCGGCGAGCTCGCCGTGACCGTGCGTCGGCACGGTTCGCTGGTGTGGCAGGGGAGCAGCCGGCTGGCCGGCCTGGAGCACGGCGGGCTGGCCCGCACCGAGGCCGAGCTCGCCCGCCGCCGAGGGGAGCCCGCACCCCGTCCGTGACGCCCTGACCCCGTAGGGTGCAGCCATGGCGATCGAGATGGGGGCGGACGAGTTCGAGGGCTACGTCAACGAGGCGCTCGACTCGATCCCCGACGAGCTGATCGACCTGCTCGACAACTGCATCATCGTCATCGCCGACGACGCCCCGCCCGAGGACCCGGAGCTGCTCGGCCTCTACGAGGGCATCCCCCTCACCGAGCGCGGGGTCAGCTACGGGGGCGTGCTGCCCGACACGATCTCGATCTTCCGCAATCCGACCCTGGCGATCTGCGACACGGTCGAGGACGTCATCGACGAGGTGCACATCACCGTCGTGCACGAGATCGCGCACTTCTTCGGCATCGACGACGACCGACTGCACGAACTCGGTTACGCCTGACCCGTAACCTTCCGCGGTGGTGCTGCGTCCGACAAGGTGGGGCACACCCCCCCCGGAGGACAGGAGGCACCCCATGAAGCTCGTCCGTACGTTGCTCACCGCCCTGACCGGCCGGCTGGCCTCGGGAGGACGGCACCCCACCGCAGACCAGATCCGCGCAGAGCTCAGCGGCGCCGACGCGGCCATCGCACCGCTCACCGGGCGGTCGACGAAGCCCCTGTTCCGCTACCCGTTCGGCGACCGGAACACCACGACGACGACGGTGGTCAACGCCGCACCGGCTACGTGCCGTTCCGCTGGACCGTCGACAGCCTCGGGTGGCAGGGCACCTCCGGCGGACGCTCGGCCGCCTACGTGTGCCAGCGCGTGCTGGACACGGTGCAGCCGGGCCAGGTCGTGCTCCTGCACGTGGGGGCCCACCCGACCGACGGCTCGACGCTGGACGCCGACGCGCTGTCCTGCATCATCGACGGCACCCGCGCCCGGGGCTACGGATTCTTCACCCTGGACGCGTTCGCCCGGTGACCCGTCAGGTCAGGACGACCGGCACCCGCGCGTAGCCCCCGACCGGGGCGACCTCGCGCTCGGCCTGCTCGCCCGGCGCCCAGTCGATCCACTCGGTGGCCGCGAGGGCCTCCTGCACCGCGACGCGCAGCTCGAGCGTCGCCAGCGGACGCCCCGGGCACACGTGCGGACCGATGCCGTAGACGAGGTTGTGCTCGGCGTTCGCCGCGGGGTCGAACGCGTCGGGGTCGGAGAACACCGCGGCGTCCCGGTTGGCCGAGGTCCAGTGCAACTTCACGTGGGCGCCCTCGGGGATGTCGACGCCGGCCACGTGCACCGGACAGGTCGTCTTCCGCCGGTTGCTGAGGAACGGGTCGTCGATGCGCAGCACCTCGTCGATCGCGGCGTCCAGCTCGGCGTTGCCCACCCCCGCCCGCAGCCGACGCTGCACGTCGGGGTTGTCGGCCAGGAACGCGAACAGGACGCCGACGCACAACGCGATCGAGCCCAGGTCGCCGCCGGTCCAGTTGCGCAGGATCGACACGATCTCCTCGTCGGTGAACGGCCGGCCCTCGACGGTGTCGCGCATGAGCTGGGTCGTGAGGTCATCGGGGGCGGCGTCCAGGTCGGTGCGCCGGGGGTCGGTGATCGAACGGATGATCGCGTCGAAGTCGGACGCCACCACTGCGGTCCGCGACCGGTCGCCCGAGCGGGTGGCGGCGTGGTTGTCGGCCATCCACGCGAGCAGGTGCGGCTCGTGGTCGGCGGGCCAGCCCAGCCACGCGCTCTGCGCGCGGACCGCGAACATGGCGCCGACATCGTGCACGGCCTCCACCGTCCCGCCGCGCGGGAGCGAGGCGAACAGGTCACGCGCGATCCCGCGGAACACCGGCTCGAACGGGGCCAGCGCCTCGTCGGTGAAGTAGCGGTCGAGGGTCGCGCGGGCCGCGCGGTGGGCGTCCCCGTCGAGGCCGTTGGGCACCTGCAGGTGCTGGGAGACCGCGTTGCTGAACCGCTCGGCGTCCGAGGCGGCCTCGACGACGTCGGCGTGGCGCAGCAGCACCCACTCGCCGCGGGCGTTGCGCACGACGCGGTGGTCGGGTCGCAGTTCGTCGGTGTACGCGCGCAGGTCGCGGCCGGACGGGTCCAGTTCGTCGGGGATGTGGTCGCTCATGCGTCTATCCTGCCGTCAGGAGGCCGCCGACATGAGGAAGGCGAGCAAATACGTGCGGGTGCTGCCGTCGTCGATCGCCTCGTCCGAGACCTCCCGCGCGGTGGCCAGGGCCTCGGCCCGGTCCTCCTCGCCGGCCAGCGCCGCGTACATGAGGAGGTAGTCGCCGTACTGCTGGTCGAACCCGCGCGTGGCGGTCGCCTCGGCCACGTTGGCGCGGATGCGCTCGGGGTCGCCCGCGAGGTGGTCCGACGACGGGCTGGCCGGGATGATGAGGATCCCCAGCGCGGCCGCCGGCTCGGCGGAGAACCACGTCGCGTAGTCCCGCTTGCCGCCGAAGTTCAGCGGCAGGATCGTATGCGACAGGCCCTCGTACACCGGGTCGGCCCGGTCGAAGTCCGTCCAGTAGGCGCGGGCGGCCTGCGCCTCGAGCGCGTGCATCCAGCGGGCGTGGTCGGCCAGGGGGGCGTTGCCGCGCGCCCGGGCCCACAGGGTGAGGCCGGCCCACGCGTTGACCGCCTCCGAGCTCGACTCCTGGTTGTTGCCGTCGGCGAACGGGCTGGTGCCCGACGCCCACGAGTGCGACGCGTAGACGTCGAACGTCCGGCGCTCGGGGTAGAGGTCGGACGCCGGCGACGCGGCGATGTCGGCGGCCAGCAGGTCCATCACGGGCGCCCACCGCTCGGCGAGCTCCGGGTCCTCGGCGGCCAGCACGCCACCGGCGTAGAGGAAGTATCCGTAATGGAAGTGGTGGTCGTTGAACTCGTCCGAACCGAACGAGGGCGTCCGGCCCACGATGCCGCGGTTGGTGGTGTCGTAGGTGAAGCAGAACGCGTCCCCCGTGGCGCAGCCGTCAGGGTCCATCCACCGGTCGAGCGTGCTGACGAGCCGCTCGCGCAGCACCTGCTCCTGCTCGGTGGCGCCCAGTTGGCGCGCGATGTGCCACAGCTGCGCGTCGCGGTAGAGCGCCTTGCCGCCGAAGTAGGTGTCCGCGGGGTAGGGCTGGGCGGACGCCACGTCGGCGGCCAGCTGGGTGGCCAGCTCCTCGCGCTCCGCGTCCGCCAGACCCGACAGGTCGAGCCCGGTGCGCGCCTCGTACAGGGGCGCAGACCATTCCAGTTCGGTGCCCTCGCACAGCGCCAGCGTGCCGAAGATGCTGGGGTAGGTGCCCAGCTCGCAGTCGGACGCCCCGCCCGCGGCGTGGTGCGGCAGGGCGGCGATTGCGGTGGGGCGTCCGCCCTCGGTGGCGTAGACGAGCCGGGTGCGCGCCTGGTCCTCGACGGACCAGTGCGCGGAGGTCCCCTCGAGGGGGACGGCGAGCTCGGCCAGCCGGGCGGCGTCGCCGCCGGCCGGCAGCACGAACCAGGTCGCGCGACCGCCGGCGGGGACGGTCACGTCGTCGCCGGAGACCTCCAGGCCCTCGCCGACCAGGGCGTACTCGTCGTTGCCCAACTTGGTGCGCCACACGTCGCCCTCGGAGCGCCAGCCGGCGCCGGCCGCGGACAGGGTGGTCTCCTCGCCGGCGGTGAACCACACGTAGGGGGAGCCCTGCGCGATCGTGACCGCGCCTCCCGAGACGGTGTCGGTGACCGTCACCGACGCCTCGTCGTACGCGCTGACCTGCCAGCTGGGGCTTTGGGGCAGGACCAGGTCGAGGGCGGGGTCGTTGCTGCCCATGATCGTCTGCCCGGTGGTCACGACCACGGGGACGCCGAAGCCGAACCCGTCCTCGGCCAGGGAGAACACGTAGGGCAAGGGGAAGACCGGCTGCGGGGTGTCGCCGAAGGCGAGGCCGGAGAACCAGCGGTTCGTCGGGGGCAGAAGGCCCTCGGCGAGCCGGGTCGTCTTCAGGTCGAGCCCATCGCGCTGCGGCAGCGCCCGGGTGGCCTCGGCGACGGCGTCCGGCGCGAGGACGGGGGAGCCGGAGGCCCCGCCCGGACGGGGTGCCGACGGAGAGGTGGGCGCCTGATCGGGCCCGGCCGTGCAGCCGGCCAGCGCGAGTGCGGCGACGGTGAGCGCGGCGGCGAGTCGCGGGGCCCTCATCGCAGACCCACCTTCACCAGGAACTGCAGCAAGGCGTCGGTCGGGCCGGCCAGGATGCCGTCGTCGCGCAGCGACATCACGGCCTGGACGGGGGAACCGGACCGGGTGAGGGCCTCGTGGCGGGGGTCGGTCAGCCCCTCGGACTCGACACGCACCTGGGTGATCGCGCGGCCGTCCTGGGTGGTGACGGTGACGTCGGCGACCGATCCCTGCACCTGCGCGTTGTTGGCGAGGTTGATCGTCACGGGCGCGCCCGGCTCGACACGGCCGTAGTCGACGGCCTCCAGATCGAAGCGGGCCAGCACCGACTTGGGGTCGGTCGCGGAGATGGTGGCCAGGGACGCGCCGGGCATGAGGTAGGAGCCGAGGACGCCGCTGACCTGGGTGACCTGCCCGTCGATGACGGCGAGGTAGGTGATCGCACCGGTGGTGGTGTCCACCTGGTAGGCGGCGGTGGACTGCGGCTCGACGCCCTGCTGGCGCTCGCGGTTCACCTCCGGGCTGATGACGGTGAAGAGGGGGTCGCCGACCGCGACGGTGTCACCGGCGCGCACGAACTGCTCGGTGAGGACGCCGCCGTAGCCGGAGCCGACCTGGGCGGTGGGTGCGCTGACGGTGGCCTCGAAGCTGGCGACGCGGGCCTGGCGGTGGTTGAACAGCAGGGTCAGGCCGGCGACGAGCACCAGCACGGCGAGGATGCCGCCCAGTAGGCGGAAGCGGTTGGACCAGGTCATCGGGAAACCTCCGAGAGGGGATTGGGGGTGTCGCCGGGGGTGATCGCCCGGCGGTGGATCGGCTGGGGACGCGGGCCGGTCTCGTCCGGTGCCGGGGAGCCGTCCTGCTGGGCTGCGCGCCCGGCGAGGAGGGAGTCGACGTCGTCGCGGGCGCGCTCAATGGCGCTGCGGTCCAGCACCTCGACCTGCTCCTCGATCGGCTCTGGGGGCAGGGGCAGCGGGTCGGGGGAGGGCGGCATGGTGGCGCGGCGTCCGCGCAACCCGGCCTGCTCGCCGAAGGCGACCGCCATGAAGGCGGACAGCGCGATCAGGTTGATGCCGTTCCAGACGGTGGCGATGTTGAGGTACCCCAGCGTCATGTCGCGGTAGATCGACACGGCGGTGGTGCCGAGCAGGAACACCCACACCAGCACCTGCGGGATCATGAAGTTGAACGGGGACGACGAGCGCCCGGTGGCGCCGGTGACGCTCCACTTGGTGTCGGCGCCGACGAAGGCGTTGCGCAGGGCCCGCAGGTAGATCGGGAACGAGCACTGGGCCAGCATCATCACCTCCCAGCGGAAGGTGCCCATCGTCAGGGCGGCCAGCAGCACCTGCAGGACGTAGAAGCCGGCGTAGAAGCCGAACCACTCCAGCGGCCCGACGGTCAGGTTCACCGGGCGGAGGTCGAAGAAGATCTCCAGCGCGGGCACGAACAGCAGCAGGCCCGGCGCGATGCCGGTCAGGTAGTGGCTCGCGGTGACGAAGTACATCAGCCGCTGGTCGAGCGTGAGGCGCCGGCGCGGGCTGAGCGGGAAATGGGTGAACAGGATCTCGAAGCCACCGGTGGCCCACCGCTGCTGCTGCTTGGTGTAGGCCTCGATGGTCTCGGGAGCATCGCCGACGGCGAGGGTGGCGGGGATGTAGACGCTGCGCCAGCCGCGCTCGTGCAGGGTCAGTGACGTCCACACGTCCTCGGACTTGGAGTCGACGTAGAGGCCGCCGATGTCGAGCACGGCGCTGCGCCGGTAGAGCACGTTCGTGCCGACGCTGAAGGCCGCGTTGAAGCTGTTCCGGCCCGGCTGGATGAACCGGTAGAACATGGTCTGCATGTAGCCGGCGCCGCGGGAGATGATGTTGTGCATGTTCCCGTACGTTTGCGGGGTCTGCACCAACGCGACGTTGGGGTCGGCCATGAACGGCAGGGTCTCCTCGAGGAACTCCGGGCGGGGCACGAAGTCGGCGTCCAGGATGACGAAGTAGGGGGCCTTGGCGACCGTGAGCGCGTTGTTGACGTTGCCCGCCTTGGCCCCGTGGTTGGTGAGCCGGCGGACGTAGTGGCAGCCCAGCTCGGCGGCGAGGTCGCGGACGGCGTCGGAGCGGCCGTCGTCGAGGATCCACGTGCCGTGGGCGCCTCGGATCGCGAGCGCCGCGGTGGCGGTGCGCCGAATCACGTCGAGCGGCTCGCCGTAGACGGTGATGAGGACGTCGACGTCGGCCGGCTCGTCGGCCAGGTGCAGGGGCCACTCGGTGGCGTCGTCGGTGTCGGCGAGTTCGGCGTTGGCGTCCGCGTCGTAGAGGCGGTCTTTCGCGGCGTGGAAGGCGAAGTTGCGGGGGTCGGACGCCGACAGCATCGTCCACATCGCCATCAGGGCGTGGAAGATGAGGATCGCCTCGGCGGCGACGACGAGCAGCCACGGCAACAGGTCGCCGCGGTTCCCGGGATTCAGCAGGAACCAGCCGTAGGCGAGGATGCCGATCAGCGCGAGCAGCGAGACGACCACCATGACGGGCGAGTAGGCCGCACGGGTCGCCCAGCGGCGGGTGTTCGGCCGGTGGTCGTCGACCGGGGCCAGGTCGTTGTGGTCGGGAAGGTGGGTGGGTACAGCTGGACGGAATCTCATGGTGGAAGCTCTCGAGTCAGGTGGTTCGGGAGCTTCGTTGCTACCGCGCGGTCGGGGGTGTGCGGGCGAGTTGGTACTTCAGACTAATACCACTGTAACCCCGAAAGGCCGTGACGCGAAATTCGTCGCGTCAACCTTTTCCTGCGCTGCCCCCGGCTCAGCCCAGCAGGCGGCGGATCTGCGCCCCCACGCCGCCCTCGGCGTTCGACCCGATCACGGCGAAGCGCTCCAGCAACGCGGGGTGCCCGTTGGCCATCACGAATGGCATCCCCGCGTACTCCAGCATGGCGAGGTCGTTGGGCATGTCGCCGAACGCCGCCACCTCGGCCGGGGTGATGCCGCGCTCGTGGGCCAGGCGGGCGATCGTCACCGCCTTGGAGACCCCCGGTGCGCTCACCTCGAGCAGGGCCTTGCGGCCGCGGGCCACCGAGTGCGTCACCTCGGCGCGCCCCGCCAGCACCGCGGACGCCCGCGCCACCAGCTCGTCGGGGTCGGCGTCCTCGTGGGCGGCCAGGAACTTGACCACCTCGCGGGAGCCCGCCAGCACCTCCGCCCACACGCCCTGGACCGTGACCGCGGCCTCGTCCTCGGGCGAGCGCGAGGAGTCGGGCACGTGGCCGGTCCAGCCGGGTTCGCTGCGGAAGGTCCGCCCCTCCTCGAGCGCGAACAGCAGCCCGGGCACCGCGGCGCGCAGGTCCTGGGCGAGGTCGGCGATCAACTCGGGGGCGAGCGGGTGGCTCGTGACGACCCGGTCGGCGTGAAGGTCGTACACGGCGGCGCCGTTGCTGGCCACCACCAGGGGGTCGGCGTCAGCGATGGGGTCGAGGCAGCCCAGCCAGCGCAGAGGGCGACCGGTGGCCACCACGATGACGACCCCGGACGCCGCGGCCTCCAGCACGGCGTCGGCGTCGGCGTCGCTGATGCGCCCGGACGGGTCGAGGAGCGTGCCGTCGAGGTCGGTGGCGATGAGGCGGACCGCGGTCACAGGCGCGGGTCCGGTGTGGGGGAGGAGGCCGACGCGCTCGGGCCCGGGCTCTCCGCGGGGGACGCCGGCGACGGGGAGGCCGAGTCGGGGGGGGGAGACGCCGAATCCGGCGAGGGCGACCCTGACTGCGGGGACGGTGAGGCAGAGTCGGGGGAGGCCGACCCCCCGCCCGAGCCGGAGGCCGACGTCGGAACCGGCGGCGGGGGCGACTGCGGCGGGGTGGCCTGGAAGATCAGGATCGCGATCAGCACCGCGAGCGCCATCAGCAGCATCATGATCAGCCACGACACCAGGATCGAGAGCCAGCCCGCCCGGTCGTGGCGGCCGGGCCAGGGCAGCGGCCACTGGCGTGCGAGGCCGGGGCGGACCTTGTCGACCCACGGCAGTTCGTAGTCCGGGCCCGAGGGCGTCCCCTTCGGCGGGAGCCAGCTCAGGTCGACCTCGGCGAGGACGCGCTCGGCCTCGGTGGTGGCGGCCGTGGTCCCGTCCCAGGCCAGCGCCACCCAGGACGCCTCCGGCGTCGCGTCGGGCGGCTGCGGCGTGTCCGCGGCGGCGACGTACTTGTGCCCGAGGCGTCCGCCCTGCTGGCCGCGCCCACCGCGCGCGAGGACGGTGTCGATGTGCATCCGGTCGACGGTGCCGGCGAACCGGTCCACGGCCGCGGCGTCGGCGGTCGCCCCCTCGCTCAGCATGAGCACCATCACGTGGTCACCGGCCTCGGAGTGGGCCGTGTAGGCGACACCCGAGGGCGTGGCTGCGAGGCGTGCGTCGAGCCACCAGTCGCCCACGCGGGGCGGGTCCACCCCGAGGAGGGGGTGCAGCAGCGGCTCGGTCATCGTCGCCCATTGTGCCTGATCGCTCGGCTGCACCCGCCGAGGGGCGCTGGGGGTGACCGGGTAAGGTTTGCCCCGACCACGAACGATGAGGAGCGACCCGCGTGACAACCTCCGCCCAGGCCACCTCCACCCGCGAGGCGGCCCAGACCCTCGGTGAGGCGATCTCCGAGGTCCAGTCGGTCATCGTCGGCCAGGAGCACATGGTCGAGCAGCTGATGGTCGGCCTCCTCGCCAAGGGCCACGTCCTCCTCGAGGGCGTGCCCGGCACCGCCAAGACGCTGGCCGTGCGGACGTTCGCCCAAGTGGTCGGCGGCGACTTCGCGCGCATCCAGTTCACGCCCGACCTCGTGCCCTCCGACATCGTGGGCACGCGCATCTACTCCGCCCAGCAGGAGCGCTTCGACATCTCGCTGGGCCCCGTGTTCGTTAACTTCGTGCTCGCCGACGAGATCAACCGCGCGCCCGCCAAGGTGCAGTCGGCGATGCTCGAGCTGATGGCCGAGAAGCAGGTCTCCATCGGCGGCAAGACCCACGCCGTGCCGCAGCCCTTCATCGTCATCGCCACCCAGAACCCGATCGAGTCCGAGGGCGTGTACCCGCTGCCCGAGGCGCAGCGCGACCGCTTCCTGCTCAAGGTCGACGTGCCGTACCCGCGCGGCAACGAGGAGTTCGAGATCCTGCGCCGCATGTCGGTCAAGCCGCCGACGGCCCGCACGATCCTCGACCCGGCCCGGGTGAGCGCCCTGCAGGACCAGGCCAGCAACGTCTTCGTCCACAACCTCGTCGCCGAGTACATCGTCCGCCTCGTGCTCGCCACCCGCACCCCGGCCGAGTTCGGCATGCCCGACCTGACGCCGGTCATCCAGATCGGTGCGTCGTCGCGTGCCACGCTCGGCCTGGTCGCCGCCGCCCGCGCGCTGGCCCTGATCCACGGCCGCGACTACGTGCTGCCCACCGACGTGCAGGCCGTCGCGCGCGACGTCATGGCGCACCGCCTCGTGCTCGGCTTCGACGCGATCGCCGACAACATCTCCCCGGTCCAGGTGGTCGAGCGCATCGTCGCGATGGTGCCCGCCCCGACCCCGGTCTGGAACGAGCAGCAGCGCGAGCAGGCCCGTGACGAGCACCGGTACGAGCCCCGCCACGAGGCGCGCTGAGGACCGCTGACATGGCACGCGCCCAAGCACCCACCCCACCCCAGGGCGACCTGGGGGCGGTGGCGTCCGTCCTGCGCGAGCCCACCGCCGCGACCCTGCCGCTCGGCAAGCTCGCCCCCGAGCAGGCGCTGAAGCGCCTCGAGCTGACGATCGTGCGCCGCATGGAGGGCTTCCTCCACGGCGACCACCGCGGCCTGCTGCCCGGCCCCGGCTCCGAGACCAACGACGCCCGCGTCTACGTGCCCGGCGACGACGTGCGGAAGATGGACTGGGCGGTCACCGCCCGCACCCGGACCCCCCACGTGCGCGACACCATCGCCGACCGCGAGCTCGACGTCTGGGCGCTGCTGGACGTCACCCCGTCCATGAACTGGGGCACCGAGGGCGTCACCAAGCGCGACCTCGGCATCGCGGCGATCGCGACCATCGGGTTCCTCGGCCAGCAGATGGGCGACCGGTTCGGCGGGCTGATCATGCGGCCCGACACGATGGTGCGCATCCCGGCCCGCTCGGGGCGGATGGCGCTGTACTCGCTGCTCAGCCGCATGCTGACCGAGCCGATCGTGCCCGACCGCACCGAGGGCCCGTACACGCTCGAGCGCGGCATCGACCAGCTCGCGCGCACCCAGCGCCGCCGCGGCCTGCGGGTCGTGGTCTCCGACTTCCTCTCCCCGGGCGACACCGAGCTCAACCCCGACGTCGAGCCCGAGTGGGAGCGCGCCCTGCGCCGCCTGGCCGTCCGCAACCAGGTGATCGCCGTCGAGGTCGTCGACCGGCGTGAGGTCGAGTTCCCCGACGTCGGTGACATCCTGATCCGAGACCCCGAGTCCGACTTCGCCCGCTACGTCAACACCTCGGACGCCGGCGCCCGCGCCCGCTTCGACGCGGCCTCCTCGGCCCAGCGCGAGCGCATCCGGATCGCCCTGCGCCGCGCCGGCGTCGGGCACATCCAGCTGCGCACCGACCGCGACTGGGTGCAGGACATCGCCCGCTTCGTGCTGGCCTACCGCCGCGTCGCCGCCCAGCTGCACCAGCCGCCTCAGGGGGTGACGACGTGAACCTGTCGGAGATGTTCCTCCAGCCCGAGCGCCTCTGGGTGCTGCTCGTCGTGCCGTTGCTCATCGCCGCCTACATCTGGGCGACCCTGCGCAAGAACCGCCACGGCATGCGGTTCACCAACACCGCCGTCCTGGGTCGCGTCGTGCGCAAGCAGTCGCAGTGGCGCCGCCACCTCGCGGTCGCGCTGTCGCTGGCCTCGCTCGTCACCTTGGTGCTGGCCTGGTCGCGGCCCAACGGCATCGACCGGGTGCCGCGCGAGCGCGCCACGGTCGTGCTGGTGATCGACGTCTCGCAGTCGATGGCCGCCACCGACGTGAAGCCCTCCCGTCTGGAGGCCGCCCAGCAGCTGTCGAAGGAGTTCATCCGCCAGTTGCCCGAGCAGTACAACGTGGCCGTGGTCAGCCTCTCGGGCAACCCGGCCACCCGCCTCGGACCGACGACCGACCGCGTGTACGCCAACCGCGCCATCGACGCCCTCGCGCTGCAGGACTCCACCGCGATCGGCGACGCCCTCTACACCGCCCTGAGCGCCATCCAGATGGCCCCGCGCGGCGACGACGGCTCGACCGCTCCCGGCGCGATCGTGATGCTCTCCGACGGCATGAACACCGCCGGCCGGTCACCGCTGCAGGGCGCCGCCGAGGCACGCGAGGCCGAGGTGCCGGTCTACACGATCGCCTACGGCACCGAGAACGGGTCGGTCGACCTCGACGGCAAGCGCGAGCGCGTCCCGCCCGACCGCGACCTCATGCAGTCGATCGCCCAGAGCTCGGGCGGGGCCACCTTCGCCGCCGAGTCGGCCGATGACCTCAGCCGGGTGTACGAGAACATCCGCTCCGAGGTCGGCTACGAGGAGGTCAAGAAGGAGACCACCGCCACGTGGGCCGGCTACGGTCTCGCCTTCGCGGTGCTCGCCGCGCTGGCCGCGGTCTCGCTGGGGGCGAGGTGGCCATGACGGACGCCGTGGGCCTGGTCCCCCTGATCTCGTTCTTCCACCCCCAGCGGCTGTGGCTGCTGGCGGCGGTGCCCCTGCTCCTGCTCCTGTACTTCGGCCTGCTGCAGCGGTCGCGCACGCGGGCGCGCACCCGGGGCATAGACAACCTCGCCAAGGTGATGCCGAAGCAGGCCGCGTGGAAACGGCACGTGGCCGTGGTCGCCGCCGTCGTGAGCCTCGCGTCGCTGACCGTGGCGTTCGCCCAGCCCAAGGACGCCGTCGACGTCCCCCGCGAGCGGGCCACAGTGGTGGTGGCGATCGACGTCTCCCGGTCCATGGAGGCGACCGACGTCGACCCCAACCGGCTCGACGCGGCGAAGGAGGCGGCGTCCGGCTTCGTCGACATGCTGCCGCGCGGGTTCAACGTGTCGCTGGTGGCGTTCGCGGGCTCGTCGTCCATCATCGCCCCGCCCACGCAGGACCGCGGGCTGGTCAAGCGCGCCATCGAGAACCTGCAGCTGGCCCCCTCGACCGCGATCGGCGAGGGGATCTACTCGTCGCTCGACGCCATGCAGCTCGTGCCACCCGACCCCGACAAGCCCGACGAGCCCACCCCCGGCGCGATCGTGCTGCTGTCGGACGGCTACACCAACATCGGCCGCTCCTCGACGGTCGCCGCGCGGGACTCGAAGGAGGCCGGCTTCCCGATCTACACGATCGCGTACGGGACGCCCAACGGCTACGTCGTCAGCAACGGGCGTCGCGAACCCGTGCCGGTGAACCCCGCGGAGCTGAACGTCGTGGCCCGCGAGTCGGGCGGCGAGGCGTTCGAGGCCGGCTCGCGCGACGAGCTCGAGCGGGTCTACTCCAGCATCGCCCGCTCGGTCGGCTTCGAGAAGGTCGACCAGGAGGTCACCGAGTTCTACACCGGCATCGCGTTGGGCTTCGCCGTGCTGGCCTCCCTCGCCGTGCTGTCGCTGGCGGCGCGCTGGCCCTGAGGGTTCCACGCCTGCCGAGATGCGCCGTCGGGCCGCGCGTGGTAAGGCTTGGGCATGACCGACGTCGCCGCGAACCTGGACGCAGCTCGAGCCCGCATCGACGCGGCCTGCGCGCGGGCGGGCCGCGATCCCGGCTCGGTCGAGCTGCTACCCGTGAGCAAGACCCACCCCATCGAGTTGATCCGGGTCGCCCACGCCGCCGGTTACGCACGCTTCGGCGAGAGCCGACCCCAGGAACTGGAGGCCAAGGCCGCTGCCGAACCCGACCTGGGCTGGGTCTTCATCGGCCACCTGCAGACGAACAAGGCCAAGGTCGTGGCCGAGCTGGCGGCCGAGTTCCAGGCGCTCGACTCGCTGCGGCTGGCCGAGGCGCTCGACCGACGCGTGCAGTCGCTGGACCGGCGGCTGCCGGTGCTGGTGCAGGTGAACTCCTCGGGCGAGGACACCAAGGGTGGCTTCACCCCCGAAGAGCTGCCCGACGCCGTGCGCGCGCTGCTGACCCTGGACGGACTCGACGTGCGCGGCTTGATGACGCTCGCGGCCAACAGCCCCGAGGAGTCGGTCGTGCGGGCCTGCTTCACCACCATGACCGACCTGCAGGAGCGCCTCCGCGATGAGCATGGCGGCGGCTTCGACGTGCTGAGCATGGGCATGTCCAACGACTTCGAGCTCGCCGTCGAGTGCGGCTCCACCTGCGTGCGGCTGGGCACGTCCATCTTCGGCGCGCGTACCCAGCCCTGACCCATCCTCCCTGCTGTCAGCAGCGGTAGCGGTGGTGTTGGCGGGTGGTGCGGTGGCCGGTTCGGTTCTGGGGTGTGTGGAACTGGGGTTTGCCTCGGTGGTCCAAGGTGATCTGCCAGTTCATCTCGGGTGGTTTGTGGGGGTCGGGTTCGACCAGGTGGTGGTGGTGCGGGCACAACAGCACCCCGTCGGCCAGGTCGGTCCTGCCGCCTTGGTGCCAGGGCTCCTTGGCGTGGTGGGCTTCGCAGTCTGAGGGTGGGCGGTCGCAGCCGGGGAAGGCACAACCGCCGTCGCGGAGGGCGAGGGCGAGGCGTTGGGCGGGGGTGAAGAACCGTTGGGTTCGGCCCAGGTCGAGGGGGACCGAGTCGCTGTTGAGGATGGCGGGGATGATCCCGTGGGTGCACGCGAGTCGACGCGCCTGCCCGGCGCTGATGGGTTCGCCGCCCTCGAGGAGCGTGCCGGCGCCCAGACCGCTGAGGAGGGCGTCGAGGTCTATGGTGACGATGACGCGGGTGTGGTCGCCGCCTTGGGCGGGCCCGCCGTCGCATGAGGCGTGGTGGGACAGTACGAGGGCGAGCGCGTCGGCGAGGGCTTGGCCGTGGGCGGTGTCGATGCCCCATGGCGGCGTCGGCGAGTCGACTGCGGGTGGCGATCGCACTGAGGTGTTGCTTGAACAGTTCGCCGTCGAGGGCGGGGAGCTTGCCCCAGAAGCGGAGGCTGCCGTCGTCGGGGTCGGTGCGCCACGCGAGGTGGCGGGTGCGGGCCTGTTCGCGTTCGGCGCGGTCGAGGAGTTTGCCGTTGTGTTCCTCGGCGACCTCGGGGGCGACCACGTCGATGGCGTGGTTGACCAACCGGCGTAGGGCGGTGGGGTTGAACTCGCCTGCGTAGTCGACCATCTGCGCCTCGACCGCATCCCGGGTCACCGGGTCGAGGTCGTCGGGCAACCGGTCGAGGCCGACCACGATGGTGGCGGCTTGTTCGACGCTCATCCGCCCCTCACCCAACGCCGTGGCCACGTGCTCGTGGCGGGTGAGCGACTCCGCCAGCCTTACCTCTGCGCGGGCGGTGCGCGTCGAGTGGCTGGTGCCGGCAGCGAGCCATGAGTTGGTGGGCATGTGGTGCTCCCGCTCCACGACACCCCGGCGGTCGGCCTCGGCCAACACCGCCAGCCACCGCGCGTGCGCGACCGTGGCCGCCTTCTGCGCGGCCGCGAGCTCGACCAACAGGCCGGCATCATCCAACTGCCACATCGGGGGAGTGGCCTCGGTCATCGACCCGCGCATCGCTGCGACCTCGGCTTCGGCCACGTGCAGCTTCTCGGCAAGGCGGAAGGCCTCGGAGGTCATGTGGTCGAGTTCAGCGACCAGATCGTCGGCGGTCGGCCAGGGCGCGAGGTCGGCCCACAGGTCCTCCAGGACCCGTTCGACCTCGTGCACCGTCATGCACCCATTTTAGGCGTGACGTACGAATCGTTGAATAGCACGAAAGAATGATTCAAGATGAGGTGGACCGTGCGCGACCCGACCGAATCACCCCACCTGCGCGTCGTCCAGCGTGGCGCGCAGCGCCGCGATGGTCGGTCGGTAGCGCTCGAGGGACACGGAGCTGAGGTCGTCCAGCATGGCGGCCAGCTGGGCGGTCACGGGCGGCGACTCACGGCCGTAGAACGCGATCTCCTCGACGGCGATCCGCAGGAGATCGCGCGCATCGGTCGAATCGACCACCAGCCGGACCGCGCCTTCGGCGTCCGTGAGGTAGGGGCTGGGGGAGACTCGCTGCACGGCCGCGCGCAACAGCCGGTGCAGCTCGTTGACGACCTGGGTGGCGGTGGTCGGGTCGTTGACGCCCGACGAGAGCGCGCGGTCGCCGATGTCGACGAGCTGGCGGAAGCCGAAGCTGACGTCCTGGCGCATGGTCCGGTCGGTGGTCAGGCGGACGAGGCCGTTGGCGGCGGCGGTGGCGTCGTCGTCCCAGTCGTCGCCCCAGAAGGTCGCGAGCTCCTGCCCGGTCGTGACGAAATCGCCCAGCCGCGGCGCGAGCACGAGCACCCCCTCCCGGGAGGCGGCGAGTTCCACCAGCCGGGGCAGGTCGATCTCGTCCACGTGCCCGTGGCGGCGGTCGACGGGCACCAGGCTTCGAGGCGCATCAGCAACCGGGGACCACGTGGCGCTGAACCCCTGCTCGTCCTCGGCGACCGGCAGCACGCGGTCGACCAGCCGGGCGGTGCGGTCGCCGATGCGCGAGATGACGGTGCTGACCTGGATGCTGTCGGTGATCGAGCGGATGAACGCCAGGAACAGGCCCACGCACGCGAGCACGAGCACGAACGCGAACGACACCGAGACCCGCGGGACGAAGCCGTTGCCATCCTCGTCCTCGCTCAGCACCGACCGCAGCACCGTGAGCGAGAACACGAACGTGGCGATGAACATGCCGAAGGTGACCTGCACGATGCGGTTCGACAGGAACGAGCCCAGCACGCGCGGCGTGAACTGGCTCGAGGCCAGCTGCAGCACGACCATCGTGATCGAGAACACCACGCCGACCGTCGAGATCGTCACCGACGCGATGGTGGTCAGGGCGCCGCGGGCGGCGTCCGCCCCGCCGGGGAACACCCACCAGGCGATCTCGCGCAGGTCGCGGTCGGCCTCGGGCAGGACCACGCCGAGCACCATCGCGGCGACCGTCAGCAGCATGGGCAGCATCCAGAACGGCTGCCACAACCGGTCCCATCACGTGGCCCGGTCGATGGCGGAGACGCTGCCGCGCGAACGGGACGCTGAGGTTTCTGCCATGCCCCGATCCTGCCACGACAAGCCCAGCCGCCCCGCGCGACCGCCCGCGTCAGGCCGACCTCAGCGTCTTCAGGGTCTGCGCCTTGACCGCCGCGTTCTCCGCGACCTGGGCGAGGTACAGCTCGGCGGTCGCGACGGCGTCGGTCAGCGCGTTGTGGGCCTTGTAGACCGGCAGCCCGTAGCGGGTGCGGGCGTTCCACAGGCGCAGCTGGCCGGCCAGCGACTCGTCGTCGAAGCCGCGGTTGACCAGGCGGTCCTGCAGCACGAGCGTGTCGACGACGGGCACGACCAGCGGCGCGCCGTAGAGCCGTTCGCACAACAGCGACAGGAACTCGGTCTCGATCTTGGCGAAGTGCGCCAGCATGGCCCGCCCGGACAGGGCGGCCAGGGTGTCGGCGACGGCGTCCTCGACCGGGGTGCCGGAGGCGATCTGGTCGTCGGTGATGCCGTGGAACACCGCCGACTGGCCGACCTCGGTGGTCACCTTGAGCACCCGGTGGGCCGCCCCGCCGAGCGCGATCGTGTCGCCGTCCACCGGCACGAAGCCGATGCTCAGCACCTGGTCGCGGGTGGCGTCCAGCCCGGTGGTCTCGAAGTCGAGGCTGAGCAGCCGCAACTCGGACGCCGGCGTCTCGTCACCCGGGAACCCGGCCGCGTAGAAGTCGGCCAGGGCCCCGGTCGCCCGGGATGCGGCCTTGTCGCGGCGCTTGGCCAGCGACGGGGAGAAGGGCCACGCCATGTCAGCTCGTCACGTCGGTGCGGTAGAGGTAGGCCAGCGTCCCCTGTGTCTTGCGGATGATCGCGAACGCCTCCTTCAGGTGCCGGCGCTCGAACGAGCTCAGGCTGGCCGGGTCGATCAGGTTGTCGGCCTGCTGCCCCTTCTTCATCTGCTTGACCTGGTGCTGCAGGCGCACGTAGCTGATGAACTCGAAGGCGTCGGTCAGGTCGGCGGCCTTCTCCTCCGACAGTGCGTTGGTCGAGGACGCCGCCCGCAGCCGGTCGATCGTGTTCAGCTGGGCGCCGCCCTTGGACAGCGCGGCCAGCCGCGCGATCTGGACGATCGGCGCGATGCCGCCGGACTTGAGGTCGATCTTGCCGCCGGTCTCGTCGGAGGTGACGAAGTCGCGGAAGAGGCCCAGCGGCGGCTCGAACCGCTGCGCCTGCTTGGCGAGGTAGGCCAGGAAGCGGGTGGCCTGCGGCGCCCGCGCGATGACCGAGGTCTGCAGGCGCTCGTACAGCGTGCGGTCGCCGTGCACGGGCCGCATGTCGAAGAAGGTCTGGGCGTTCAGCAGGGCCTCGGGCTCGGGGGCGTTCATCCACTGGGCGAAGTAGCCCCCCCACGTGCGCAGCGGCACCCGCCACTGCGGGTTGGACGCCATCATGTCGCCCGGGCAGAGCGGGAACCCGCAGCGGACCAGGCCGTCCACGACGCGGCGGGCGAGCTCGCCGAACCACTCCAGCTGCTCGGGCGTGACCTCGTCGGAGATCAGCAGCGCGTTGTCCTGGTCGGACTGCATGCCGGACTCGAGGCGTCCCTGCGAACCGAGCGCCACCCAGCAGTAGTGCACGGGCGCGTTGCCGATCTCGGCCTCGGCGAGGAGGATCAGCTTGCGCGTGAGGGCGTCCATGGTTGCGGTGATGACGCGGGCGATGTCGTCGGCCGTGGCGTCCTGCGCGGCGGCCTGGAAGACGACGTTGGGCAGCTTCTTGGCCGACTCGACCACGCCGTCCACGGAGGTCTGCTTGTCGATCTCGCCGACGAGGTAGCTGGGGTTGGCCTGCTCCAGGCGCATGATGTCGCCGGCGGTGACCATGCCGAGCAGTTCGCCGTCCTCGACCACGGGCAGGTGGTGCCAGCCGTGCTGGGTGAGCAGCACCATGACCTCGAACGCGAGGGCGTCGGGGTGGGTGGTGGTCGGGTTGGGGGTCATGATCGAGCTGATCGGGCCGTTGGGGTCGAGCCCGTTGGCGATGACCTTGGAGCGCATGTCGCGGTCGGTGACGATGCCGACCAGCCGCTCGGACTCGGTGACCAGCAGGGCCGAGATGCGCATCTCGGACATCTTCTGCGCCGCCCCGCGGATCGACAGCGTCGGCTCGACCGACACCGGCTTCTTGCGCAGCATCTGCCGCACCCGCGTCCGCAGGATCGCCGAGCCCGACTCGTCCACGCGCACCATCTCGACGCCCGAGCGCATGCGGCCGTCGCGCTGGTCGAGGAAGAACTTGCTGAACGGCTCGGAGACGCCCATGAGGTGCCGGAACACGTCGGAGGGCATGAGCAGGCACAGCGTGTCCTCGACCGCGACCATGCGGAAGCGGCTGGGGGCGCCGGCCCACACCGACGACAGGCCGAACGACTCGCCCGGGTCGGCGGTGTCGGCGAGGACGCCGTGGCTGTCGATGATGTGCACCCCGCCGGAGCGGACGATGTGCAGGTAGTCGTTCCTCTGCCCGACCTCGATCAGCGAGGCGCCGCGCCGGAAGTACCTGGTGACCAGGCGCTTGGGCAGCTCGCGGAGCACGGCCTCGGGCAGCTGGCTGTAGGGGTGGTGGGCCGCCAGGAAGTCCCTGACCTCGGCGAGTTCGACATCCATGACCGAATCGTTCCGGGTCGGGCGCCGTCAGTCCAGCACGTCAGGCCCGATCGGTGATCGTGCCGTCGGGGCCGACGAGCGTGACGCGGTCCTCCGAGCCGCGGCGGGTGCCCCCGACCACGCGGGCGCCGGTCGCCACGACGCAGCGCACGAGTTCGACGCCGGGGCCGATGTGGGCGCCGTGCAGCACGACGCTGTCGACCACCAGTAGCCGTCGAGGCGGTGCTCGACCACGAGGCGGGTCGAGACGAGGTGGGGCAAGAGGTCCTCGCCGTAGTCGCCGAGGCCGCCGGTCTCGCCGCCGAGCTCGTCGAGGGCGTCCAGCAGGGTCTGGGCCCGGTAGAGGAACACCTCGGCCGCGACGAGGTTGCCCTGTGGCTCGTCGGGCTTGTAGTCGAAATCGGTGACGCGCCCGGATTCGTCGACCTGCACCACCGAGAAGGAGCTCGGGTCCTCGTCGACCCGGGTGGTGAGGACGGTCAGGTCGGCGTCCGACGTCGTGTGCGTGGTGAGCACCTCGAGGAAGTCGAGGGTGTAGACGTGGTCGGCACTCAGCACCAGGACGTGGTCGGCGCCGAACGACCGGATGCGCTCGCGGTGGCGCCACAGGGTGTCGGAGTTGCCCTGCGCCATGCCCTCGCCGGTGGCCCCCTCGAACGGCGCGAGGACCTGCAGACCGCCGTGGAGGCGGTCGAGGTCCCACGGCCGGCCCTGCGCGAGGTGCTCGTTGAGGGAGTGGGGCAGGTATTGCTCGGCGATCCACACGTCGGACAGGTGCGAGTGCGCCAGGTTCGACAGGGCGATGTCGATCAGCCGGTACGGCCCGGCGAACGGCAGGGCGGGCTTGACCGTGTCGTCGGTGAGGGAGCCCAGACGCGACCCCTTCCCGCCGGCCAGCACGATCGCGAGGGTGCGGGGGATGCGCATGGATGGGGTCCTTTCGAGCGTCGCCCCTTGTGGGGAGGCCCAGCGTAGCCGCCCCGCCACCCCTGTAACGCAGTTGGAACACGCGGTGGTGTCGCGCGGTCCTCGACGCGACTTATGCTGGAGGCCCGTGGGAGAACCGAACCAGACCAAGCACATCTTCGTGACCGGGGGCGTCGCCTCCTCGCTCGGGAAGGGCCTGACGGCGTCCAGCCTCGGCTCCTTGCTCGTGGCCCGCGGCCTTCGCGTGACGATGCAGAAACTCGACCCGTACCTCAACGTCGACCCCGGCACCATGAACCCGTTCCAGCACGGCGAGGTGTTCGTGACCGAGGACGGCGCGGAGACCGATCTCGACATCGGCCACTACGAGCGGTTCCTCGACGTCGACCTGTCCGCCGACGCGAACGTGACCACCGGCAAGGTCTACTCGACCGTCATCGCCAAGGAGCGCCGCGGCGACTACCTCGGCGACACGGTGCAGGTGATCCCGCACATCACGAACCAGATCCGCGACGACATGATGGCGATGACCGGCAAGGGCACCGACGTCGTGATCCACGAGATCGGCGGCACGGTCGGCGACATCGAGTCCCTGCCGTTCCTCGAGGCCGCCCGCCAGGTGCGCCGCGAGGTGGGCCGCGACAACTGCTTCTTCCTGCACGTGTCGCTGGTGCCCTACATCGGGCCCTCCGGCGAGCTCAAGACCAAGCCCACCCAGCACTCGGTGGCCGCGCTGCGCCAGGTCGGCATCACGCCCGACGCGATCGTGGCGCGCTGCATCCGCGACGTGCCGGCGTCCATCAAGCGCAAGATCGCGCTGATGTGCGACGTCGACGAGGAGGCCGTGGTCTCCTGCCCCGACGCGCCGTCGATCTACGAGATCCCCAAGGTGCTGTTCGACGAGGGGCTGGACGCCTACGTGGTGCGTCGCCTCGGGGTGTCGTTCCGCGACGTCAACTGGAAGCGCTGGGACGACCTGCTCGAGCGCGTCCGCCACCCCAAGGAGGAGGTGACGGTCGCCCTGGTCGGCAAGTACGTCGACCTCCCGGACGCCTACCTCTCGGTCTCCGAGGCGCTGCGCGCAGGGGCCTTCGCGAACTGGGCGCGCGCCAACATCCGCTGGGTGGCCTCCGACGACTGCGCCACCCCCGAGGGTGCGGCTGCCCAGCTGGGCGACGTCGACGCGATCGTCGTGCCCGGCGGGTTCGGCATCCGCGGCGTCGAGGGCAAGCTCGGCGCCCTCACCTACGCGCGCGAGAACCAGGTGCCCACCCTGGGCCTGTGCCTGGGCCTGCAGTGCATGGTGATGGAGGCCGCCCGCAACCTGGCCGGCCTGGCCGGGGCGGCGTCCACGGAGTTCGACCCGGGCACCCGCCACCCCGTGATCTCGACCATGGCCGACCAGGAGGCGTTCGTGGAGGGGGCCGGCGACCTGGGCGGCACGATGCGGCTCGGCTCCTACCCGGCGACGCTCGCCGAGGGGTCGGTCGTCGCCGAGGCCTACGGCGCCACCGAGGTCACCGAACGCCACCGCCACCGCTACGAGGTCAACAACGCCTACCGGGCGCAGATCGAGGAGGCGGGCCTGAAGGTCTCGGGCACCTCGCCCGACGGGCGGCTGGTCGAGTTCGTCGAGCTCGACCGCGAGCGACACCCCTTCTACGTCGCGACCCAGGCCCACCCGGAGCTGAAGTCGCGCCCGACCAAGGCGCACCCGCTGTTCGTGGCGCTGTTGGCCGCCGCGGTGGAGCACCGACGGAGCCAGCGTCTGGTTGACTGACGCCATGGTCGACCTGCGCGTGCTGTCCGGGGACGAGGTGACCGACGAGCCCCTCGGCTGGCCGGTGCGTTCCCACACCCTGCTGGGCGGCGGGCTGGTCTCCGACTTCGTCCGGGACGAGGTCGAGACGCCCGCCGGCGAGGTGATGAGGCGCGACTACCTGCTGCACCCCGGCGCGGTCGGCATCATCGCGCTCGACGACGCCGAGCGCGTGGTCGTGGTGCGCCAGCTGCGGCACCCGGTCGGCTTCCGGCTCGTCGAGCCGCCCGCCGGGCTGATCGACGCGGGGGAGACGTCCTGGGTGGACGCCGCCCGCCGCGAGCTCGCCGAGGAGGTCGAGCTGGCGGCGTCCGACTGGCGGATCCTGGTCGACTACATGACCTCGCCGGGCTGCCTGCAGGAGACGCTGCGGGTCTACCTGGCGCGTGGCCTCACCCCGACCGGACGCCCCGACGGGTTCGTCGTCGAGCACGAGGAGGCCGACATGGACGTCTGCCTCGTCGCCCTCGACGACCTCGTCGACGCGATCTATGCGGGCCGCATCCAGAACCCGACCATGGTGGCGGGTGCGCTGGCCGCCTACGCCGCGCTGCGCACCGGCCGGGTCGAGTCGCTGCGCCCCGCGGACGCCCCGTGGCCGGCCCGCGCGGTCAAGGAGCAGCGCGACGCGCGGATCCACGCCCTGGGCGGGGAGACCCGGCCGCGTTGAGCTCGCTCGAGCGGGCGGTCGGCGCCTACCTGGACCACCTCGAGGCCGAGGTGGGCGCCTCCGCGCACACGGTTGCCGGCTACCGGCGCGACCTCGCGCGCTATGTGCGCTTCCTCGCGGACGCCGGGGTGGGCTCGGTCGGCGACGTGCGGCCCGAGCAGGTGCAGGACTTCGCCGCCTGGCTGCGGGCCGGGGGAGAGGACCGGCCCGCGCTCGCGGCGTCCAGCGTCGCCCGGGCGGGGGCGGCGGTGCGCTCGTTCCACGCGTTCGCGGTGCGCGACGGCGAGGCGGACGCCAACCCCGCGGCCCGCGTCTCCCCACCCAGGCAGGGCAAGCGGCTGCCCAAGGCACTGTCGGTGGACCAGGTGCAGGCACTGCTGGACGTGCCCGACCGCACCACGCCCGTCGGGCTGCGCGACGCGGTGCTGCTCGAGCTGCTGTACGGCACCGGGGCGCGCGTCTCGGAGGTGTGCGCGCTCGACGTCGACGACGTGAGCTCGCAGCTGGACGACCCCGACCTGGGGCTGCGCCTGTTCGGCAAGGGTCGCAAGGAGCGGATCGTCCCGCTGGGCTCGTATGCGCGCACGGCGATCGGCGACTGGCTGGTGCGG
The DNA here is from genome assembly GCF_014164675.1 of Propioniciclava sp. MC1683. Taxonomy (NCBI): domain Bacteria; kingdom Bacillati; phylum Actinomycetota; class Actinomycetes; order Propionibacteriales; family Propionibacteriaceae; genus Propioniciclava; species Propioniciclava sp. MC1683. The sequence continues at coordinate 25,850 of NZ_JACJFX010000003.1, read as the reverse complement.
GGGCGTCCGACGTTCATCGCCAGGGCGGCCCGGCCGGGGCCCGCGTTGCTGCTGAACGCGCGCGGGGGCCGGCTCAGCCGGCAGTCAGCGTTCAACGTGCTCGCCGAGTGCGCCGAGCGGGCCCAGCTGGGGGTTCCGGTGAGCCCGCACACACTGCGGCACTCGTTCGCCACCCACCTGCTCGACGGCGGGGCCGACGTGCGCGTGGTGCAGGAACTGCTCGGGCACGCGTCGGTGACGACGACCCAGATCTACACGCTGGTGACGGTGGAGCACCTGCGCGAGGTGTTCCTCACCGCGCACCCGCGGGCACGGTAGGGCAGGGGACCCCGAGGGATCGGGCTCGATCCCGGACGATCGCGGTGATCCGGCGGCGCACCTCGGTGGCCTCGTGCTCGAGGAAGCTCGCCGAGAACCGGATGACCCACCAGCCCTGGGCCGCGAGGTCGGAGTCCCGGTCGCGGTCGTACTCGAAGGCCTTCCGGTCACCGTGCCACGCGAAGCCGTCGGCCTCGAAGCCGAGGCGCAGGTCGGGGAGGGCGAAGTCGAGCGGGGTGCGACGCCCGTCGCTGAGGGTGACCCAGAAGTTGGTGGCGTGGGCGAAGGGGAGGGCGCAGGCGCGGTAGTGCTGGTGCAGGTGCCGCTCGGCCTCCGACCAGGGCAGGTCGCGGGAATCGTGCAGCAACGCCCGCCGCAGTCCGTTGCCCGCCCGGCCGCGGGTGAGCTCGAACGCCGCCCAGAGGTCGGGGAGCGTGCAGGCCTTGCGGCGCAGTGCCTCGTCGATGGCGTTGCCGCCCTTGTCGGGGATGAGGTCGAGGACGGACAGGGCCGCGTTCGCCAGGGTGAGCCCGCCGCGGTCGACGACGAGGTCGCGGGGGATGTCACGCTGCTCCCAACGGAACCCCGGGACCGCGACCAGGCTGCCTGGCCGCGTCGCCGACAGGATGTCGGTGGCCAGTTGGGGCCACCACGTCAGGCGGGCGGCGGCAGCACCCGTGATGATGGCGTCGGGGTCGAGGTCCTTCAGGGCTGCGGCCCGGAGCTCCAGGGTGATGGGGGCCGAGGACGGGGCGTAGACGGTGGGCAGCACCTCGACCAGGTCGCCGCGCCGGAGCGCCCGGCGTGCCCAAGCCTGGTCAGCGCGTGACCGGGGGCGCCAGGTTGCGATCCCGGTGCCCTCGAAGGGGCTGTTTCGTGGTCTCACGCCCGAGATCTTGGGCAGGCGGTGTCACGCGCCGGGGTGACATTGTCGCCAACCCGGTTCGATCAGTTGGTTGAAGGATGAACTCACCAGTCGGACTGGGCTTTCCGGCAGGGTCGAAGAATCTGGAACCGGCTGGGCGACGATGTCCCCGCGTCAGCGCGTGGTCATCTTGCCCTCGGGGTCGATGCGGTCGAGGATCGCGTCGCAGATGGCGTCGAGCTGGCCCAGCTGCGCGGGGGAGAGCGCGTCGAGGAAGGACTCGCGCACCTGGGTGACGTGGCCCGGTGCGGCGGCGACGAGGGCGTCGTGGCCGGCGTCGGTCAGGGTGACGTTGGTGGCGCGGCCGTCGAGCGCGCAGGCGCTGCGGGCGACGATGCCGCGCTGCTCGAGGCGGGTGACGACGTGCGACATGCGGGTCAGCGAGCCGTTGGTGCGGGCCGCGAGCGCGGTCATGCGCAGCGTGCGGTCGGGCACCTCCGACAGCATGGCCAGCACCTGGTACTCCATGTGGGTCAGCTGCGCGTCACGGCGCAGCTGCGCGTCGAGCAGGCCGGGGTAGAGCTCGACCACGGCCCGGAACTTCAGCCACGTGTCGATCTCGTCGTCGGTCAGCCAGCGCACGTCATCCATGGCTCCACCGTACCAAATAATTGACACTTCAACCAATGTTGTCGCCAGCGTGCCGGAGTCACTTTGTCGCCTTTTGGGGCGTAGTGTTCGCGTCAGGACGGTTCCACAGCAGGATGAGGGGATACGACGATCGTGAGCCAGAACCCGGCGCTCTTCGAGGATGACACCGACACCACGAGCGACGGCCTGGGCCCGACCGGTCGCCCCTGGCCCGACCTCCCCGAGCCGACGGCCCCGGGCCCCGGCCCGAAGCGCGCCACGATCATCGCGATGACCAACCAGAAGGGCGGCGTCGGCAAGACCACGACGACGATCAACCTGGGCGCCGCGCTGGCCGAGACCGGCCGCAAGGTGCTCCTCGTCGACTTCGACCCCCAGGGTTCGGCCTCGGTCGGCCTGGGCGTCAACCCGCACACCCTCGAGCTCAGCATCTACAACCTGCTGCTGGGCCGCGACGTCGACATCGACGACGTGATCCTCGAGACCAACGTCGACGGGCTCGACCTGCTGCCGGCCAACATCGACCTGTCGGCCGCCGAGCCGCAGCTGGTCTCGGAGGTCGCCCGCGAGCACACGCTGCGCCGGGTGCTGAAGCCGGTCCGCGACCGCTACGACGTCATCATCATCGACTGTGCGCCGAGCCTCGGCCTGCTCACCGTCAACGCCCTCACCGCCGCCGACCAGGTGATCATCCCCCTCGAGTGCGAGTTCTTCGCGCTGCGCGGCGTGGCCCTCCTCACCGACACGATCGCGAAGGTGACCGAAAGGATCAACCCCGACCTGGAGGTGCTGGGCATCGTCGGCACGATGTACGACGGCCGCACGCTGCACAGCCGCGAGGTGCTCCAGCGGGCCGTCGAGGCGTTCGGCGACAAGGTGTTCCACACCGTCATCAAGCGCACGGTGAAGTTCCCCGAGACCACGGTGGCCGGCGAGCCGATCACGACCTACGCGTCCTCGAGCCCCGGCGCGGCCGCCTACCGCACCCTGGCCCGGGAGGTGCTCGCCCGATGCCCCGGCGCGTAGGCCTGCCCGGCGCCTCCGAGCTGTTCCGGTCCACCTCCGAGGCGCTCGCCGAGAACGCCGACGTCGCCCGGCCGATCCCCGACGCCGCCGCCGACGCGAAGCCCCCGCGCCGGCGCAAGCCCGCGGCGTCCGTCGACGGCACCGTCGAGCACACCGGCCGCGTGCGCCACGACGAGAAGATCACCGTCTACGTGAGCTCCGAGGAACTCCTCGCCCTCGAGCGCCTCCGCCTCGACCTGCGCGCCGAGCACGGCCTGGCCGTCGACCGCGGCCGGATCGTCCGCGCCGCGATCGCCTCGACGCTGGCCGCCATCGCCGAGCAGGGGGCCGACGCCGACGTCCTCAAGCGGCTCGCCCAGTGACGACCCAGAGCCCCTTCACCCTCCGCCTGGACAACTTCGAGGGGCCCTTCGACCTGCTCCTGCAGCTGATCAGCCGCCACAAGCTCGACGTCACCGAGGTGGCCCTCAGCAAGGTCACCGACGAGTTCATCGCCCACATCCGCGCGATGGGCGACGCCTGGGACCTCGACCAGACCTCCTCCTTCGTCGTCGTCGCGGCCACGCTGCTCGACCTCAAGGCCGCCCGCCTCCTGCCCCAGGGCGAGGTCGAGGACGCCGAGGACCTCGCCCTCCTCGAGGCCCGCGACCTGCTCTTCGCCCGCCTGCTGCAGTACCGCGCGTTCAAGGTCGTCTCGGGGATCATCAGCGAGCGCCTCGACCAGCAGTCGCTGCGGCACGCGCGCCCCGGCGGCCTCGAGGACGCCTTCGCCCGCCTCCTGCCCGAGGTCGAGATCACCATCGACGGCGACCAACTCGCGTGGCTGGCCGCCCGCGCCCTGCAGCCCAAGGAGCAACCGACCGTCTCCCTGGCGCACCTGCACGCGCCCGCGGTCAGCGTCCGCGAGCAGGCCGACATCCTCGTCGACCGCCTGCGCCGGCTCGGCGCCTCGACCTTCCGCGGCCTCGTGGCGGACGCCAGCGATCGGCTCGTCGTCGTGGCCCGGTTCCTGGCGCTGCTCGAACTGGCCCGCGAACGCGCGGTCTCCTTCGAGCAGCTCACGCCGCTGGGCGAGCTGACCATCCGGTGGACGGGCACGGCTGAGGGCGACCTGACGATTTCGGACGAATTCGACGAGTTCGACACCAACGAACCGGGGCCCTCGGCGGCGGGAACTGGGGCCCTCGGCGCAGGGGAGGCGCACGCATGAATGACACCACCATCACCGGGCCGCTGGAGGCCCTGCTGCTCATGGCCACCGAGCCGATGGGCGCCGCAGAACTGGCCCAGGCCCTCGACGTGCCCACCCCGGTGGTCTGGGAGGCCCTCGAGGACCTCGCCACCTTCTACGACGAGACCGGCCGCGGCTTCGAGCTCCGCCAGGTGGGAGAGGGTTGGCGCTACTACACCCGCCCCGAGCACCATGAGGTCATCGCCCACTGGGTGCTGGAGGGGCAGCAGTCCCGCCTGTCGCAGGCGGCGCTCGAAACGCTCGCCGTGGTCGCCTATCTGCAGCCGATCTCGCGGTCCCGCGTCGGTTCCATCCGCGGCGTGAACGTCGACGGCGTCATGCGCACCCTCGCCACCCGCGGCCTGATCGAGGAGGCCGGCCACTCCGAGGAGACCGGCGCGATGCTGTGGCGCACCAGCCCGCTGTTCCTGGAGAAGATGGGCTTCACCACCCTCGACCAGCTGCCGCCCATCGCGCCGCACCTGCCCGAGGCGTCCCTGCTCGAGGCCGAGCTGGCCGGGCTGGCCGAGACGCCCGTCGCGCGGGAAGATGGGGACATGAGCGAGAACACCGAGATCCCCACCGCCGACCAGGCGGCCGAGTGGGCCGAGGCCGAGGCGTCCGAGAACGCGGAGGCGGCGCAGCCCACGATCGACGCCGACGAGGTGCCCGACCAGGCCGACCTCGACCGGCTCTCCGAGCCCTCCTGATGGCGGAGGAGTTCGAGGGCATCCGGCTGCAGAAGGTGCTCGCCCAGGCGGGCATCGCCTCGCGCCGCGCCGCCGAGATCATGATCGACGAGGGCCGCATCGAGGTGAACGGCAAGCTCGTCACCGAGCAGGGCCGTCGCGTCGACCCCGAGCGCGATGTCATCCGCGTCGACGGCAGCCGCATCCCGCCGCCGCGACGCCACGTCTACGCCGTGCTGAACAAGCCCCGCGGCGTGGTCTGCACCATGGACGACCCCGAGGGTCGCCCCACCGTCGCCGACTACCTGGGCCAGCACTCGCGCGAGCGGCTGTTCCACGTCGGGCGCCTCGACACCGACACCGAGGGCATGCTGCTGCTCACCAACGACGGCGACTTCGCCCAACGGATGATGCACCCCAGCTACGAGCTCACCAAGACCTACGTCGCCGAGGTCGAGGGCTTCGTCGAGAACGCCACCCTCAAGCGCCTCGCCAAGGGCCTCAAGCTCGAGGACGGCTGGGTCAAGCCCGACGAGGTCAAGCTCGGCATCCGCACCGAGCAGCGCACGATGGTCACGGTCGTGCTCCACGAGGGGCGCAACCGCATCGTCCGACGCATGTTCGACGCCATCGGCCACCCGGTCCGCACGCTGGCGCGCACCCAGATCGGGCCGATGCGCATGGGGCAGCTCCGCTCGGGCGAGATCCGCGACCTGACCCGCGAGGAGTTGGGCTCGCTGCTGGACGCCGTCCAGCTCTGACGTGGCCCGCATCCACGGGATCGAGACCGAGTACGGCCTCACCGGCACCAGCGACGGCCGGCGGCTGCCCATCGACGAGGCGGCCAACCGGCTGTTCGCGCCGGTCGCGCGCGAGCTCGCCACCACCAACCTGTTCCACCCGGCGGGCGGACGCCTCTACCTCGACATCGGCTCCCACCCCGAGTACGCGACCCCCGAGTGCGCGACCGCGCGCGACCTGGTCACCGCCCAGAAGGCCGGGGACGCCCTCCTCCTCGACCTTGCCGCCCGGGCCCGCGACCTCGAGGCCGAGGAGGGCCGGGACACCACCTTCCGGCTGTTCCGCAACAACGTCGACCCGCACGGCAACACGTGGGGCAGCCACGAGAACCACCTGGTCGCGCGGTCCCTCGACCCGCACGTGCTGGGGGAGTGGCTCGTCCCGTTCCTGGTCTCCCGGCTGCTCATCGGCGGGGCCGGCCACTGGCGGCGCGGATCCTTCGCGCTGTCCCAGCGCGGCGACGTGCTGGGCGACCTCGTGTCGAACCAGACCACCCGCAGCCGCCCGCTGATCAACACCCGCGACGAACCGCATGCCGACCCCGACCGTTACCGCCGCCTGCACGTGATCTCGGGCGACACGAACTCCCTCGAACACCCGATGTGGCTCGTCGTCGTCGCCACCGAGTTGGTGCTGCGCGCCGCCGAGGCCGGTGGCACCCCGCCGGTCGGGCCCGCCGATGCTCTCGCCGCCCTGCGCGCCTGGAACCGCGACCCGGACGCCGGCGTCCCGGCCACCGACGGAGGTTGGGTCACCGCGCGCGGGCTGCAGCGCACCTACCTGGGGTTGGTGGAGGCGTTCGCTGCCGACGACGACGAGACCGGCCCGGGCTGGTTCGCGTGGCGCGCCGCGCTGGACGCCCTCGACGCCGGCCGCCCCAGCGGCCTGGAGTGGGACGCCAAGCTCCGCACGATCCAGGCCTGGCGCGACCGGCACGGCCTGCCCGACGACGACCCGCGCCTGGACGCCCTCGACCTGCGGTGGCACGAGCTCGGCAGCGAATCCGGACGTCCCGTCGGTCTGGCCGCCCTGTGGGAGGCGAGCCACGGCGTCCGGCACACCACGGACGAGGCCGTGGCCGCGGCGACCACCGTGGCCCCGGGCCTGACCCGCGCGCGCGTGCGTGGCGAACTGCTTGCCGCCGCGCAGGACCGGGGCCGCGACCATGTCGTCGATTGGTCCGGCTTCGAGGTGCGCGACCTGCCGGGTGGTCCCGTGCGGGTGGCGCTGGACGACCCGTTCGCGCACACGGTGCCCGCGGCGTCCGAGCTCGCGGAGCGGATGCGCGACGAACCGCGGTTCAGGCTGCTGGGCGGGTTCCGGCCGCCTTCGTGATCGCCGGTAGCATGGCCGAGTGCTGAACCGACGCCCCTCCCGCATCGCCTTGGCCGCTTCGGCGGTCGCGCTGTCCGCGATCCTGGCCGCCTGTGGTGGCGCCCCCGCCGAGACGCCGTCCGCCGCGCCGACCGCGGCCGAGACCGCCGCGGCGACGCCGAGCGCGGAGCCGACTCCCACGCCGAGCCGCGAGCCGGTGCCGGTGTCGAACAGCATCGACGGCATCGAGGTGGTCGGCGAGCCCGGGTCCGCGCCGACGCTCACGATCCCGACGCCGTTCGCGATCGACGAGACCCGCACGCGCACGCTGGTCGAGGGCCAGGCCGACGGGCCGGCTGCGGCTGCCGACAGCGTAATTGAGGCGCACTACGTTGGGTTCAACGGCCGGACGGGGGAGCAGTTCGGCTCATCTTGGGATCAGGGGACCCCTGCGATGCTTGCGCTGCCCCAGATGGTCGAGGGCTTTACGATCGGCATGACGGGGGCCAAGCCGGGTCAACGTGTCCTGATTGCGATGCCCGGCTCTCAGGGCTACGACGGCGTCCCCACCCGACCAGAGTCGGTCCAAGACGGTGACACGCTCGTGTTCGTTGTGGATGTCGTGGCAGTCTCGGTGAAGGACGCCGTGGGCGCCGCCGAGACCCCCCAGCTGCCGGTCACGCTCGGCGAGGCCGAGGGCAAGCCGACCGTGACGATCGACACCGCCTCGACCCCGCCGGCCGAGCTCGTCGCCGTGCCGGTGATCAAGGGTGCCCAGCGCGCGGTCGGCGCCGACGACTACGTGCTGGTCAAGTACCGCATGTACTCGTGGAAGACGGGCGAGCTGATCGACGACAAGTTCGCCGCCCCGGTCGCGGGCCAGATCAACCAGACGCTCGAGGGCTTCAAGCAGGGCATCGTCGGCCAGCCGATCGGCTCGCGCGTCGTGCTCGTCGTGCCGCCGAAGGTCGGCTACGAGAAGCCGAGCCAGAACCCGCCGGTCGAGGCCGGCGACACGGTGGTCTACGTCGTCGACATCCTGTTCGGTTCCGCCGTCGCCTGACGCCGATCGAGGCCCGAACGCCCTAGTGTGGGCGCATGAACCTGGAGAAGGTCGTCTTCGGCTTCTTCGTGCTGCTCGCGGCGACGCTGAACTTCGGCTACGTGACCGGCGACATCGGCAACCCCGAGCACCACAACGTGCTCGAGCTGTACGCGGCCGTGGTCGTCAACGTCATCGCCGCGATCCTGAAGTTCGGTGACCGCACGCAGATCGGGGCGATCCACCTGGCGGCGAGCCTCGTGGCCACGATCCAGCTGATCGCCGCCGCCCTGGCGTGGATCTGGTTCACCCAGATCGCGTTCGAGCCGCTGTCGGTGCACGCCATGTCGAGCGTCGTGTCGCTGGCCCTGGGCGCGCTGCTGGCCAACGTCGTGTCGGTCGTGCTCATGGTCATCGAGACCGCGAACTTCCGGCGGCACTGAGCCGAGCCCACGGCGTCCCCCTATGACACTGCCCAGCGCCACGCCCGAGCCCGCGCACGGACACGGCGGGCAGCGCACCCTGCGCCGCCGGTTCGTGCGCGTGCCGCCGCCCGCCCCGTCGGCGGACGCGGTGTTCCTGGTGCTGCGCCGCATGCGCGCGCCGCTGATCGTGGTCGTCGTCGTGTTCACCATCTCGGTGGCCGGCCTGACGCTCGTGCCGGGTCTCGACGACCAGGGCATGCCGTACCAGATGTCGGTGTTCGACGCGTTCTACCTGATGTCGTACACCGCGCTCACGATCGGCTTCGGCGAGACCCCCTACGAGCTGGTGCGCGAGCAGCGGCTGTGGCTGACCATCTGCATCTACGCCTCGGTCATCGGCTGGGCCTACGCGCTCGGCGCCCTGCTCAGCCTGCTGCAGGACAAGCCGTTCCGCGATGCGCTGGCCCGGCAGTCGTTCGTGCGCCGGGTGAAGCGGCTGCGGCGGCCGTTCCTGATCCTGGTCGGCTACGGCCAGATGGGACGCCTCGCGGCCGAGACCCTGGACACCCTGGGCCGCAGCACGGTCGTCGTCGCCGCCGACCAGGAGTCGGTCGACGCGCTGGCGGGCGCGCAGCTGTCGAGCGACATCCCGGGGCTGGTGGGGGACGCCCGCGACCCGGGCGTGCTGGGCCTGGCGGGGCTGGGCAGCAAGTACTGCGCGGGGGTGCTGGCGCTGACCGACTCCGATGCGGTGAACCTGTCGATCGTCATGGCGGTGACGCTGCTGCGCCACGACGTCCCGGTGATCGCGCGGGCGAACTCCCGGGGCACGGCGAAGGCGATGCGTGAGTTCGGGGCCTCCGCGGTGGTGAACCCGTTCGAGCGGTACGGCAACTACCTGGTGATGCGGGTGCGGCGTCCGTCGACCTATCGGTTGCTGACGTGGCTGCTCGCCGCGCCGGGCACCCTGGTCTCACCGGATGCCGAGGAGCACGAGGACGGGTTGTGGGTCATCGCGTCCGATGACCACTTCGGGCCCGAGATCGCCGCCGACCTCGAGGACGCAGGCCTCGACTCGACGCTGGTCGACGTCGACGCGGCACCCGACGTCGAGGGGGCGGTGGGCTTCATCGCCGGCGGCTCGGACGACGCGCAGAACCTGGCGCTGGCCGGACACGCCCGGTTGGTCGATCCCGACCTGTTCCTGGCGGTGCGGCAACGGTCGAAACGCAACGACGCGCTGCTGCGTGCGTTCGCCCCCGACTCGGTGTTCGTGCCCGCCCAACTGACCGTGCAGGAGGCCCTCGCCCGCGTCGTGACCCCCGACTTCTGGGAGTTCGTCGCCCACGTGTGGGAGATGCCCGACGACGAGGCGGAGGTCGTGCTCGACCGGCTGCTGGGCATGCTGGGGCGCGGGTCGCCCGACAGCCACCGCATCGTGGTGGGGGAGCACGACACCCCGGCCGTCGTGCGCCGCCTGCGCGGCGGGTCGGTGCGGCTGGGTGACCTGTTCCGGCACCCGGCCGACCGCGACGGCGTGGTCGCCGCCGTGCCGGTGTTGGTGCTGCGCGGCGACGAGCACATCTACCTGCCGGGCGACGACGAGGAGGTGCGCTCGGGTGACGTCCTGATCAGCGTCGGCACGCCGCGGGGGCTCACCGAGATGGCGGACGCCCTGCACTACGACCACGTGCTGGAGCACCTGGTCACCGGTGAGGACGTCCCCGCCACCTGGCTGGGCCGGACGGTGCGGGGCTGGTTCCGGCGGGGCTGAGCGCGTCGACGACGCCTTGGGAGTCCTCGGCCGGGGCCAGGTGGCCCACCTCGGGGAGCACGACCAGACGTCCGTTCGGCACGCCGTCGGCGACCTCGGCCATCAGGTCGGGCGGGCACACGACGTCGTCGCCGCCGCACAGCGCGAGGACACCGTAGGTCGCCGACCCCGTCTCCCCGAGCCGGATCACGCCCACCTTGCCCGCCCCGATGCGGCGCACGCGGTCGACGGTGTCCTCGAGCCCGGCCAGGGCGAGGGACGCCTCGCGCTGCAGCACGCGGCCGGCCTCGGTCAGGCGCACCTGACGGGTGTCGCGGGTGAAGAGTTGGGCGCCGACCTCGTGCTCGAGCTGGCGGATCGCCCGGCTCAACGGCGGGGCGGCCATGTGCAGCTGCTCGGCGGCGCGCCCGAAGTGCTCGGTCTCGGCCACGGCGAGGAAGTAGCGCAGCAGACGCAGTTCCATCTCGCCCCCTTTGGCCGATCGACGTTGATGGGACGAGGCTACGAGGCGCGCTTTGTGACTGTAAAGGACCACTTTCGGACGGATTGTTACCCGTGGGGTAATCAGGGGGACGTCTCGCGGCGATCCGACACGGAGCGGCAGTGTCGGTTCGAGACTTTGCCGGTGGAAGGTCCGCCACCGTCATTTCTGGGGGGTCGGACTTGATGGTGCAGTCGCCTCCACCAGCAAAGTCCCGAATCGACATGCCCGCCCCAGCGCTGCGCCACGAACGCGACGCCCACCGCTAGCCTGAACACCGTGTCAGCGCGCAAGTCGGAACGGATCATGAACCTCACGATCTGCCTGCTCATGGCGCGCCGTTTCGTGGAGCGCGAGCAGATCCGTGAGCTCGTCGAGGGCTACCACGGGCTGTCCGACCAGGCGTTCGAGCGCACCTTCGAGCGCGACAAGGACGACCTGCGCCAGATGGGCGTCCCGGTCGAGACGGGCTCGAACTCGGTGCTGTTCCCCGACGAGCTGGGCTACCGCATCCGGCGCAGCGACTTCGAGTTGCCCGAGATCGACTTCACCCCGGCCGAAACCGCAGCCCTGGGCGTGGCCTCCACCGTCTGGGACGACGCCCGCCTCGGCGGCGAGGCGACCAAGGCGCTGGCCAAGCTCAGGGCGTCCGGGCTCGATCCCGACGCGGACCGCGTCGCCACTTTCGCCCCCAGCGTCGGCGCGCGCGAACCCGCCTTCGAGACCCTCTGGCAGGCCACCCTGCAGGCCCGACCGGTCGCCTTCACCTACCGCGGCGTCGATCGCGTCGTCGAGCCGTGGCGCCTGGTCAACCGCAAGGGCGCCTGGTACCTGATCGGCCTCGACCGCACGCGCGGGGAGGGGCGCTCGTTCAAGGTGTCCCGCATCGAGTCGCCCCCCACGCAGCAAGCCGGCACCACGACGCCACCCGACCCCGCCGTCGTCGAACGCCACCTCGCCTCCCTCGACGCCCGCCGGGACGCCGTGGCCACCGTCGCCGTCCGCGAGGGAACCGCGCCCGACCTGACCCGCTTCGCCGAGCCGGCCGAACCGGCCCCCGAGAGACCAGCCCCCGACGGCTTCACCGCCTGGCGCCTCCGCGTCGCGGAGAACCCCGCCGATGCGGCCGGCGACATCGCCTGGCACGGCGCCGACGTCGTCGTGCTCGACCCGCCCGAACTCGCCGCCGCCGTGCGCGCCCACCTCGAGGCGGTGGCGGCATGGCGATGACCTCGGCCAGCCAGGTGCCGCGTCTGCTCGCGCTGGTGCCCTACCTGCAGTCCCACCCGGACGCCGACCTCGCGGCCACCGCGCAGATGTTCGACGTCAGCCCGCGCCAGCTCGTCGCCGACCTCAAGGTGCTCTGGTACTGCGGCCTGCCCGGCGGTGCGCCCGGCGACCTCATCGAGGTCGACATGGACGCCCTCGAGTCCGGCACCATCCGCCTCACCAACGCCGAGTTCCTTGCCCGCCCACAACGCTTCACCCCCGAGGAAGCCATGAGCCTCGTCGTCGCCCTCGCCGCCCTCGACGAGATGGCGGACGCCGACCTGGGCCCCGCGGTCCGCTCGGCCCGGGCGAAGCTCGAGGGCGCCGTCGGCGGAGGCACCGACAAGGTCGCGATCGCGGTGTCGGCGGGGCAGGAGTCGATCCGGGGTCAGCTCGCCGACGCGATCGCCGCCGGCGTGGCCGTGCGGCTGACCTACCACGGGGCCTCGCGCGGCGTCGCGACGACGCCCGTCGTCGACCCGGCACGCCTGGGTACCCGCGACGGCTACGGCTACCTCACGGCGTGGGCGCACGAACGCGCGGGCTGGCGCACCTACCGGCTCGACCGCATCGTCGCCGTCGACCCCCTCGAGCAGGCCACCACCGACCACGGGCCGGCCCCGGCGCTGGCGTCCGGGTGGCTCGACGACCGCCCCGACGCGGTCGAGGTCACCCTCGACCTGCGCCCGGGGGGTCGCTGGATCACCGAGTACCACCCGCTCGTCGCCACCGAGGAACTGCCCGACGGGCTGCTCCGCGTGCGGATGCGGGTCGCTGACCCGGGCTGGTTCCGCCGGCTCCTGCTCCGGCTGGGCCCGGCCGTGGCGCGCGTGGACCCGCCGCAGGCCGCGGCGTCCGCGATCGAGGCCGCCCGCGAGGCGCTCGGCGGGGACCGCTGAAGCCGGCGTCAGGTCTGTGTTGTAGGGTTCGGCGGGTGTGGTGGGTGTGGATCATCGTGGGGGCCGCGCTCGCCGGGTTGGTCATGCTCGTCCTGTTCGCGATCGCGCTGTGGCGCAAGGCCCTGGCGGTGCTCGACGCGCTCGGCGAACTGGGTTCCCAGGTCGACACGGCGCTCGCGCTGGTCGACGGCGTGGGGGCGCCGCCGCGCACCTTCTAGACTTCACCTCGTACACCTAGCAAGGAGTTGCAATGCCGTTCAACATGCAGGGCTGGGAATGGGTCATCCTGATCGTTCTCGCGCTCCTCATCTTCGGTGGGTCCCGCCTCGCGGGCGCCGGCAAGAACGCCGGCCGCGCGCTGCGCGAGTTCAAGGACGAGACGCGCCAGATCAAGGCCGACGAGGAGCAGGCGCAGCGTGAGGCGGAGCTCCGCCGCCGCGAGTACGAGCTCGACCAGCGCGAGCGCGGCACCGTGGCCGACAGCACCCTCGACGCCGAGCTCGTCGAGGACCCCCGCCCCGACGCCGACCAGAAGTAGGCCTCGGACGCCGTGGCCCGTCTCAGCCTCGGCTGGCTCAGACCCCCGAAGGTTCCCGCCGATGGGGTGATGTCGCTGGCCGACCACCTCCGGGAGCTTCGCTACCGGCTGATCTTCTCGGTTGTCGTGATCTTCGTGGGCATGATCGCCTGCCTGATCTTCAACAACCAGTTGTTCCAGGTTCTGCTCCGGCCGTACGAGGAGTCTCTGGAGATCCTCAAGGGGATCCGTCCGAACCTCGATGTGCAGGCCGTCTTGGGTGGCGTAACGGCCCCGCTGCTGCTCATTCTCATGATCGCGGCGCTGGGGGGCCTGGTGCTGACCAGCCCGGTCTGGCTCTACCAGGTGTGGGCCTACATCGCTCCGGCCCTGTTGGCCAAGGAGAAGAAGTACGCCTTGGTGTTCCTGCTCGCCGCTGTGCCCCTCTTCGTCGGCGGGGTCGTGCTGGGCTACTACATCATGCCGTCGGCGATCGCGATCATGCTGGCGTTCACACCCGAGAGCTTCGAGGTGTTGAACCTACTCGAGATGAACGACTTCTTCAAGATGATGATGCAGTTGATGCTCGTCTTCGGTCTGGGCTTCCTCCTCCCGGTGGTCGTGGTCACGCTGAACTTCGTCGGTGTCCTCTCTGCCAAGGCCTTGGCCGGTGCTCGCCGCTACGTATTGTTCGGGTGTGCGGTCTTCGGCGCGGCGGCGACCCCCGGCGGTGAGCCGTTCTCCATGCTGGCCCTGGCCGTCCCGATGATGCTGCTGTTCCTGATCGCCGAGGCGATCTGCCACTGGAACGACCGCCGCCGCGCCAAGCGCGCTGCCAAGGAGCTCGAGCGCGCATGAGGCACCTCGCCCTCGTGGTCAACCCGGCCGCGGGGCACGGCCGCGGCCAACGCCTGACCCCGGCCGTCGAGGCAAGGCTGTCGGACGCCGGCGTCCGGGTCACCCGCACCCTGGCCCACTCGCCCGAGCACGCGCACGCCACGTGCGCCGACGCCGTCGCGGAGGGCTACGACGGCCTCGTCGTCGTCGGCGGCGACGGCATGGCGCACATCGGCCTCAACGCCTGCGCCCGGACCGACGTGCCGCTGGGCGTCATCCCGGCCGGCACCGGCAACGACTTCGTCCGGGGCGTCGGGCTGGCGGCGCCCGCCCCCGGCCCGGGCCGCGACCGGCGCCGTGGCTGGGAGCGTGCCACCGACGCCGTCGTCGCGGGCCGCACCCGCGCCATCGACCTCGCCGAGGTGCGCGGCGACCTGCACCGCGGCCAGCTCGAGTACGCGGGCTGCGTGGTCTCGACCGGGTACGACGAGAAGGTCAACGCCCGCGCGAACAAGGCCCCCGTCGACCTGGGCCACCTGTCCTACGTGGGGGCGGTGATCGCCGAGGCGCGCTCGTTCGCCCCGCTGCACTACCGCCTCGACCTGGACGGGGAGCACCGCGAGGTGGACGCCATCCTCGTCGCCGTCGCGAACAACGGCATCTTCGGGGGCGGGATCAGGATCGCCCCCGACTACGACCTGACCGACGGGCTCCTCGACGTGGTGATCGTCCACCCCGTGGGGCTGTCGACGCTGGTGCGCTACCTGCCGCACCTGGCCACGGGCCGCACCTTCGACCACCCCGCCATCGAGCGGCTGCGCGTCCGGCGTGTGGTCGTCGACGGCGACGGCCTGCACGGCATGGCCGACGGCGAGCCGCTCGGGCACGTGCCCCTGACCGTCTCCGCGGCGCCCGGGGCGCTGCACGTCTACACCCGGGAGGCCTAGAGGATGCCCACGAACCGCCCCGCCCCCGAGCCGGGTCCCGCGTTCGCCGAGTTCAGCGCCGCCTTCCCGTTCGCGCTCGACGACTACCAGCGCGACGGCTGCGCCCACATCGAGGCCGGGTCGGGCGTGCTCGTCGCCGCGCCGACCGGCGCCGGCAAGACGGTGGTGGGGGAGTTCGCGGTGTTCCTGGCCCTGCGCGAGGGCCGCAAGTGCTTCTACACCACCCCGATCAAGGCGCTGAGCAACCAGAAGTACCACGACCTGAGCGAGCGCTTCGGGTCGCACCGCGTCGGGCTGCTCACCGGTGACACCACGATCAACGGCGACGCCCCCATCGTGGTCATGACCACCGAGGTGCTGCGCAACATGATCTACGCGGGGTCCTCGACCCTGCGCGGGCTCGGCTACGTGGTCATGGACGAGGTGCACTACCTCGCCGACCGCTTCCGCGGCGCGGTGTGGGAGGAGGTCATCATCGGCCTCGCACCCTCGGTGCAGCTGGTGTCGCTGTCGGCGACCGTGAGCAACGCCGAGGAGTTCGGCGACTGGCTCGACGAGGTGCGCGGCGGGGTGGAGGTCGTGCTGAGCGAGCGGCGTCCGGTGCCGTTGTTCCAGCACATGATGGCCGGACGCCGCATCTACGACCTGTTCGAGGCCGAGGCCCCCACCGCGCTCGCCGGGGACCGCTCGCCCGCGCTCGGGGCCGCCTCGGCCGCCGACGTGAACCCCGAACTGGTCAGCCTGGCCAAGCAGGAGAGCCGGTTCGTGCGCGACGACTCGCGCCGCCAGCGCGGCCGCCGCACCCGCGAGCGGATCGAGAAGAACGCCGCCGGGCGCGGGCAGCAGGGTCCCAACCTCATCCCGCGCCGCGACGGCGCGGTCGAGAAGCTGGACGCCGAGGGCCTGCTCCCCGCCATCTACTTCATCTTCTCCCGGGCCGGCTGCGACCAGGCGGTGGGGCAGTTGCTGCGCAGCGGCGTCCGGCTGACGAACGCGGTCGAGCGAACCGAGCTGGACGCCCTCGCCTCGGCCGCCACCACCGGGCTGAGCCGCGACGACCTGGAGGCGCTCGACTACGCCACGTTCGCCGAGGCCCTGCGCCGCGGCATCGCCGCCCACCACGCGGGCATGCTGCCGGCGTTCAAGGAGTGCGTCGAGGCGGCCTTCGTGCGCGGCCTGGTCAAGGTCGTGTTCGCCACCGAGACGCTCGCGCTCGGCATCAACATGCCCGCCCGCTCGGTGGTGCTGGAGAAGCTGGTCAAGTACAACGGCGAGGCCCACGTCGACATCACCGCGGGGGAGTACACCCAGCTCACCGGCCGCGCCGGCCGCCGGGGCATCGACGTCGAGGGGCACGCGGTGGTGCTGTGGCACCGCAACGTCGACCCGCGTGCGGTGGCCGGGCTGGCGTCCAAACGCACGTACCCGCTGCGGTCGTCGTTCTCGCCGACGTACAACATGGCGGTCAACATGGTCGCCCGCGTGGGCCGCGAGAAGGCGCGCGGGCTGCTGGAGCAGTCGTTCGCGCAGTACCAGTCCGACAAGTCGGTGGTGGGCCTCGCCCGGGCCGCCACCCGCAACAAGGAGAAGATCGCGGCACTGTGGGCCGACGCGGCCTGCGACCGCGGTGACTTCGAGGAGTACGCACGGCTTCGGGCGTCGATCGGCGCCCTGGAGGCGGAGGCGGCGCGCTCGCGCAAGGCCGACCGGCGGGCCGAGTCGATCTCGGTGCTGCTCGAGCTGGTGCCCGGCGACATCATCGCCATCCCGTCGGGGCGGCACGAGGGCTGGGCGGTCGTGATCGACCCCGGCGTCGGTCGCGACCGGGCCAACCCGTCGCCGCTGGTGATGACCGAGCAGCGCCAGGTGAAGAAGCTGTCGCTGACCGACTTCCCGTCGCCGCCGGTGGTGGCGGGCCGCATGCGGGTGCCCAAGCACTTCGACGGCCGTTCGGCCAAGGACCGGCGCAACCTAGCCGCGGCGTTCCACACCAAGCTGGGCTCGGTCGACCTGAGCGCCCGGCGGTACAACGCGGCCGCGATGGACGAGGAGGTGGCCGGCCGGATCGCCGAGCTGAGGGCGTCCGTGAAGGAGCACCCGTGCCACGCCTGCCCCGACCGCGAGGCGCACGCGCGCGCGGCTGAGAAGGCGCTGCGCCTGGAGCGCGACACCGCCGACCTGCGCGCGCAGACCGAGCGCCGGTCGAACACGATCGCCAACCGGTTCGACAAGGTGTGCCTCGTGCTGTCCTCGCTCGGCTACCTGTCCCCGGATGGGACCGGGGTGACCGACGCCGGGCGCATGCTGGCACGGATCTACTCCGAACTCGACTTGGTCACCGCCGAGGCCATCCGTGCGGGGACGTTCGACGAGCTCGACCCCGCCGAGCTGGCCGCGGTGCTGTCCTCGCTGACCTACGAGTCGCGCGGCGGCGAGCCGCAACGCCCGGCACGGATGCCCACCCGGTCGTCGGAGGTCGCCCAGACCATGGTGCGCCGCATCTGGCGCGAGGTGCGGCTGCTCGAGCGCGACCACCGGCTCGAGCAGGGCCGCGACCCCGACATCGGCTTCGCCGAGGCCGTGTACCGCTGGGGCAACGGCGTCGCGCTGGGCGAGATCCTCGAGGAGACCGAGCTGACCGCCGGCGACTTCGTCCGCTGGATGCGCATGGTCATCGACCTGCTCGGCCAGGTCGCCGACGCGGCCGGTGAGTCGGTCGTCCGCGACAACGCCCGCGAGGCCATCGGCCGCCTCCGCCGCGGGGTCGTGGACGCGGCCTACCTCGAGGACGACTGAAGGACTGACCCCCGGATGCATTTCCGGGTGGAAGGACCCCAAGGATCCTTGGGGTCCTGCCACCCGGAAATGCACTCGGAGACGCCACACCCACGAGCGGTCGGGGGCTGGGAGCACACTCCCGGCCCTCGGCCTTGTGGTTAGTCTGACCCCATGGGTGTGGCTATCCGGGTGATCCCGTGTCTCGACGTGCACGACGGCCGCGTGGTGAAGGGCGTGAACTTCCTCAACCTGCGCGATGCCGGCGACCCGGTGGAGCTCGCCTCGCTGTACGGCCGACAGGGCGCCGACGAGCTGACGTTCCTCGACATCTCCGCCTCCTCGCAGGGTCGGGAGACGACCTACGACATGGTCAGGCGCACGGCCGAGACGGTGTTCATCCCGCTCACCGTCGGCGGCGGGGTCCGGGGTGCCGACGACGTGGACCGGCTGTTGCGCACCGGCGCCGACAAGGTCGGCATCAACACGGGCGCGATCACCCGGCCCGAGGCGCTCAACGAGATCGCCGACCGGTTCGGCCGGCAGGTCATCGTCCTGTCCCTGGACGCCCGACGCGAGGCCGACCAACCCTCCGGCTTCGGGGTGACCACGCACGGCGGACGGCAGAGCGCCGGGCTGGACGCCATCGCCTGGTGCCGCGAGGCCGTCGAGCGCGGGGCGGGGGAGATCCTGCTCAACTCCATGGACCGCGACGGCACCACCGACGGTTTCGACCTCGAGATGATCGAGGCCGTGCGCGCGGTCGTCGACGTGCCCGTCATCGCCTCGGGCGGGGCCGGGACCGTCGAGCACTTCGTCGACGCGGCCCGCGCCGGGGCCGACGCCGTGCTCGCGGCATCCGTGTTCCACTACGGCACGCTGACCGTGGCCCAGGTCAAGGAAGGCCTCTCCGGGGCCGGATTCGAGGTTCGCTGATGACCACCCAGGCCGACTGCATCTTCTGCCGCATCGTCGCGGGTGAGATCCCGAGCAAGCGGGTGTACGAGGACGACCACGCGATCGCGTTCCTCGACCTCGACCCCTTCAAGACCGGGCACACGCTCGTCGTCCCGCGCGCGCACGTCAGCGATGCCCTCGCGGACGCCGACGTCCTGGCCTCGATCGCCCCGGCCATCGCCGCCACCGGGACCCTGCTCGTCGAGAAGCTGGGCGCGTCCGGGATGAACGTCCTGTCGAACGTGGGGGAGGACGCCGGCCAGTCCGTCTTCCACCTCCACGTCCACCTGGTGCCGCGCTACGCCGACGACGCCGGCATGGGCGCGCTGCTGACGCGCGCGGCGTCCGGCGACCTCGACGAGGTGCACGCGCGCATCACGGGCTGAGCGCTGCCGCAGCCCGCGGCGTCCGGATCATGGACACAGAACGCCCACGTTGTGAAGTGAACCGAACAAGGCGCTAGGGTGGCTCTCGTGCACATGAGCCTCCTCGTAGTTACCGCGCGCGTCGCCTGAGTCCCGCCTCAGACCGACGCGCTCCCTCGCCTGCCGTGCACGAAACCGGCAGCGGGGGTTTTTCTTTGCAACGAGAGCTCACACCGCACACCGACACCGAAGGGGATGATCACCAATGGCAGATGACACCAGGCCCAAGGAACTCACCGGGGCGCAGGCCCTCGTCGAGTCGCTCGAGCGCGTCGGTGTAGACGTCATCTTCGGCATCCCCGGCGGCGCGATCCTGCCGGCGTACGACCCGCTCGGCCAGAGCCAGCTGGTCCGCCACATCCTGGTCCGCCACGAGCAGGGCGCCGCGCACGCCGCCGAGGGCTACGCCATGGCGACCGGCCGTGTCGGCGTCTGCATGGCCACCTCCGGCCCCGGCGCCACCAACCTGGTCACCGGTATCGCGGACGCCTACCTCGACTCGGTGCCGATCGTCGCCATCACCGGTCAGGTCGCCTCGACCGCCGTCGGAACGGACGCCTTCCAGGAGGCCGACATCCGCGGCATCACGATGCCGATCACCAAGCACAGCTTCCTGGTGACCCGCGCGCAGGACATCCCGAGCGCGATCAAGGAGGCCTTCCACATCGCCGGAACCGGACGCCCCGGCCCGGTCCTCGTCGACATCACCAAGGACGCGCTGGTCAGCTCCGCGCCGTTCGAGTGGCCGCACGAGCTGGACCTGCCGGGTTACCGCCCGACGATCAACCCGCACGCCAAGCAGATCCGCGAGGCGGCGAAGATGATCAAGGCGGCGTCCCGCCCGACGCTGTACGTCGGCGGCGGCGTCGTGAAGTCGGAGGCCTACGAGGAGCTCGCCGAGCTCGTCAAGATCACCCAGATCCCGCTGGTGACCACGCTGATGGCCCGCGGCGCCTTCCCCGACAGCGACCCGCTGCACATGGGCATGCCCGGCATGCACGGCCACGTGTCGGCGGTCGGCGCCCTGCAGCGTTCCGACCTGCTGATCACCCTCGGCGCGCGCTTCGACGACCGCGTCACCGGCAAGCTCGACACGTTCGCGCCGGGCGCCAAGGTCATCCACGCCGACATCGACCCGGCCGAGATCGGCAAGAACCGGGCCGTGGACGTCCCGATCGTGGGTGACCTGAAGCTCACCATCGCCGCCCTCAACGAGGTGCTGCGCGGCGAGGACCTGGGCGACTACTCGGCCTGGCGCGCCTACCTGACGAACCTCAAGACCAAGTACGCGCCGGACCCCCAGCCCACCAAGGGCGATATGCTCAGCCCCGAGTACGTCATCAAGCGCATCGGCGAGATGTCGGGCCCCGACGCGTACTACGCGGTCGGCGTCGGCCAGCACCAGATGTGGGCCGCGCACCTGCTGCCCTTCGACAAGCCGGGCCGCTGGATGAACTCCGGTGGTGCCGGGACGATGGGCTACTGCGTGCCCGCCGCCATGGGCGCCAAGGTCGGCAAGCCGGACGAGCTCGTGTGGGGCATCGACGGTGACGGCTGCTTCCAGATGACCAACCAGGAGCTGGTCACCTGCGCGCTGAACGACATCCCGATCAAGATCGCGGTGATCAACAACGAGAGCCTCGGCATGGTCCGCCAGTGGCAGACCCTGTTCTACGGCGAGCGGTACTCCAACACCGACCTGAACAGCTGGCGCATCCCGGACTTCCCGAAGCTCGCCGAGGCGATGGGTGCGGTCGGCCTGCGGGCCGAGACGGTCGAGGAGGTCGACGAGGTCATCGCGAAGGCGCTCGAGATCAACGACCGTCCCGTCGTGGTCGAGTTCATCGTCCACAAGGACGCCATGGTGTGGCCGATGGTCCCGGCCGGCACGAGCAACGACGACATCCTGATCGCCAAGGACCTGGCGCCCAACTGGGAGGACGAGATCCTGTGAACAAGACACACACCCTGAGCGTCATCGTTGAGAACAAGCCCGGCGTCCTGGCCCGCATCTCGGGCCTGTTCGCCCGGCGCGGCTACAACATCGAGTCGCTCGCGGTCGGCCCGACCGAGCGCCCCGAGATCAGCCGCATCACGATCCAGGTCGCCGTCGACTCCCCGGCCGTGCTCGAGCAGATCACCAAGCAGCTCAACAAGCTCGTCGAGGTGCTGAAGATCGTCGAGCTCGAGGAGACCGCGGTGCGCCGCGAGCTGGTCCTGGTCAAGCTGAAGGCCGACCCGGCCTCGCGCAGTCAGATCATCGAGATCGTGCAGCTGTTCCGCGGCAAGACCGTCGACGTGCACCAGGACTCCCTGGTCGTCGAGGCCACCGGCAGCCCCGACAAGCTCGAGGCCCTGCTGGAGATGCTGCGCCCCTACGGCGTCCGCGAGCTGGTCCAGTCCGGCCTCGTCGCCCTGGGCCGTGGTAGCAAGTCCCTCACCGATCGTTCCGCCAAGGTCGACCGGGCGCGCCCGGGCGTCCGCTGACCACCACCACAAGTTAGGAAACCCACATGGCAGAGATGTTCTACGACTCCGACGCCGACCTGTCGATCATCCAGGGTCGCACCGTCGCCGTGATCGGCTACGGCTCGCAGGGCCACGCGCACGCGCTCAGCCTGCGTGACTCGGGCGTCGACGTCCGCGTCGGTCTGCGTGAGGGCTCGGCGTCTGCGGCGAAGGCCGAGGCCGAGGGCCTGCGCGTGGTGTCGGTGGCCGAGGCGGCCGCCGAGGCCGACCTGATCATGATCCTGGCCCCCGACCAGCACCAGCGGAAGATCTACGCCGAGGACATCGAGCCCAACCTGCAGGAGGGCGACGCGCTGTTCTTCGCGCACGGCTTCAACATCCGCTTCGGCTACATCACCGCCCCCGAGGGCGTCGACGTCTGCATGGTCGCGCCGAAGGGCCCCGGCCACCTGGTGCGCCGTGAGTACGCCGAGGGTCGCGGTGTGCCCGCGATCGTCGCCGTCGAGGTGGACGCCTCGGGCGAGGCCTGGCCGCTGGCCCTGTCCTACGCCAAGGCGATCGGATCGCTGCGCGCGGGTGGCATCAAGACCACCTTCACCGAGGAGACCGAGACCGACCTGTTCGGCGAGCAGGCCGTCCTGTGCGGTGGCGCGTCCGCGCTCGTGCAGGCCGGCTTCGAGACCCTCGTCGAGGCGGGCTACCAGCCCGAGGTCGCCTACTTCGAGTGCCTCCACGAGCTGAAGCTGATCGTCGACCTGATGTACGAGGGCGGCATCGCCAAGCAGCGCTGGAGCGTTTCGGACACGGCCGAGTTCGGTGACTACGTCTCCGGCCCGCGCGTCATCGACGCCCGCGTCAAGGAGAACATGAAGGCCGTCCTGTCCGACGTGCAGTCGGGCGCGTTCGCCAAGCGCTTCATCGACGACCAGGAGGCCGGCGCGCCGGAGTTCAAGTCGCTGCGCGAGAAGGGTGAGCAGCACCCGATCGAGGCCACCGGCCGCGAGCTCCGCAAGCTGATGAGCTGGGTGAAGTCGCACGACGACGACTACGTCGAGGGCACCGCCGCTCGCTGACCCCGTCCCGTCACGAAGGCCCCCGCACCCAGACGGTGCGGGGGCCTTTCGCTTGGCACATGAGCCGGCCCGGCGTCCGTCATGGGGGAGGAGACGGACGCCGGCCCGGCGATCAGGATGGCCGGAGGTCAGCCGATGGCGATCTCCTGGCCAACGAAGATCAGGTCGGGGTTGCTGATCTCGGCCTGGTTGAGCGACCAGAGGGTCTTCCAACCCCCCTGGACGCCGTGGGTCGCGGCCAGCTGGCTCAGCGTGTCGCCGGCCTTGACCGTGATGAACCGCTTGCCGGTGGTGGCGACGGACTTGACGGTCGTCGCACGCTTCGGTGCAGTCTGCTGGATGGACGCCTTGGGTGCGGCCTTCTTCGTCTCGGCCTTCTTGGGGGCGGCCTTCTTGGTCTCAGCCTTCTCCGGGGCCGCCTTCTCGGTCTCAGCCTTCTTCGGCGCGGCCTTCTTGGTCTCGGCCTTGGTCAGGCCCGCCTTCTTGGAGCAGGTCGGCCACGCGCCGGGACCCTGGGCGGCCAGCGTCTTCTGGGCGATGGCGATCTGTTGCGCCTTGGTGGCGAGGTGGGCGTTCGAGGCGTACTGGTGGCCGCCGAAGGCCTTCCACGTGGAGGCGCTGAA
Organism: Propioniciclava sp. MC1683; assembly: GCF_014164675.1. Classification (NCBI taxonomy): domain Bacteria; kingdom Bacillati; phylum Actinomycetota; class Actinomycetes; order Propionibacteriales; family Propionibacteriaceae; genus Propioniciclava; species Propioniciclava sp. MC1683. The sequence goes on along the minus strand of NZ_JACJFX010000003.1, from coordinate 2,442 downwards.
CTGCAGGCCGCCGTAGTAGCCGTTGCCGGTGTTGATCGACCAGTTGCCGCCGGACTCGCACTGGGCGACGGCGTCCCACACCGAGGAGGCCTGGGCAGGCGCGGCCAGGGCGACCGAGCCGCCGACGGCGACGGCCGTCGAGGCGGCGAGGGCGATGGTGCGCTTGAGCTTCATGGGGGTTTCCTTTCATGGGGACGTCCGGGGGACCTGCTCCCGGACAGCCCGTCCAGCCTAAACGCAGCCTGAGAAAAAGCAAAGAGAAAGCTGATCTTCTCTCAGAATCAGGGCTGGAGTGCGACCGAGGTCGGCCCCGATTCATCCCTCGGGGGGCTGGTCGGACGCCCTCCCTCTGGCATGCTCGTGCCCATGCCAGCCACCCCGCCGAGGAGCGCCTGACCGATGAGGTTCTACGACGCCATCCAGGACGCGATCGTCGGCCATGCCGGCGAGTGGTGGACCTACCTCGTCACCGGCATGCTCTGCTGGATCGACGGCTTCTTCCCGCCGTTGCCGAGTGAGTCGATCGTGATCGCGATGGCGGCCCTGTCGGAGACGCACGGCGGGCCGGTGAAGCTCTGGCTCCTCATCTTGATCGCCTGCGTGGGCGCCTGGCTCGGCGACAACACCGCCTACCTGATCGGACGCCACATCCCGCTGGAGAAGATCTTCCGGGGCGAGCGCGGCGGCAAGATCCTCGCCCGGGCCCACCACCTGATCCACCACAAGGGCCCCGAGGTGCTGCTGTCGGCCCGCTTCATCCCCGGCTACCGCATCGCGATCAACATGGTCGCCGGCTACGTGCGCCTGCCGCACCGCCGCTTCATGGTCATCGACCTGGCCGCCACGATCCTGTGGGCGGCGTTCTCCGTCGGCATCGGCCTCGTCGCGGGCTCGATCTTCCACGACCGCCCGCTGCTGGGCATCATCACCGGCGTCGCCCTCGGCCTGCTGGTCGGCTGGATCATCGAGCGCATCGGGAAGTGGCGCGAGTGGCGCCAGCTGGCCAAGGCGATGGCGGAGGCGGACGGGAAGTAGCCCCGGCCCTGACTGCATTTCCGGGTGGAGAAACCCCAAGGATCCTTGGGGTTTCTCCACCCGGAAATGTCCTCGGGAACGCCGCACGACACCCCATCCCAGAAGCCAGGGATCAGGCCGGCCGCACCTGCACCAGGACTCGCCCGGCCCCCTGCCCGCGGTGGGCCTCGAGGATGAGCAGCAACGTGGACAGGAAGCTGGGCAGGTCGTTGTTCAGCGTCTCGGGCGCCACCGGGACGACCACCAATCCATAGGTCTGGTAGTCCGCATCACGCACGAGGGTCGTCGCCCAGCGGTCGCGACCGTCGTCTGACTTCCCGGTGTGGAACGCGCGCGAGTGCACCTGAACGACGACCCCGGCATCCGGGAAGTACCCGTCGGGCCTCCCGACCAGCCGGCCCTTGAGGTCGTCGAGGAGGGGGTTCGCCAGCATCGGTGGGAAGCGGTCGTCGGCCGCCACCGCCGCGACGAGCGTCTCCTCGGGCGGCGACCAGGCGCCCTTCCTGAACCCGAGCATCCCGTCCTGGAGGGGGCCGGTGTTGGCATCGCCCAGTGCGGCGATCTCCGCTTCGAGGCGTACCAGGGTTGTTCGGCGCCGCTGCAACACCGTCATCGTCAGCAGCTTCAGCTGGGACGCCGTCAGTTCTCGCCGGTGGGCGGTGTCCACGAGCGCCCGCTCGGGGGTTGCGACGGGGACTCCGGCCCGCAACAGGCTCCGCGGCATACTGCGGGTCCGCTCCGAGGTCATGCCCAAGGCATTGCGACGGGCGCGGTGCTGGGCCGGGACCAGGAATCTCGGCCTCACCTCCAGGTCATCGGCATCGACCAGCCCGTGGGCCGCGAGCGCGTGGGCGCCGGTCATGACCGCGTGCGGCCCCGCCCACAGCGACCCGGCCACGAGCATCTGGTTCGACGTGAGCTCGCCGGTCCCGGAGCGATAGACCCTGCGCACCACGCGTTGTCCACGCAGGGCCAGTTGGGTCAGGTCCCATTCGGACGCCCCTGCCTTCAGGAGCTGCCGGGTGCTGGCCAGGCCCATCTGGCCGGGGATGTCGGGAAACAGGAAGCCGGACATGCCCCCGATGTTGGTCAGATCAGCGGCGTTGCTGTCACTCGGATTCCGGGCCTGTGCACAGCCACCCCCACTCCCTCGCGCAAGCCTGTGGACAGACCTGCGTCAAGGCCGCCGTGCGACACTTCCCGAAACATTTCCGGGTGGAGAAACCCCAAGGATCCTTGGGGTTTCTCCACCCGGAAATGCAGTCAGGGCAGGCGCACTCAGCCTCGATCCGCCGATGCTGTAGGGCGGGTCTGATGGCGAATGCTCCTGTGACAAGCAAGGATAGGACTGCTTAGGTTCCGTTCCAGCTGCTTGACAGGAGCACTCGTAGTGCGAGTCTGCCACAC
>NZ_JACJFX010000042.1:0-21489 GCF_014164675.1 Propioniciclava sp. MC1683 | reverse complement strand
GCTGCTCCCACCCAACCCCGGCGTTCCCCGAAGTCAGGCTGCCGCCAGCTTCACCCCACTGCTACGACAGCGGGGCGATGCAGGTCTCTCACCTCCATCCGAAACAACAGCGCCTCGTGGCGCACCAGGTGCTCGTCCACCCCGAGGGTGGTCACGCCGGCGAACCGGGCCTCGTCGTCGGCCAGCGTCGCCAGGATGGGTTGGATCGAGCCCCACACCGTCTTCCACGCCACCCCCAACTGACGCGCCAGCCCGTGGATGGAGGCGTGCTCACGGCGGACCTGCTCGAGCACCCACCGGCACGCCCGGGTGGTCAACAGCCCGCGCGGGCGGGCTATCTGCTCGTCCTGCTCGGTGAACACCCTGGTCGGGCACGCCGGCCCCAGGCACCGCCACGTGCGTTTGCGCCACCGCAAACGGGTCGGCCGGGCGAAACACGGGATGTCCACCAGCGTGGTCGTGCGTCGGCCGCGACTCTCAGCGACCACCCCACACGTCGGGCAGCCCATCACCGTCGGCGCCGACTCCATCGTGACCACCAGAACGCCATGGCCGGTCTTGTCGACGTCGACCACGTGCAAGCCGTCCAGGCCGACCAGCAGGTCGCAATGGTCACAGTACGAAGGGGTCGTGGAAGCGCAGCAGCACCCCGTAGGCTCGGACACGTCGAGGCCTTCCGGTCAGGTTGAAGAGACGCTTCCGATCCTGAAGGCCTCGACCCCCAACCACCCTCACCCCGCGCTCCGGCGTGTCGCGCTCACCCCCACCTCAAGGTTGAAGAGCCAGATTGACGACGACCTCCTGAGGAGTGCGACGGGCTCATCTGAGCACAATCAGGCTCGGCATCGTTACGTCCGGCTATGCGAAGACGAGTTCGAGGCGGCACGGCGCGGATGGCTTGAGCTTGGCCAGTGGCGGGCTTGGCACGAATGGCTGACGGACCCGCGCCAACAGGGGGTCATTGTTGCGGACTTGGAGGTTTGCGATCCGGGCTCTGAACGATTCGAGTATCTCCGCGGTTGCCTGGACTCCGGACCGAGACACGGCTGGGGGCAATGCCGCGCATCGAGATGAAGGCTCACCCGTCTGGCGGCTACCGGAGGCCCAGTCGTTGGAGAAGGTGAAGCACATCCTGTGACCCGGCTGAGGTGCCCCACTCGGCACGCGCTTTGCTCAACCGAGTCAAGGCATGGATGAGAGCTTCATCGCGCGGATCGGCGCCTCCCCGATAGTCAGCGTCAAGTAGGAATGCTGCCCGACCGGCTCCTGCGACTTGGCACTTCCAGGCCACTCGGTCGAGGAAGATCTCGAGGCGTCGCGCAGCTTCGCCGATGCTGCCGTCTGCAGGCGACATGGCGCGGTAGTCGAGTTCGGCGAACCGCCGCCGATCAGGATCGGCACTGGAGTCGCGAAGCTCGATGGCCGTTCCCACCGGTCCCCGTTCGGTGTCGTCCGCGAGCGCACGAATGTGGTCGACGGCTTCCGACATGGCCAGGAAGTCGTCGTCGGCGAAACCGAAGCCCACGAACAGTAGGTGGCTGGTCAGCATGAGCGCTTGAACGACGCCACGCAGGGCCTTCTTGTCGCCCTCCAGCTGCCGGTACTGCGTCTCGGTGAGCACGATCGTGTCTGGCTTGGCCAAGTCGCCATGCAGCTTCAGAAGCCAAGGCGTGCCGCCACGGGCCAGCTGGCGGGCAAGCACTCGTTGGCCGCCCACACCGTACGTGGCGAGCCCGGCGTTCTCGAGGCACGGGTCGTAGTTCGTGGTGACTTGGGCTTGCGCCCGGAGACCAGCAAGCAGGCCATGGCTGATCGCATGCTTGCGGGTGCTGAAGCGGGAAGCAATGCGGTCGTTCAGGTCAGGGACATCGAGTTGCTCGGCCAGCTGCGGGTAGTTGGGGTTACCGCTGAAGTCGAGGCGCTTGTGGGTGTCGAGTTCCTCAAGAAGTTCCTGCCAGTCGGGGAACCCGACGGGCTTGCTGGCTCCGGCCCCGACGAACAGTGACAACTCGCCGCGACCGGCCTTGTCGCCTAGCTCGTCCGCAAGGGGTCGAAGCTCGGCGAGTTCAGGCCAAGCGTCCTGACCCTCAGATTCGACTAGCTGACGAGCCCACTGGACCGCAGCGAAGTCAGAGGTCCTTCGCAGGACGAGCGCCACGTCGATCGGGTGGTCAGCTACGAAGTCGTGGAGTCGTGACACGAGCAACCGCACCACCTCAGCCCGCTGACCCGGGAACCTGCCCTGCCCCACACCCAGGATGGGGAGCGCGACGAGGGGCAATGCGCGACCGCTGTGCTTGGACGCCTTGTCGGCCGCCACGTGGACCGCGTCCAAGGCCCGTTCGACCATGTCGTTGATCGAGTGGGGACCCACGGTGTCGACCAACACGCGCAGCCCCACCACCTCATCCGGCCGCTGCGGCTTCTCGGGGGTGGGATCGGGAAGCACGGCCAAGCCGTTCTCCAGTTGGACGTCGGCGGGCTTGAACCACCGGTCGGCTGGCTGGGCGGGGCCCCCATCGATGAACGGACGCCACGTTCCGCTCACGTTCAGCTGCTCGTCGCACGGGATCAGGAAGGCGTCCGCAGCGAGTCGAGTCAGGTCGGCCTGGACGACGAAGAGGTGACCGCGATTCCCCATGGCGCGAGACTATTGCGTCAACGTGATGAGCGCGCCAAGAGTCGCAGCGCGTGGTCGTACTTGTGCCGAAACCACTCGACCTCCTCGGATGTCAGTCGCTGCATCCGTACGGGATCGGTGTTGTCGGCGATGTCGGCCCGCTTCACCATCAGCGCGATCGGGTTTGCGGCCACGCGCCTGTAGTACGCGTCCCCTTCACCGGGGCGACGGGTCAGTGCATCCACGGCGTCCAGAACACGCTCGTTGAACCCGAGCTGACGCAACTCGTCGAGCCCGACCGCGGTGTCCTCGACCACGTCGTGCAGCCAAGCCGCGGCGAGGGCGTCCGGGTCGGCGGTCTGGGCGGCCACCCGAGCCGCTACACGGCGCGGGTGCTCGATATAGGGCAGGCCCGCCTTGTCGACCTGGCCGGCGTGGGCGTCCGTCGCCACCTGTTCAGGAGTAGGCACGGTCACCCACCAGCGTCTCGACCCACGCGGGGTCGATGCGGTAGTCGGGGTGCGAGCGGGCGAACTCGTCCAGCAGGCCGTTGAGCAGGTCGGGCAAGGGAACCCGGTAGACCTCGAGGAGCGCCGCAGTCAGGGCGATCGCGGCGTCGATCATCTCGGAGGAAGTCGGGTCCTCCAGCTTGATGTGCCAGTTGGACCAGTCCTCCTCGGGGGCCGTGAAGCCGGCAGCGGCGAGGGCCTTCTGGGCAATGCCGTCCAGACCGGCGCCGTGGGGCAGGAACTGGTTCGAGCTCACCTCGACGAGCAGCTGGTTCGCGTCGTACGAGGCCAGTTGGTAGTAGACATCGCCGACGTCGACGGTCAGCGAGTGACCGGTAGCGCGCAGCCGTCGCAGCTGCATGGCGATGCGCCGGGCGATGAAGGGGATCAGGTCCATTCCTCGTCCTTCCACATCTCGTTCTTCCACGGGGAGATTGCGGCCCACGCGAGCAGGGCCCTGCGCAGGTGCTCGGAGTCCTTGCGGTATTGGCTCAGGTCGGCGCCCAGCATCAGGTCGAGTTGGCTGAGTGCCCGTTCGGCCGCCCGCAGGCGTTCGGCCTTGTCGTGGCCGATCAGCGCAGTGACATCTTCGCGGGGGAGGCTGGGAGCCGACAGGCGTCGGGCCCGGTGGTACTCATTCGGGCCGGGGTAGGTGGCCTCGCGCACGCTGGCCAGCCACATCGACTCGAGCAGGTCGAGTCTGGCCTCCAACGCTGCCGCTTCCGGTTCGGACGCCGTGCGCCACAGCCGGCCATTGATCGGGCCGAGCGCCTCCTGGATCCGCTCGGCGGCACCGGCCTCGACGCCACGCAGCCGGGAGTAGGCCATCGCGACGGACGGCGTCCGGTGGTGGGCGTGCACGCAGTGCACCAGCACACGCTCACCGGCGTCGCGCAGGGTGGCGACGGTGCGGGCGGCGTCGGCGAGGGTCCAGGGGAGGTGGGCGTTGGCGTCCGGCTCCTCCTTGTCGATGAGCCAGACCTCGGCGTGCTTGCCCGGCTCGACGCCTGCCGCACGCACCTCGGACGCCCCGACCCGGCACAGCGAGACCACCGCGGTGACGCCGAGCTCACGGGTGCGGGCCAGGTCGGCCTCGGTGCCGAGGATCACGCCCGGGTCGTCGGGGTGCGGAACCCCGAGCGGGCGGGAGAGGCCGCTCAGGTGCGACTCGGGGGGCGTCCCACCCGGGGTCGCCGTGGCCAGGGCGAGGCGGACGAGGTCGCGGCCGCGCAGTCCGGGCCAGCCGTGCACCCGGCGGGCGAGGTCGGAGGGCAGCCCCGACACCCCGTAGCGGGCGCCCAGCAGCGCGCCGGCGATGGCCGCGACCGTGTCGGTGTCGTGCCCGATCGCGATCGCCGCCTGCAGTGCGGCCTCGACGTGGTCGGGGCCTTGGACGTGCCGCGTGGAGTGGATCGCCCACCACGCGGCCTGCAGGGCCGTCACCGTGAAGCCGTTGCGGGTGAGGTCCGCTGCGCCGGTCTCGGCCTCGCGGATCCAACGGGACCATCCCTCCTGGCGCTCGCGGGGTAGGAGTCGCAGCCCGACGCGCAGGTCGAACCATCCGTGGACCACCGCCTCGCGGATGGCCTCCGACCACAGGATGGCGGACTCCACGCAGAGGGGGTGGGCGTGCGTCAGGGAGGCGACGCGGGCGGCGGCGTCCGCGGTCTTCGTCGCGTCGCCGAGGGCGACCAACCCGACGATGCCGGTGCGCATCAGTGCGCCGTTGCCGGCGCGGTCCTGGGCGGCCTGCTCAGCCGACGCGGCCTGCATGGTGGTGAGCAGGTCGGTGCCGCGGCCGGCCCGACTGAGGACGTCGCGCGTCTGGTTGCCGATGTCGGTGGCACCCTCGGCCTTCCACTCGACGAACCGCTCGGCGACGCGGCGCAGGCCGTCGTCGGTCGTCACGTCGGCCCCGGACGCCGTCACCTCGGCGATGCACACGGCCATCTGGGTGTCGTCGGACCACTCGCCGGGCGCGTACGGACCCAGTCCGCCGCCGATCATCTGTGCTTGCCCGGGCGCGATCTTCGGGCCGAACTCGTACGGGACGCCCAGGGCATCCCCGATCGCCTGTCCGAGCAGGACGCCCGCCGCCCGGTCCTTCTGGAGGGTCGTCAGCTTCATGCCCCCACCACCTTTCATGTTCAACTCACACTTCAAAGGTAGGGCACCGGTTCGTGAGTGTCAAACTCACATGTAAAGTGGCAGCCATGGTCTTCTCGTCGAAGTTCCCGGTGTTCGCGGTCGCGTGCGATGTGGTGGCGCTGACGCTGCGCGAGGGCGTCCTGTGCGTGCTGCTGGTGCGGCGGGCAAGTTCGGTGTTCCGGGGGCGGTGGGCGCTGCCGAGCGGGTTCGTGCGCCAGACCGAATCATTGGAACAGGCCGCCGCCCGCGAGCTCGCCGAGGAGGCCGGACTCGGTGAACGTGACGTGGTGCTCGAGCAGCTGCGCAGCTACGGCGACCCCGGCCGCGACCCGCGACCCGAGCGGGTCGTGTCGGTGGCCTGGTTGGCCCTGGGCGCCGACCTGCCCGACCCCACCCCCGACACGGACGCCGACCTCGCCGAGTGGGTGCCCCTGACCGAGGCTTACGGACGAGAGCTGGCGTTCGACCACGCGGTGATCCTGCGCGACGGGGTCGAGCGGGCGCGGTCGAAACTGGAGTACTCGACCGTGGCGACGGCGTTCTGCGAGGAGACGTTCACGCTGCCCGAACTGCGGCGGGTCTACGAGGCGGTGTGGGACACCGAACTCGACAACCGGAACTTTCAGCGCAAGGTGACGACCGCCGAGGGGTTCGTCGAGGACACGGGGGAAGTCATCCGCGGGCGGGGGCGTCCGGCCAAGGTGTTTCGGCGGGGGAGTGCGACGACCCTGTTCCCGCCGATCATGCGGCGCTGAGCCCCGCGCCTTCGCGGAGTTTGGCGACCAGTGCGCCCAGGCCGATGACGCCGACGCCGCCCGAGGTGGTGTATTCATCCTCGGCGCCGGGGTGGACGACCCATCGGTTCTCCACCCCGAGGTCGTCGCAAGCGCGGTGGAAACCGGCGCTCACAGTCGGTGCCGTGGACAGCTTGACCTCGACCGCGGTGTGGGGCCGCCCGCCCTCCACCAGGACCAGGTCGACCTCGTTGCCGGTGGCCGTCCGGTAGTGGTGGGCCTGCCACGAGGTCGGTGCTGCGTCGATGAGGCTCTCGACGGCATGGCTCTCGAAACTGGGCCCGGCCGAGGGGTGGCCGAGCAGGTCGTCGAGGGTGGTGAGCTCGAGCAAGGCGTGGAGGAGTCCCGAATCCCTGACGAACACCTTCGGGGACTTCGTCATGCGTTTGCCGGTGTTGGTGAACCAAGGCGTGAGTCGCCTCGTGAGCCCCAGGTCGACGAGGAGGTCGATGTAGCGATCCACCGTGGGGCCGGACACCCCCAGCGATTGCGCCAGCCGACTCGCATTGAGCAGGCCCCCACTGGAGTGCGCCAGCATGGTCCAGAGCCGGCGGAGCGTCTCGGCGGGGATGCGGGGGGCGAACATGGGCACATCGCGCTCCAGGTAGGCCCGGATCAGGTCCTGGCGCCACTCGAGCGAGGTCCGGTCATCGTGGGCGGTGAGCGAGTCGGGGAACCCGCCTCGCAGCCACAGCTGCTCCGGGGGGATGCCGTCGGCAGCCGCCTCGTCGACGTTGATCCCACTCAGTTCGACGTGCGCGACCCGGCCGGCCAGGCTCTCCGAGGACATCTGGATCAGGTCGAGGGACGCCGACCCGAGGAGCAGGAACTGCCCGGTCCTGAAGCCCGCCCGGCGGTTGTCGTCAATGACGCCGCGCAGGGTGGCGAACAACTCGGGGACGCGGTGGACCTCGTCCAGGACCACCAGGTGGGGGGCTTGGTTCCGCAGGTAGGCGTCCGCATCGTCGAGGCGGCGACGGTCGGCCAGCCGCTCCAGGTCGAGGTAGGTGGCGCCCCCCGGCCAGCTGTCAGCGAGTTCGCGCGCCAACGTCGTCTTGCCGACCTGCCGTGGACCCAAGAGCACCGTGGCAGCCGACGTGCTGACTCGACGCCGGAGTTCCTGCGCCTTGAACCGCTCGATCACCATGCAAATCTAACATCACACATTAGATTTGCACCAGTGTCAGGAGTCTGGCAGCGGGGGGTCTTCACTTCAGGTACTGGCCGCGCATGCAGTGGGGCCGCACGTGGGTGTGAGTGTGGACGGCGGCGCTCGCCGAACGGGGCCTCCACCTCACATCTACTGCAACATTCGAATGTTGCAGTAGGTGTTACAGCTCAGGTCAGGGCCCAAACCGCGCGGGGGTCCCGCTTCGAGGTCCCTTGCCACTCGACAAGACCCTCGTCGCTCAAGGCGCTGAGTGCTCGGGTTGCGGTCATGCGAGTGACCCCCGCCAGTTCGGCCAGCTGGCCCGTGCCGGCCGGGGCGCCGAGCAACCGAAGTGCGTCGAGAATGTGTTTGGCGCTCGGCGTGAGGCGGGCCATGACTTCGGCAGGAACGGCATCTGCTGCGAGGAGGGTGAGACGAACTCCCTCCGCGCTCTGGGTGTAGATGGGGTCAGCAAGTCCCCGTCGGCGCATCTCCTCGAACATGCGTTGGATCCCTTCCCCAAGCTCGCGGGTGATGCCCATGTCAGACAACACGCGGGCGATCCGCGGATTCCGGGCATAGCGCGAGATCTGCAGAGGTTTGGTCGGGTCGGTGATTCCCGGAAACCGGCCCGGGGAGTAGATCTCCAGGCGGTTGGGGAAGATCTCCACCCGGATGTGATCGCCCATCATGCTGTAGGAGCGGTGCGTCACCGCGTTGGCCAGCCCCTCCAACCAGGCTGCCTGCGGGATGCGGTGGGTGGGTTCGAAGAGGCCGCTCTGGGCAAGTTGCCGCCACTTCGGCATCAGGCGGGTCATGATCTCCGCCGCCTCGCGGATCTGGTGTTGGAGTGAGCCCTCCACCCGGTGATCGCCGTCATCTTCCAAGGTCATGGAGGATCCCACGCCCCGATCTGAGGCGGGCAGGACGCTACTGGACCGTCACCCCGGTTACATCGCCCGCAAGGCGGCCACCGCACTGCGTCACGGTGACGAGACCCTGTACTGGATCATCCTGTCGACGTTCCAGAACCGGGATGACTCCAACAGGGAAGTGGCGCGATCCGGGGAGGTCTGCACGGAGTGTTGGATCGAGCGCTCCCTGACTGGAGCGTGTGCCTGTTGAAGGGTCGCGTGGTCGCCGATCATGTGGTGGTCGTGAGCCGCTTCGAGCATCGCGTCGCCCATGCGCCCACCCGATCGTTCAGGGTGGCTAGCGTCGCATCCGCAACCCCGCGAACGTCATCCGCCGCGCACGAGGTGGCGACGGCGTCCGGGATCTGTGTTGCCATGGTCTGTACCTCCCCCAGCACCCACTCCTCGGGCAGCTTGAGTTCGGCCGCGAACAGCCGCCAGTTGCCGACCGAGATCTCGTCCAGTCGATCCTCGCCGCCGACGGCCATGGCCAGGTGCGTCGCCTCGGCGGCCGCACCGAAGGTCAAGGTGCTGTTCAGATCGTAGAGGGGTGCCAGGCGGACGTCCCCGGGGGTGATCAAGAGCGAGTAGTTGCGGGCGTGGGCATCAGAGCCGCGCATGAGGTAGTTGAAGATCACCGCGCGCGCGAAGGTTTCCACATCGCCCGGGGCGGCCTGCCCGAGCAGGTCGGCGCACGCGCGCACGCCCGGGCCACCCTGCGACTCGTACTTCCGCGCGGGGTCGAGGCCGCCAGCCTGGCAGAGGTCCTCCTGGTGAATGCGCCACCACCGTCCCTCGGCGAGCACCCGATCGTACCGCTCCACGCCGATGACCCGTTGGCCCCCGAACTCGGCGATGAACGTGTGGGCGGTGGGCAACCCGAGTTCGGCGGCGGTGCGCATCGTCGCGACCTCGGTGACGTCCTGGTCCTCGAGGCCGGGGATCGCCGGCTTGAAGATGTGCGTCGATGGCTCACGTCCGCTGGGGAGTGCCCACGTGCCGTCGACCTGCCGTTGCAGGGCGATCTTCGCCTGGGCCCCAGCGAGAGAGAAGCGTCCCGTGCCGTGGGTGGCGTCATGGGGGAGGGCGTCCATGCGTGCCGCCGAGATGAGGCCGGCCACCTCGGCGTCGGTCAACGGCGTCAGCCCGCCAGGGTCGGTCAGCACCGCCGCCAGCCGATCCTCCCGGACGATCTGGGCAGCACCCGCAACGTCCTCGCCGATGTGGGCGAGGAGGCTCTCCGGGTGCAGGTCCGTGATCCCGAAGCGGGCGCGCCAGCGCATGAGCAGGCGTTCACGGTCGGGCAGCAGGGCCCTCAGCCACCACGACACCGGACGCCCCCGGTGCCGTGCCTGCGTGAGCGGCATGCTCAGCGAGAGCGGAGCGTCGACTCCCGGGTCGAGATCAGCTTCGTAGCGCAGCCGCACCCGGTCGCCACGGCCCTCAACTCGACCGATCACGCGGCCGTTCATCACGACGTGCAGCGCGGTCATGGCCGCTTCTCGTAGCGAGAGAGGATGTCGGAGGCGCTGGGCAGCGTCGGACGCTCCGGGAGTGGTCGCCCCTCGCGGTGCGAGCCTGCGAGCGTGACGTCCAGGGCCAGGGCGTGGAGGACGCGCAGCACCATGTCGAGGGGTGCCGACGCCTTGTCTCCGGCTTCCAACCCGACCAGCCACTGGCGGCCGACGGCTGCATCGGCGGCGAGCTCGGTCTGCGACAGGCCTTGGGCCAGCCGGGCCTCACGCACGAGATCACCGAGGGCTGCGGCCGCATGGATCCGAGGTGTCGCCATGCGGCGACAGTATCACGTTGTCGTCATTAGGCGACAGGTGCAGGGGTGCTGGCCAGTGGGAGGTCAGGGCTGAAACGAACGCACTCGGTTGCCGCCGGGATTGTGCTCCAGCTCGACCAGACCGAGCTCTTCGAGAAGCGGCGACAGTGCATGGTGTAGCTCGACGTGCCCGGCGCTGTGGTGAGCTGTCACGGATCCTCAGGTTTCCGGTTCCGGCCATGGGGGGATCCTCGCACGCGCGTGGATCAAGCTGTAACACCTACTGCAACATCAATGTTGCAGTAGGTGTTACAGCTCAGGTGAGTGACCATGTCGCGCGGGGGTCTCGTTTGGACGTGCCCTGCCACGTGACCAGTCCCTCGGCTGCCAAGGCGCTGAGCGCGCGCGTTGCCGTCATCCGGGTGATGCCCGCCGCATCCGCCAACTGCCCCGTGCCTGCGGGAGCGCCGATCAGACGCAGCGTGTCCAGTACGCCCCGGGAGCTGGGCGTCAGGCGGGCCAGAACCTCTGGCGGCACCGCATCGGTGGCCAGCAGGGTCAACCGGACGCCGCCTGGGGTCTGCGTGTAGATCGGGTCGCTGAGCCCCCGTCGGCGCATCTCCTCGAACATGCGCTTGATGCCTTCACCGAGTTCGCGAGTCACCCCCATGTCCGACAGCACCCGCGCGATCCGCGGGTTGCGTGCGAAGCGGGGGATCTGCAGAGGGTGGCGCGGATCGGCGAGGCCCGGGAACCGTCCTGGGGAGAAGATCTCGAGGCGGTTGGGGAAGATCTCAACCCGGATGTGGTCGCCCATCATGCTGTAGGAGCGGTGGACCACTGCGTTGACCAGGCCTTCCAGCCATGCTCCCTCCGGGATGCGGTGGGTCGGTTCGAAGAAGCCGCTCTGTGCCAGTTGGCGCCACTTGGGCATCAGTCGATCCATCAGCGCAGATGCTCGCTCGATCTGCTGTGGCAGGGAGCCTTCGACGCGGTGGTCTCCGTCCTCCTCCAATGTCATCCCCGCGCCGACGCCGCGCTCGGTGTCACCGAAGCGAAGAATGCGGACGAACGCGCTGGGAAACTCCCTCTGGGGCCGCTCGTCGAAGAGCTCGCCCCTAGACTGACCCGCATGGCCGGTCCGACGGGGAGCGCGCTTGCCGCTCAGCGCACGGCGCAGTCGCCGGGCCTCAAGTTGCTGCGCGCCGACCTCATGCCCGTCCTGGTGGCGGTCTTGGCTCGGAGGTTCACCGACCACCGCGCGCTGCCCTACGCCGAGTTCTTGGCCTTGGTCACCGACGACCTTGACGAACTCCGTGACGCAGGCTTCCCTCTACCACAGACGGCTCAGCAGTACGTCGCGAGCTGGATCCGCGACGGCATCCTCATCCGCCGGCCCACCGAGAGTCGAGACGAGACGGTCGAGCTGTCCCGTTCGGCGGCGGACGCCGTCCGGTTCGTCGCCGCGGTCGAGCAACCCCGGTCCAGCGTGACCTCCTCGCGTCTCGCCAACGTCACCGACCTGCTGTCGACCTTGGCCCGCGACTCCGACCCCGTGCCGACGAGCCGGCTCGAGGCACTCAGAGCCCAGCGGGACGTGCTTGAGGCTGAGATCGCCCGGGTCGAGTCCGGCGAGTTCGAGCCGCTGTCGGATGCTGCGGCGTCCGAGCGCCTGCGAGAGATTCTGCGCCTCGCCGAGGAGGTGCCCGGGGACTTCGCCAAGGTCGCCGACGACCTCGACCACCTCAACCAGGCACTGCGCGAACAGATCATCAACCACGAGGGGTCGCGGGGTGGCGTTCTCGAGCGCGTCTTCGCCGGCGTCGATGTCATCGAGGAGTCCGACGCCGGACGTACCTTCACGGCTTTTCACCGGCTGTTGCTCGACCCGGGCCTCACGGACGCGTTCGACGAGGCCGTGGACGCCGTCCTCCAACGGTCCTTCACCCAAGTACTCGCCAGCCAGGACGCGGCGTTCCTGCGCCAGTTCCTCACCACGCTCCAGCGTGAGAGCGCCCAAGTGCGCCAGACGTTGACCAGCTTCTCCCGCAGCCTGCGACGCTTCGTCGAAACCCAGGAATACCGCGAGCACAAGCGGCTCGCGGCCATCATCGACCGGGCTGAGCAGGCCGCGTTCGCGGCCCTGCAGGAGCTGTCCCCGATTCACCCCACCGGCCGAGAGATCGACCTCACGTCGGTTGCGATCAGCTCGATCGGTTCGTGGAGCCTGCACAACCCTGCCGACCTGCGCTCGACCGCCGAGGTGCTCGCGCACGACTCCGGGGACCTCGACATCGAGCAACTCCGCGCACTAGTCCGCCTCACCGAGATCGACTTCCCCGAGTTGCAGCGGGCTGTGGCGGCCACAGTCGTCGACGTTCCTGGACCCACGGTGGCTGATGTGCTGGCCCGGTTCCCCGCGACACAAGGGTTGGCGTCCGTGGTCGGTCTGTTGCTGCTCGCCACCGAACATGCCACGCGCGCCGCCGGCGACGAGGTCTGGACCTGGACCTCGCCCACCGGCCGGATGAAGAGTGTCAGGGCGCCCCGCTACGTTTTCGGTGAGGTACCCCAGCACTGGAGCGAGCCATGACGATCCAACCCGCCCCCCGGCGTGCGGCTGAGCAGGTCGACGAGTTCGATGACGATGCGCGCGAACCGGTGGAGGACCACGGCGAGCTCTCGCCGGCCACCCGACGCGTGCTCCTCGCCCTGATCCGTGGCCCCTACCTGCGCTCGTCAGCCGGCGACGGGCGTTTGTGGAACGCGCTTGTGCGCGATGAGGCCCACGTGCGCAGCCGCCTCGCCGACCTCTACCTCGACCTGGTGCTCGATCCCGGGGCCGGGCTCGCGTTCGTCCGTAACCTCGAGCTGGAGGACGCCCCCAAGGTCGTCCGCAACCACCCCCTGACGCTGCTCGACACTGCCCTGCTGCTGTTCCTGCGGCGGCGTCTCCTGGCCCAGCAGGGCACTGACGTGCGCACCTTCGTGGGCCGTGACGAGATCGAGGACCAGTTGCGCAGCTACCGCCCCGCTGACCTCGCCGACAAGAAGGGCTTCGACGACCGTATCGGCGCGGCGGTCAACAAGATGAAGAAGAACTCGGTGTTGCTTCCCACCGACGACGAGGAGCGGTGGGAGGTCTCGCCCGTCCTGGCCCTCGTGTTCGGTCCCGACGAGGTGGCGGCTGTCACCCGCGAGCTCGAACGGCTGGTGGCGTCGTGAGCCAGCACCGACTACGCCGCGTCCAGCTGGTCAACTGGGGCACCTTTGACGGCGCGTGGTCGTTCGACGTCCCGCGCAAGGGGCTGCTGCTCACCGGCCCGTCGGGCGCGGGAAAGTCGTCGGTCCTCGACGCAATGGCATCCATCCTCGTCCGTCCTGCGCGGCTGAAGTTCAACGCGGCCGCCCAAGGGACCGAGACCGGTGACCGCGAGCGTAGTCTGGTCACCTACGTGTTGGGTGCCTACAAGCGCGAGACCGACACCGAGACGGGTGAGGTCGGGACGGCCTTCCTGCGCAAGGGCCCAACCTGGAGTGGTGTGGCCCTCACCTTCGACGACGGTCGGGGCGCCCTCACCACGCTCCTGCGGCTGTTCCACCTGCGCGCTGGCACCGTGAGCGGTGCGGACCTGAAGTCGATGTTCGTGCTCGCGCCCGAAGAGGTCGACCTGCTGTCCCTCCAGCCCTACGCGAAGGACGGTATCGAGAATCGGCGCCTCAGCCAGGTCTCCAGTGGCTGGGATGTGTTCGGAGCGGACGCCTACACCGGATTCGCGAACAAGTTCCGGCGCCGGCTGGGGTTGGGGTCGGAACAGGCGCAGGTGCTGCTGCACAAGACCCAGTCGGCGAAGAACCTGACCAACCTCGACTCGCTGTTCCGCGACTCCATGCTTGATGAGCCCGACACCTTCGAACTCGCCGAGCAAACGGTGGGCCAGTTCGAAGAGCTCACGCTCGCCCATGCCGCTGTCGTTGACGCCCGCCGGCAGGTCGAAGCCCTCACCCCTCTGCGGGGTCTCGGTGACGACCACGCGGCTGCCCTGAGCTCGCTCCGCCGGTTGACCGACGAGGGGGAGCACCTCACGACGTGGCTGACCGGGCGCAACCTTCTCGAGGTTGAAGAAGACCTGGCTCGTCAGCGCCCGGCGCTGGGGCGGTTCAAGACCGAGTTGGGTGAGGCAGGGGCGCGTTGGGAAGCTGCGGAGAGCGGGCGGGTCGATGCCCAACGTGCGCTCGACGGCTCGGCGGGTGCAGAACTCGGGACACTCGAGGAACTCCTGAGCACGCAGCGGGCACAGCTCGCGGAGCGCCGCGAGAAGGTCGCCGCACTGACCGCGACCGCGGCCTTCCTCGGGCTCGACTGGCCTTCGTCCGCGGCGGACATCGAGCGGTTCCAGACCACGTTGTTGGCACTTGCTGACGGGTTCGAGGACGAGCAACGCGATCACCAAGCGCGGGTGTACGAGCTGCACCAACAGCACGGGGAGGCGCGGCGACGCAGGGACGCCGTGAATGCTGACCTCGAAGCGCTCCGCAGGCACAGATCAAATCTCGACCCGCGCCTGCTGGCGACGAGGCAGCTCCTCGCTGACCGGCTCCAAGTGGCCGAGTCGACGCTGCCGTTCGCTGGCGAACTCATTCAGGTCAAGCCCTCCGAGTCGGCCTGGAACGGCGCCATCGAGCGCGTGCTCGGGTCGTTCGCCCGTACCCTCGTCGTTCCCGAGCCGCACTACCTCGCCGCCGCGGAGGTCATCGATGGCCAGTACCTGGGCGCCCGGTTGGTGTACGAGAGGGTGGCGACCGATCGCCCATGCGCGGATGACTGGTCTCCCGACGAACCCTCACTGTTGGCCAAGGTCGACCTCGCCGAGGGCCCCTACCGGGATTGGATCGCTGACCGGCTGCGCCGGCGGTTCGACTACGCGTGCGTCGACCATGTCGCTGAGTTCCGCCAGCACGATCGGGCAGTCACGCGGGCCGGCCAGGTCAAGCACTCGGCCACCCTGCACGAGAAGGACGACCGGGGGCGCGTCGATGAGCGGCGCCGCTGGGTGCTCGGCTTCTCGATCGAGGCGAAGGAGGCCGAACTCGTCAGGATCCAGAGGGACGCCGAGCGCGACGTCACGGCTGCCGTGCAGGAACTCGACGAACTGGGTCGTGGCGATGCCGACCGACAGCGGCGTCGCGATGCGCTCGCCCAGCTCGACCCCATCGCATGGGGTGACCTCGACCTGGCCGTGCTGGAGAAGAGACTGCACGTGACGCAGGGGCGCCTCGCTCAACTGCGCAGCGACCACCGTGACGCGCCGGCCCTCGAGCTGGCGCTCGAGCGAGCCAAAGCGGCGGTCGAGGATGCAGAGGCGCTCCGACGCACCCTCGCCGGGAAGTACGACGAGGTGGCCCGGACCGTCCGCGACCTGGACATCCGGGTCACCGACCTCACGGCGGAGCTTGAGGGTGCCGAACCCGTCCCCGACGCGGTGGCCGCGCAGCTGAAGGCCGCGGCGTCCGAGTTGGCGGTGCGGCCCGAGCGGCTCGAAGCGGCAATGCGTGAACAGCTCGGTCAACGCCACGCCGAGGCCGACCGGCGCCGGTCCTTGACCGAGCGTCACATCGTTCGCCACATGGGCGCATATCGGAGGGAGTGGTCGAACCAGGCCGCCGACTGGGGTGAAGAAGTCGAGTTCCTCGCCGAGTATCTGGAGCGGCTCGGATCGCTTGAGCGCGACGGACTGCCGACCTTCGAGAAACGGTTCTTCCATCTGTTGGGAGAGCAGACTCGCAACAACATCGGGCAGCTCTCGATGAAGATCCGCAGCGCGCGCCGCGAAATCCGCACGCGGGTCGACGAGGTCAACAAGTCGCTGCGGCTCACCGAGTTCTCGCCCGGGGGCCACCTGCAGATCGACGTGCGGGACCGGGCGCTGCCCGAGGTGGAGAAGTTCCTGGGCACGCTCACCGCCATCACAGCTGACTCGATCACCGACGTCTTCGCCTCCGACGACCCCGGAGATCGGACGGCGGCCGAGGAGCGGTTCGCCTTGATGAAGGGCATCCTCGACCGTCTCGGTTCGGCCGACGAGAAGGCGTGGCGTGAGCGCTGCCTGGACACGCGGCAGCACGTGCAGTTCCAGGCCCGGGTGCTCGACGCCGATGGTGGCCAGCTCGACGTCTTCACGGGCTCGGGCGGGCGTTCGGGAGGTGAACGCCAGAAGCTGGTCACCTTCTGTCTGGCTGCGGCCCTGCGCTTCCAACTCGCGCCAGCGGGGCAGGCCGAGCCGGAGTATGCGCTCGTGGTGATCGACGAGGCGTTCGACAAGGCCGACCACCGGTTCACCCAGGCTGGTTTGGAGGTCTTCAGGACATTCGGCTTCCAGCTGCTGCTGGCAACCCCCATGAAGATGCTCCAGACGATCGACGACTACGTCGGCGGCGTCGCGATGGTGACGAATGACTCGGGCCGGCGCTCCGCGATCCACCAGCTGGCGTTCGAGTCCGATGAGCCGCTCGATGACGTGGACGAGGTCGTCCAGGACGCGCTGCTATGAGGTCGGCGGGCGAGTTCCGCGCATGGGCAACCAAGCAATGGCGGGCGCACTGGCCGGGCTGGCTCGCCGGGACGAACTCACCCCGGTGGTGGCCGCTGCACCCGCCGACCGAGACCACCATGTCCGGCGATCCGGACGCCGTGGCGAACTGGGTCGGCGGTTGGCAGCGGCAGGCGTGGGCCGACGGCGTGACGGTGCAGTGGGTCGAGAAGCAGTGGCGGGCCCACGGCGCCCAACACCTGCCGGCGCGCGCCACAGCCACGCCCGCGGCCATGGCCCGGCTGGCAGGCGATGGTGACACCTGGAGTCGCGCATCTCTAGCGGCCGAGCGCGTGCGGGCGGCCTGGCCCGACGCAGATCTCGCCGAGGCGGTACGGGTCTCAGCCAGGACGCTGGGTCGGATGGAAGAGCCTGACGTGGTCCGCCTGCTGGCCGTTCTGGGTTGGCTCGCCACGCACCCCGAGTCGGGACTGTGGGAACGAGAGCTACCGGTGCCTGACGTCCACACCAAGTGGGTCGAGCGGCACCGCAGTGCCGTGGAAGCACTGGCGAGCGCCACCACGGGGAGCGAAGGCGCCGGTTTGCGCCGCACGCCTGTTCGTTTCCGGGTGCGCACCCTCGACCCCGAACTGGACACCGGGGTGGCGGACTTCGCCGTCGACATCGTGGAGTTGTCGAAGCTTGCGTGGGCGCCCGCCCACGTGCTCATCTGCGAGAACGCCACCACGATCGGAACCCTCTCACCTCTGCCGGGGGTGGTGGCGGTCCACGGCATGGGCTTCGCGGCCCCCTCACTTGCTGAAGTCGGCTGGATCCAGAGTGCGCACCAGTGGTACTGGGGAGATGTGGACACCTATGGGTTCCAGATTCTCGGGCACGTCCGGGCGATCCTTCCGGAGGTGCGCTCACTCCTGATGGATGTGGCCACCCTTGAGGAGTTCATGACGCTGGCTGTCTCCGAACCACGCCCGTTCCGAGGCGAGATGGGCTATCTCACCGCTGCAGAACGGGCAGCACTGGCGCGGGTCAGGGTCAGCGATCGGCGCTTGGAGCAGGAACGCATCCCACGGCAAGCGGCCCACCGCCAAATCCGTGCAGCGATGGGTCTCTGACGCCCGCGCAGCTGCTACTCGACGATAACGCCAGCTCAGGCGTCTCCCCTGTGGTCAGCCCGCGAGCGCCTTCACCAGGTCGGCCTCGATCTGCGCGGGCTCGACGGTGGGCGCGTATCGCCGCACGACGCGACCCTCGCGGTCGACGAGGAACTTGGTGAAGTTCCACTTGATCGCGTCGCCCAGCAGGCCGCCGGTCTCCTTGCGCAGCCACTGGAACACCGGGTGGGCGCCCTTGCCGTTGACGTCCACCTTGGAGAACATCGGGAACGAGACCCCGTAGTTGAGCTGGCAGTGCTCGGCGATCTGCGCGTCGTCGCCGAACTCCTGGTTCATGAACTGGTCGCTCGGGAACCCCAGCACGACGAGGCCAGCGTCGGCGTGCCGCTTGTACAGCTCCTCCAACCCGGCGAACTGGGGCGCCAGGCCGCACTTGGACGCGGTGTTCACGACGAGCACGACGTTCCCGCGGTAGTCGGCCAGGTTGCGCTCCTGGCCGGTGATGGTCGTGGCGGTGAAGTCGTACAAGGCCGGCATGCTGATCCTTCGTCGTCGAGGTGCGCTGTCCTCCTCCCCAACGCCGGAATCTGCGAGTTTCATCCCGGTTCCTGGCGGCGTCCTCCGCGGTGCGAGGCCCTCAGTGGAACGGACGCGGGGGGCGCCCGGCGATCATCGCCCACAGCAGCGGCGCCGCGGACAGCCCCATCAACCACCGACCCAACACCGGATCCGTCCCGAGCGCGACCGCGCCCGCGAGGAGCAGCGCCGCGAAGACGAGCACCCCGTTCGTCCCGCGGGCCGTGCGGTTGAGGCGCTCCACCTGGGCCGCCACCCGTGGCGTCCGCACCGTGAGCTCGCCCCGCTCGGCGCTGGTGAGGACGCGGTCGACCCGCCCCGGCAGCGCCAGGAGTGCCCGGCCGAGGTCGGCCGCCTCCTTGACGATCCGGTCCACGGACAGCCCGCCCTCGCCGGACACGAGTGTGGCTGCGTACGGCGTGAGCACCGCCCAGACGTTGAAGCTCGGCTCCAGGCCGGTCGCGACCCCCGACAGGATCCCCACCGATCGGCCGAGCATCAGCATGTCCTCGGGCACCTGGAAGGGCAGTTCGAAGACCAGTTCGCGGAACTGCCCGGCGAACTCGATCATCTCCTCGGGGGGGACGTTGACCAACTCGTCCATGCTCATCCCGCCGAACCGGGCGAACACCTCCGTGGACGCCCGCTCGATCAGGTGCATGTCGGCGCCGGGAAGGATGACGTTCAGGATCTCCATCGACCGCACGGCACGGGCACCGTCGCGCAGGCCGACGGAGATCAGCGCTTCGGTCAGGCCCTCGCGGAGGTTCTCGGGGACCTCGCCCATCATGCCGAAGTCGATGAAGGTGAGCTTCCAGGCCGGCTCGCCGGGGGCGGGGTCGGTGATCGGCGTGACGAAGAGGTTGCCGGGGTGGGGGTCGAGGTGGACGAAGGAGTCCCGGAAGATCTGTTGCAGGTAGCTCTCGACCAGCACGGTGGCGACCTGCCCGCGATCGATCCCCGCGGCGGTGATGGCGGCGTGGTCGGCGATCTTGATGGCCGAGACGTCCTCCATGGTCAGCACACGACGGCTGGTGAGTTCCCACACGATGCGCGGGACCTTGACGCGCGGGTCGGCGGCGAAGTTCTCCGCGAACCGCTCGGCGTTGGCCGCCTCGGCGAGGTACTCCACCTCGTTCAGCGAGGTGTGGGCGAACTCCTCGATGAGCCCCGGCACGTTGGCCCGCGACGCGATGGGGCGATAGCGGGTCAGCCACCGACCGACCCGGCGCAGGGCGGCGAGGTCGACCTCGATCACCTGCTGGATGTGCGGCCGCTGGATCTTGACCACGACGTCGCGGAACCCCAGTTCGTCCGCGTCCGCGTCGCGCAGCCGGGCCCGGTGCGCCTGCCCCAAGGACGCGGCGGCGAGAGGTTCCTCGTCGAACCAGGCGAAGTGCTCCGACAGGGGACCCCCGAGCTCGGCGGTGGCGACGGAGAGCAGAGAGTCGAGTTCCTCGGCGGGCACCTCGTCCTGGAGGCCCGACAGCTCGTTCGTGATGGACCGCGGGAGCACGTCCAGTCGGGACGACAGGAACTGGCCCAGCTTGATCATGAGCCCGCCGAGGGCGATGGCCAGCACGCGGAAGCGTGCCGCGGTCCGCTGGAGGCGCCGCTCGCGCGTCCGCTCCGCGAGCCGGCGGAGCCCCAGACGGGGGCCGACCACCTCCCACGCGACGAAGCCGAAGACCACCCGACCGAAGAAGAGGACGATGCGCCAGTAGCGCAGGCGTAGGGTCGATTCCTTCATGCGTGCTCCGCGTCGGTCGGGGGCGAGTGGCGTCAGTCCTGGGCCAGGAGGCTGTACAGCTTCCGGCGTGCCTCGTCGAGGACCTCGGTCGCGCTGGCGCGCTGGCTCTCCGAGGCCGTTCGGGCCACCTGGAACACCGCCTGGGCCAGGCGGGCGGCCGACTGCTGCAGGGCCGTGCGGTCGGACGTCGTCCCGGCGGCCTCCTCCCACGGAGCGCGCTGCCCACCGAGGCCTGCGGCAGCCGCGGCGCCGGACTCGGTCAGGCGATAGACCTTCTTGCCCTCGGAGTGCTCCGAGTCGATCAGGCCCTCATCGGCGAGCATCTGCAGCGTGGGGTAGACCGACCCCGCGCTGGGGCTCCACGCGCCGCCGCTGCGGTCGGTGATCTCCCGAATGATCTGGTAGCCGTGCATGGGCTGCTCGGTGAGGAGCAGCAGGGTGGCCGTCCGGACGTCGCCGCGACGGGCACGCCCGGCGCCGGCAGGGGGAGCGTCCTGGAGCCCGATCAGGTCCATGAGTTGCTGGAAGCCACGGCCGCCCGGGCCGTGCGCGTGACGATGGTGCATGGTGTCTCCTAACGACATATCGCGACCTGTCGCCATTCTAGGCGAGGCAGGCAAGCACCATGGACAACTCCCCTGACCAAGGGTGAGGATCGACCATGCAGAGCATCTGGATGGCCACGCACACGATCACGGTGCCGAACCCGGGCCCGCTCGACGACACGCACCACGACGTCGTGGTCGTCGGTGCGGGGATCACCGGCCTGACCACGGCGGCGCTCCTCGCGTGGGCGGGCAAGTAGGGTCCTCGTCCTCGAGGCCCGCCAGGTCGGTGCCCTCGCCACCGGCAACACCACCGCGAAGCTGTCGCTGTTGCAGGGCACCGTCCTCTCCGACATCGCCGCCCACGCCGGTGACGACCTCCTCCGCGCCCACGTCGAGGCCCAGCGCGAGGGGCAGGCGTGGCTCGTCCGCTTCATGGACGACCGCGACGTCCCGTACCAGCGCCGCGACGCCTACACCTACGCCACCACTAAGAAGGGCGACAAGGCGCTCCGCGCCGAGGCGGACGCCTGCGCCACGGCCGGGCTGCCGGTCACCTGGACCGCCCCCGCGGAACTGCCCTTCGCCGCCACCGCCCTGACCCTGCCCGACCAGGTGCAGCTCCACCCGCTGCTCGTGCTGGACGCCCTCCTCGCCGACCTCCGGTCCCACAGCGGGACCGTCGCCGAGGGCGTCCGCGTCACCGGCGCAGACGTCGGCCACGGCAGCGTCCGGCTCACGACCAGCGGCGGCCCTCTCACGGCCGACCGGGTCGGGCTCGCCACCGGCACCCCCATCCTCGACCGGGGCCTGCACGCCGCCCGCCTAGGGCGTGTCGCGTAACTGGTCTCGTAGGCAGATGATGGTGCTGGCCAGGACGAGGCCGGCGCGGTAGTTGCGAGCGAGTTTGTCGTAGCGGGTGGCGATGGCGCGGAACTCCTTGATCCGGTTGAAGAAGCGTTCCACCACGTTCCTGCCCTTGTAGATGGTGGGATCGAAGGCAGGTGGGCGACCGCCGCGGCTGCCCTTGGCCTTGCGACGGGCGATCT
>NZ_JACJFX010000041.1:0-23177 GCF_014164675.1 Propioniciclava sp. MC1683 | reverse complement strand
CGGATACTCAGACCGGTGCTCCAGCACGAGCCGCACGGCCCGCTCACGCACCTGGGGATCGATCATCTTTGGCATGACGCCATCCTTTCAACTCAAAAGGAAGCGGCACCAAACCTGAGGCGGTTCATACAGCGCCCGAGCACCCCCGAGGTCGCCCATATCGCGCATCAGCCCGGCCAAGTTGTAGCGCGTCGCCAAGGTGTTGGGGTGCTCGCTCCCCAATACCCTTTGCTGGTCGGCCAACAGCTGCTCGTACAGCGCCCGAGCACCCCCGAGGTCGCCCATATCGCGCATCAGCCCGGCCAAGTTGTAGCGCGTCGCCAAGGTGTTGGGGTGCTCGCTCCCCAATACCCTTTGCTGGTCGGCCAACAGCTGCTCGTACAGCGCCCGAGCACCCCCGAGGTCGCCCATATCACCCATCAGAAGGGCTAGCCGATATGACGCTTCTAGGACATATGGGTGGAGCGTTCCCAAGGCCACGGTTTGCCGATTGAGCAACGCCCTGTATACGGCTTCCGCCTCCTTCCAATTGCCGCGCTCTATAGCGATCGCCGCCTTAGTCATCAAGCCAGCGACGGCGTCACCAGATTCGCGGACAGCCACATCCGTAAGGGTGTCGGAGAGATCAGCCACACGGACAGCCGCTTCTTCCGATGACGCAACTTCGATTAGCACGATTCCGCTCGTCAGCATTGCGGCTTTAAGGCGCCCGCTAATTGGCTGGCTAGTTACCAACGCAACCGTAGCCCGACCCGGCCAGCTAGAGGAGAGATCATCTCGCATGCGCAGAAGTTGACTCAGAGTCTGCGAATGCAGCGGTCGGTCGCCCAACTTCAACTCCAAGCACAGGAGATCGCCTTCACTGTTGGAGGCGACCAAGTCAGGCTGCACCGAGCCAGGAGCGACCTCGTCCACCGTTCGCCATCCGAGCGCGGCCAGCTTAGAGCTTACGGCCGCCACTGCTGCGTCATGGGCTTCCCGGAAATTCATGATTATACTCCACCATTTCCGCCCGCGAAGAGCCAGCGAGTTCTATTCCGAGGCCTTAAATGCTCGAACACGAAAGGCAAGGGCAGCGTAAGCGCGGGGAGGCCCAACGTGAGAGCAAGCGATAGGATATTGAAATCACGTCCGGGCTGTGGCGGCTCCTGCAATTGTTTATAGATAAGGAATATCCCCAGCAGGAGTACGCTGACGCAAAGTAGGTAGGAAACCTTAGCTGGTCGACTGGTCAGCGGTGACGGGTCCGGACTCCACGAAAGCAGCGAAGTGCGCGATCGGTCATCCTCCAGCAAGCAGTATTCAATGTCAGCTGCGCCATTCTGGCGAAGTGCAGAAAGGACTACGGAATTGACATTGTCGGTTTCCCTTATCAGTAAGGCGACAGCGGCGGGAGCTGCGACGCCGCCGGATTTGAGTGTGATGGTGTAGTCTAGGGAGGTCGTGGTGTTGCAAAAAAAACTCGATCCGACACACACTTCGCTCCACGAAGAAATCAGGAATCCCGACCGCCAGCGTTGGCAAGTGCTTCTCCAAGACGCCGCGCAGCGCGTCTGGCTGTAGGTGCCGGTGCGCAATGCGCCCTGAAACGACGAGAGCCAAGTCTAGCGCCCCATCCATCGATGATTGATTGGGAGCAGTCTGCCAGACGATGTCACCCGCGTCTCGAGGTGCTCAGATCCCTTCGACAGCGGCTCGCTCAACGAGCTTGACCCGCCGCTCAACATGAGTTGAACCGGGGGCGTTGTGCTCATCCGCGTGTGGGTGAGCGCACGAGCCGCCACGACGGCGTCCGCAACTGGGCATGAGAGCGATGTCACGACCATGGGCATGAGAGCGATGTCACGACCATGGGCAGTTGAGTAACCACACGCCCGTCGGCAGAGTCGAGCACACCCGATGGGCGCCCAAGGGGATGAGGGCCGCTTGGCCGCTTGCTCGGACGTCCAACAGGGTGTGGCCTCCGACGAGGCGAACTTCATGACCGGTTCCGAGATCGTCGTCGACGGCGGCTTCACCGCCCAGTGATCCCGTCCCACCCCCGGGACCCACCCCGATCGAAGGCTGACCTGACGAGGCGGCGTGTCCGTTCCTGCGGCAATGGACACGCCGCCTCGCATTGCCCACGATGGGGGCGTGCGCACCCAGATCCAGGCCCCGTCGGCCGTCGTGATGGTCCGTCCCCACCACTTCACGCCCAACCCCGAGACCGCCGCCGACAACGCCTTCCAGCTGCCCCGCCCCGAGATCAACGCCGAGGCGTTCGAAGCCCGCGCGCTGCGGGAGGTCGACGCGGTGGCGCGCACGTTGATGGAGCACGGCGTCCGGGTGCACGTGTTCGACGACCTGACCCGGGACACGCCCGACTCCGTCTTCCCCAACAACTGGTTCTCGACCCACCAGGGCGGCCGCATCGCCATGTACCCGATGGCCGCCCCCAGCCGCCGTGGCGAGCGGCGGTCGGACGTCATCGAGATGCTCAAGCGCGAGTACCGCGTGCAGGAGGTCATCGACTACTCGGGGCTGGAGGCCGACGGGCTGTTCCTCGAGGGCACGGGCGCGATGATCCTCGACCACGCCGAGCGGGTCGCCTACGTCGGCGCCTCGACCCGGGCCGACCCCATCATCCTGGAGCGGTTCTGCACGCACTTCGGGTTCGAGCCGATGGTCTTCGAGAACCGCGACCCGGCGGGCCACCCGATCTACCACACGAACGTGATTCTCAGCATCGGCACCGAGTTCGCCCTGCTCTGCACCGAGGTGATGACGGGCGCCAAGCGGCGCGACGAGATCGTGGCCCGGCTCCGGGACGCTGGCCGCGACGTTATCGACATCTCCTGGCAGCAGGTGACCGAGTTCGCCGGCAACGGGATGGAGCTCACCGGCTCGGCAGGCCGGTTCTACGCCTGCTCGGCGCGTTCGGCCGCTTCGTACACCCCCGAGCAGCGCGAGCGGATCGAGGCGTCAGCACCCATCGTGGCCATCGACGTGCCCACCATCGAGCTCGCCGGCGGCTCGGTGCGCTGCATGTTGGCGGGGATCCACCTGTCCCGGCGCTGAGGTTGCCACGGCAACCCCTCGCCAACGGCGGCGAGGTCTCGCTGCCGAAGATGGCGCTGCCGGGCATGGCGTGGCAGGGCTACTACCTCGACACCGAGGGCAACACCATCGGCATCCACCAGCCCGACCCCGAGGCCCGCTAGGCACGCACCGCCAGGTCGACGAGCCGCGCCGCCGTGCGGGCGGTGCGGCCGTCGACGTCGAAGGACGGGTTGAGCTCGGCGACCTCGAGCAGCCCGAGCCTGCCCGACCCGACCACGGCCCGGACCACGGCTCTCACGCTGTCGAGGCTGATCCCGAACCCGGCCGGCGCGCTCACCCCGGGCGCGACCGACGCGGGCAGCGCATCGAGGTCGAGGGTGAGGTGGACGCGGTCGACGCGGGCGACGAACTCCTCGGCGACCGCGCCGGCCGTGGCGGGCGTGCAGTCCTCGTCGAGCAGCACCTCGACGCCCAGCCGCTCGGCGGCATCGAACAACACGCGGCTGTTGTTGGCCCGCGAGATCCCCGCGACCGCGTAGGCCAGGTCTCGGCCCGCGGACGCCTCGTCGGCGGCCATCTGCGCGAACGGGGTGCCCGAGGTCGCGCGGTCGGACACACGCAGGTCGAAGTGGGCGTCCACGTTGAGGACCCCCCAACCCGGGCGTCCGGCCCAGCCGAGGTACGACCCATAGGCGACGGCATGGCCGCCACCGAGCACCACCGGCAGGCCGCCGGCGTCGAGCACCGCGGCGACGAGCGCACCGAGGCGCACCTGCCCGCCCTCGAGGTCGCCGTCGTCGACCACCACATCGCCGGCGTCGAACACGGGGCAGCCGGGGTCGCTCAATGAAGCCAGTGCCTGCCGCAGCGCAGCGGGGCCCGCGGCGGCCCCCACACGGCCTCCGTTGCGGCGGACCCCCTCGTCGGAGGCGAAGCCCACCAGCACGACGGCCCCGTCGGGCAACGCGTCTCCCGGCACCCAGCCACGCACCACCGCGTGCCAGCGGGCGTGCTCGGGCCCGGGACCGTCGTCCCGACCCGCCCAAGGAACAAAGGCGCGGTCAGCCACGGCGTCCGTCCTTGAGCACGTCACGCACCAGCGGCACCCCGGGGCGGTAGGCCAGGTGCAGGGAGGAGGGCGCGTCGAGCACGGCGAGGTCGGCGCGGGCGCCGACGCCGAGGTGGCCGACGTCGTCCCGGCGCAGGGCCCGCGCCCCGCCGGCGGTGGCCGACCACAGCGCCTCGGCGGGGGTCATGCACAGCTCGCGGACGGCCAGCGCCACGATGAACGGCATCGAGGTCGTGTACGAGGTGCCCGGGTTGCAGTCGGCGCCCAGCGCCACGGTGACCCCCGCATCGAGCAGCCGTCGGGCGTCGGGCCAAGGGCCGCGGGTCGAGAAGTCCGCCCCGGGCAGCAGCGTGGCCACGGTCGACGAGCCGGCCAAAGCCTCGACGTCGGCGTCGGTCAGGTGCACGCAGTGGTCGACCGAGGCTGCGCCCAACTCGACGCCCAGACGCACTCCGTCACCGGCCGTCAGCTGGTTGGCGTGCACCCGCACCCCGAGCCCGGCGGCCCGGCCCGCCGACAGCACCGCCCGTGACTGGTCGGCGTCGAAGGCCCCGCGCTCGCAGAACACGTCGACCCAGCGCGCGTGCGGAGCCCCGGCCGGGATCATCTCCTCCACCACGAGCCGCACGTAGTCGTCGGCACGCCCCTCGTACTCGGGCGGCACCACATGCGCCGCCAGCAGGGTGGCCTCGTCGGCCAATCGGGCCGCGAGCTGCACCGACCGCGACTCGTCGGTCACGGTCTGGCCGTAGCCCGACTTCACCTCGAGCGTGGTGGTCCCCTGCCGGCGGTACTCGGCGGCGAGCCGCACGAGGTTGGCGCCGAGCTCACCGTCCGACGCCGCCCGGGTCGCCGCCAGCGTCGTCCGGATCCCACCGGCCGCGTACGACTCCCCCGCCATCCGCGCCGCGAACTCCGCCGCGCGATCCCCGGCGAACACCAAGTGGCTGTGCGACTCGACGAAGCCGGGCACCACTGCCGCACCCGCGGCGTCCAACACCTCGTCGGTGCCGCGGTCGACGGACGCCGACGGCCCGACCCACACGACCCGGCCGTCCTCGACGACGAGCGCGGCGTCACGCACAACACCGAGCGCGCCCTCCCCAACCGAGGGGTCGTTGGTGACGAGTTCGCCGATGTGGTCGACCAGGAGCGACATCATCCCTCCATCATCGGGATGCGCACCCCGCGCTCGCGAGCCACCTCGCGGGCGTGCTCGTAACCGGCGTCCACGTGGCGCATGACGCCGGTGCCGGGGTCGTTGGTGAGCACCCGCTCGAGCTTCTGCGCGGCCATCGCCGAACCGTCGGCGACGCACACCTGCCCGGCGTGGATCGAGCGGCCGATCCCGACGCCACCGCCATGGTGGATCGACACCCACGATGCCCCGGACGCCGTGTTCAGCAGGGCGTTCAGCAGCGGCCAGTCGGCCACGGCGTCCGTGCCGTCGGCCATGGCCTCGGTCTCGCGGTAGGGCGAGGCGACCGAACCGGAGTCGAGGTGGTCGCGACCGATGGCGATCGGCCCGATCTCGCCGGCGGCGACCATCTCGTTGAACCTCAGCCCGGCCCGGTGGCGCTCGCCGTAGCCCAGCCAGCAGATGCGCGCCGGCAGCCCCTGGAAATGGACGCGCTCGCCGGCCATGGTGATCCAGCGGCGCAGGTGCTCGTCCTCGGGGAACAGCTCGAGGATGGCGGCGTCCGTCTTCGCGATGTCCTCGGGGTCGCCCGACAGCGCCGCCCAGCGGAACGGCCCCTTGCCCTCCTCGAACAGCGGCCGGATGTAGGCCGGCACGAACCCCGGGAAGTCGAATGCCCGCTCGAGGCCGCCCTTGCGCGCCTCGTCGCGGATCGAGTTCCCGTAGTCGAACACCTCCGCGCCCGCATCCGCGAAGCCGACCATCGCCGCCACGTGGGCGGCCATCGAGGCCTGGGCGTCGCGGGTGAAGCCCTCGGGGTCGGACGCCGCGCGCTCGGCCATGTCCTCGACCGGCACCCCGATCGGCAGGTACATCAGCGGGTCGTGCGCGGAGGTCTGGTCGGTGACGACGTCGACCTCCACATCGCCAGCGCGGTGGCGCTCCAGCAACGCCGGCACGAGCTCGGCGGCGTTGCCCAGCAGCCCGATGCTCAGCGGCGTCCGGGACGCCTTCGCCTCATTTGCCAGCGCGATCGCATGGTCGAGGTCGTCGGCCCGGACGTCCAGGTAGCGGTGCTCCAGGCGGCGCTCGATGCGCGAGTCGTCGCACTCGATGCAGAGGGCGACGCCCTCGTTCATGGTGACGGCCAGCGGCTGCGCGCCGCCCATGCCGCCGAGGCCGGCGGTGAGGGTGATCGTGCCGGCGAGGGTGCCGCCGAAGCGCTTGCGGGCGACGGCGCCGAAGGTCTCGAAGGTGCCCTGCAGAATCCCCTGCGTGCCGATGTAGATCCACGACCCCGCGGTCATCTGGCCGTACATCATCAGGCCCTCGCGTTCGAGCGAGCGAAAGTGCTCCCACGTCGCCCAGTCACCGACCAGGTTGGAGTTCGCGATCAGCACCCGCGGCGCCCACTCGTGGGTCCGGAACACGCCCACCGGCTTGCCCGACTGCACGAGCAGGGTCTCGTCGGCGTCCAAGGTCTGCAGGGTGCGGACGATCGCGTCGTACGCCTCCCACGACCGTGCCGCCTTGCCGGAGCCGCCGTAGACCACCAGCTGCTCGGGGTGCTCGGCGACCTCGGGGTCGAGGTTGTTCATGAGCATGCGCAGGGCGCCCTCCTGCTGCCAGCCGCGGGTGGTCAGGTCGAGGCCCCGGGGGGCGCGGATCGTCTTCGCCATGCCCCTCATGGTCACCCCCGTGCGGCGGCACGGCGAGCACCCACCCGCCTCCCGTCTCGGATTCGAGACACACCCTCCCCCACCCGCTACGCCCCCTTGACCCGTGGGTCAGACTCGTCGGCATGCATGAGGTCACCGTCGGCACCGGACCGGTCAGCTTCGACGACGTCGTTGCCGTGGCAAGGCACGACGCGCCCGTTCGCGTGGCACCCGAAGCTCTGGACGCCGTGGCCACCACCCGCCGCCACATCGAGCAACTCGCCGCGTCGGACCGCCCGGTCTACGGCGTCTCGACCGGGTTCGGGGCGCTGGCAACCAAGCACATCGCCCCCGAGAAGCGAGCCCAGCTGCAGGTGTCGCTGATCCGCTCGCACGCGGCGGGGTCAGGGGTTGAGGTCGAGCGCGAGGTCGTCCGGGCGATGATGCTGCTGCGGCTGTCGACGCTGGCGAGCGGGCGCACGGGCGTCCGGCCGGTCGTGGTCGAGACCTACGCCGCCCTGCTCAACGCGGGCATCACCCCGGTCGTGCACGAGTACGGCTCGCTCGGCTGCTCGGGCGACCTCGCCCCGCTGGCGCACTGCGCGCTCGCCGCCATGGGCGAGGGCGAGGTGCGGGACGCCGCGGGCGCACGACGTCCTGCTGCCGAGGTGCTGGCCGAGGTCGGGATCGAACCGCTGGTGCTCGCCGAGAAGGAGGGGCTGGCCCTCATCAACGGCACCGACGGGATGCTCGGCCAGCTGGTGCTCGCCTGCCACGACCTGGCCTCGCTGCTGACGACCGCCGACGTGGTCGCGGCGATGTCGGTCGAGGGCCTGATGGGCACCGATCGCGTGTTCGCCGAGGACCTCCACGCCCTGCGCCCCCACCCCGGGCAGGGGCTGTCGGCGGCAACGATGCGCGCGGTGCTGGCCGGGTCGCCGATCGTCGAGCGGCACCGTGACGACCCCGACTGCCCGATCGTCCAGGACGCCTACTCGCTGCGCTGCGCCCCCCAGGTCACCGGCGCCGCCCGCGACACCCTGGTGCACGCCATGCTCGTCGCCCAGCGCGAGCTGGCCTCGGTGATCGACAACCCGGTCGTCACCCCGGACGGGCGCGTGGAGTCCAACGGCAACTTCCACGGCGCACCGGTCGCCTACGTGCTCGACTTCCTCGCGATCGCGGTCGCCGACGTGGCCTCGATGTCGGAGCGCCGCACCGACCGGTTCCTCGACGCCAAGCGCAACCACGGGCTGCCGCCGTTCCTGGCCGACGACCCCGGCGTCGACTCCGGACACATGATCCTGCAGTACATGCAGGCAGGCGTGGTCGCCGAGTTGAAGCGCCTCGCGGTGCCGGCGTCGGCCGACTCGATCCCGAGCTCAGCCATGCAGGAGGACCACGTCTCCCTCGGCTGGCACGCCGCCCGCAAGCTGCGCCGCTCGCTTGACGGGCTTACCCGGGTACTGGCCGGCGAGGCCTTGACCGCGGCCCGCGCGCTCGACCTGCGCGAGCTGGGTTCGGCCCCCGCGACGGCGGCCGTCGTGGCGCGCATTCGCGAACACGTCCCCGGCCCCGGCACCGACCGGTTCCTGGCCCCGGAGATCGAGTCCGTGGTGGGCCTGGTCGCGGCAGGATCCCTCGTCGAGGCCGCGGCGTCCGTCACCGGCCCCCTACCGCCGCGGGACGCGCCGAGGGCTTGAGTTTTCCGCGCCGAGGGCTTGGGTTTCACGCGCCCAGGGCTTGGTTGCTTCTCACCCACCCAGCCGGCGCGACACCTCGGACGCCCCGGCCAGCAGGGCGGACACGATCGGCTCGGCGTCCCGGGCCGGGACCCGTGCCCGCCACGTGCAGCTCAGCGCCGCGACGGGCTGGCGGTGCAGGTCGAACACGGCGGCTCCGACCGAGCGCAGGCCGGGCGTGACGAGTTCGACCTCTTCGGACCACCCACGCGCCCGCTCGGGGCCGAGCTCGCCCAGCAGGTCGCCCAGACCGCGCGGCCCGCGCCCCGTGCGCGACACGAAGTCGCCCGGCCGCGTGTACAGAGCCCGCACGGTCGCCTCGGGCAATTGGGCCAGGATCGCCCTTCCCGACGCGGTCAGGTGGGCGGGCAGCAGCACCCCCACGGCGGTGACGAGCGACGGTTCGTCGGTGGCTCCGGCGGGCGACTCCTTGAGCAGGTAGAGGGTGAGCGGGCCACGCAGGATCCCGAGGTGCACGGTCACGCCCTGCTCGGCCGCGAGCGCCCGCATCACCGGCCGGGCCAGCCGCTCGAGCCCCTCGTGCGGGGTGTACGCGCTGGTCAGCCCGTACGCCGAGGCACCGAGCGCCCAGCCGCGCGACTCGGGCAGGCGCAGCACGAAGCCGCGCTCCTCGAGCACGGCGAGCAGGTGGTAGGTCGTCGAGCGGGGCAGGCCCAGGTCGCGCGCGATCGCGGACGCCCCGACCGCCCCGGTCTGCCGGGCGAGGTGGGTCAGGATGTCGAGGGCCCGACCCACGGCGGGCGACGCGCTGGAGGCCATCTCGTCGCGGCGTCCGGTCAGCGCATGAGCGCGTGCCGCAGCGCCTCGGCCAGGGTGCCCTGCGCGAACCAGAACCCGGATTCGCCCAGCTTGGCCGCCGACACCCGCTGGTCGGTGTCGATCATCTCGTCGTAGCCCTCGGCGCCGAGCACGAGCTTGGGGCCGATCGCCGGCGTCGGCACGACCGCCGGCCGGTGCAGCACGCGGCCGAGGGTGGTGGCGAACTCTTGGTGCGTGACCGGGCGCGGCCCGACCAGGTTGGTGGGCCCCTCGACCACGTCGGTCAGGATCGTGTGCACGTACGCCCGCGCCACGTCGTCGAGGCCGACCCAGCTGAACCACGCGTCGGGAGCGGCGAGGCGTCCGCCCACCCCGAGCGAGAACAGCGGCACCTGGGGTGCCAGCGCTCCCCCGCCCTCGCTGAGCACGATGCCGGTGCGCAGCAGTGCGACCCGGACGCCGGCATCCGCGGCCGGCTGCGCGGCGGCCTCCCAGGCCCGGACGGTGGCGGCCAGGAAGCCGTCGCCGGGCGCCGAGTCCTCGGTGAGCAGTTCGTTCGGACGCCGCGGGCCGTAGTAGCCGATCGCCGACGCCTGGACCAGCGTCGGGACGCGCGCCTCGGCGGCGGCGCCCGCGAGGGTGGCGGTCGCATCGAGGCGGGACGTGAGGACCTTCCCCTTGTGGCCGCGCGTGAACCGCCCGCCGATGGAGTGGCCCGACAGGTTAACGACGGCGTCGGCCCCCTCGAGGATGCGGGGGTCGAGCTTGTGGGCGGCCGGGTCCCAGCGGGCGGCGTCGGGCTTGCCCTTCGCCGAGGTGCGGACGAGGCGGGTGACCTTGTGCCCGCCCGAGGTGAGCAGCGCGCAGAGCTGGGTGCCGATGAGACCGGATGCCCCGGCGACGACGACCCGGCGCGGGCTGGCCGCGAGGCGGGTGTGCAGGTCGAGGTCGTCGCGGAGCTGGCGCTCACGGAACGCGAAGAGCCCGTCGAGCTGCATCTCGACGAGGGCCTGGTCGAGGCGCCCGGGGAGGGTGACGGGGAGTTCCCAGATCACGCGGTCGGTGATGATCGTCGACCCACCGGGGCCGTCGGCGAAGTGGTGCTCGTGGCGCCAGGACTTGAACGGACCGCGCACCTGCTCGTCGACGAACCGCTCGTTGGGGACGAGCTCGACGTGGCGGACCAGCCACCGCACCCCGATCGGGGCCCCTTTCCGGGCGCCCGGGCGCGGGATGTCGGGCAGCAGCCCGGCGACGAGGGGATGGCTGATGAGCAGCTCAGCCTCGGATCCCACGTTGATCCCGTCCGTGTGCGGCTTCAGCGCCGTGACCATCCCGGGAGGGCTGAGCCGGGCGAACGCGCCCGGCCGGGTGTGCCACGCGAACACCTTCGCGCGCGGATACGGGTACCGGCTGGTGCGCTCGAAGACGGGCATGCCCTCAGTCTACGTGCGCCCACCCCGCCTGCGCGCGCGTGGGCGTGACGCCGCCGGGAGCCCCCGGAACAGTCCCTCGCGGGCTGCCACGATGCTGCGCACCGTCGCCTTCACGCCTTCCGGGTCGTCGAAGATCGTCGTGGCGGCGAACCGGATGCGCTGCCAGCCCAAGGCAGCCAGCTGGGCGTCGGAGTCCCGGTCCCGGAGGAAGGCCTCCCTGGATCCATGGGTCTCCCAACCGTCGACCTCGAACGCGAGCAGGAGGTCGGGCAGTGCGTAGTCGAGGAAGCGGACCGTGCCGTCGGGAAGGGTGACCGGGTGGTTCGTGCGGTGGGCGTGCGGCAGGTCGAGGTCGCGGTTCTGGCGCTGGAACTCCCGCTCGGCCTCGGACCAGGGCTGGTCCCGCGAGTCGTCGAGCAGGGCCCGGCGCAGAGCATCGCCGGGCCGGACAGGGAGCCCCGCGAACACCGTCTCGAGTTGGCCGAGCGTGACCGCCCTCAGGCGAAGCGCCTCGTCGATGACCGTGCCCCCGAGCGTGGGCAGGAGGTCGAGCACGGTGAGGGGCGCATCGGTGAACCGCACGTCGCCGCGGTCGACGGTGAGGTCGAGCGGGATCTGACGCCGGCACCAGCGGATGCCGTCCCCGTCTGCAGGGCGACCCCGGGTCGCGAGGTCCACCGTGGTCGCGGCCCGGTCGGGCCACCACCCCAGCGTCGCGGCCGCCTCCCCCACGACCACCGCGTTGAGATCCATGATGAGGGCGGCCCGGATTCGGGTCGCGAGGTCCAGTTCGGCAGCGGCGTCCCGGTAGATGCCGGCCAGCACCGGCACGATGTGCCCCTGTCGCAGGGCGCGATCGAACGCCGAACCCAGCGATGGGTGCTCCCGCCGGACGATCAACCCGTCTCGCGCCTCGAGGGCCCGACGCCACGCGTGCTCCATGCCCCTTGGTTTAGGCGGGTCCTGTCAGGTGCTCCGACGGGAGTGGTGGTTTCTCTCCAGAGGATGGCGGCCCGGACACCCAGTCACGCTCAACCCAGCCGCGCCTCCTCCATCCCCTGGAGAGAAACCACCACTCTCCATTTGATTACCTCAGCTAATGAGCTAGGCTAAGCAATCATGCCCGACCGTGACCCCCTCCTCAGCCTCGCCAGCGACGTGCGCATCGCGTGCCAGCACGTCAGCCGCCGTGTGCGGTTCGACAACTGCCACGAGATCCCGCCGCACCACTTCAGCGCGCTCGCCAAGTTGTCGATGGGCCTCGCGAGCACCGCCGGCGAACTGGCCCGCATCGAGGAGGTGAGCGCCCCGAGCATGACCCGCACGGTGAACAGCCTCGTCGAGGCGGGGTTCGTCGCGCGCACCCTCGACCCCGACGACGGTCGTCGCCACCTGCTCTCCCTCACCGAGGCTGGCGCCGAGATGGTGCAGCGCACCCGCGCGAGCCGCGACGACTGGATGGTCCGTCGCCTCCAGGGGCTCTCCCCCGACGAACTCAAGGTCCTCCGTGAGGCGACCGACATCCTCCAGAAGGTGATCCACGCGTGACCCAGACCCCCACGATCGCGCCCGCGCGCACCCCGATGTTCGCCAGCCTGAGGCTGCGCAACTACAGGCTGTTCTTCTGGGGCGGCCTGATCTCGAACATCGGCACCTGGATGGCGCGCATCGCGCAGACCTGGCTCGTGCTGATGATCCTGACCGACCACTCCGCCTCGGCGGTCGGCTACGTCACCGGCCTGCAGTTCCTCCCGATGGTGCTGTTCGGCGCCTGGGGCGGCGCGGTCGCCGACCGGTTCCCCAAGCGCATCATCCTCGTCTGGACCCAGGTGCTCCTCGCCCTCAACGCCGCCACCCTCGCCCTGCTCGTCGTGTTCAACGTCACCGAGTTGTGGCACGTCTACGTGCTGGCCTTCCTCCAGGGCGTCGTGACCGCGGTCGACAACCCAACCCGCCAGGCGTTCGCCTCCGAGATGGTGCCGCCCGAGCTCCTCCCGAACGCGGTCGGCCTCAACTCGACCAGCTTCAACGGCGCCCGGCTCGTGGGCCCGGCCGTCGCCGGTCTGATGATCGCCGTTGCAGGCGTCGGCCCCAGCCTCCTGATCAACGCGTTCACGTTCATCCCGGTGATCCTCGCGCTCCTCGCCATGGATCCCTCCCAGCTCACCCCGGCCCCCATCCGCCGCGGCCGCGGCTCGGTGCGCGAGGGCATCCGCTACGTCGCCGGACGCCCCGACATCCAGCTGGTCATGTTCATCGTCTTCATGCTCGGCACCTTCGGGATGAACTTCCAGATCACCAACGCCCTCATGGCCACTGAGGTGTACGGCAAGGGCGCCGACGCGTACGGCATCCTCGGCTCGATCATGGCGGTCGGTTCACTCACCGCCGCGCTCATGGCAGCCCGCCGGCCGCGCCCACGCCTGTCGACCATGCTCGGCGCCCTCATGGGCTTCGCGATCGCCACCTTCGCTCTCGCGCTCGCCCCGACCTACGAGTTGTTCGCGATCCTCCTCATCCCGGTCGGGCTCACCGCCCTGACCGTCATGACCACCGCGAACGCCTCGGTGCAGCTCACCACCGAGCCGGTCATGCGCGGCCGCGTGATGGCGCTCTACATGATGATCTTCCTCGGCGGCACGCCCCTCGGCGCCCCGATGATCGGCTGGATCGGCGACGCCTGGGGCGCCCGCTGGACCGTCCTCATCGGCGCCATCGCCACCGCCCTGGCGTTCATGGTGGGCATGTTCTTCGCGCTCCAGCGCAACGACTGGCGCCTGCCCAGCTGGCGCGAGCTCCGCGGCGTCCCCGAGCCGGCCCAGCTCGACCCAGAAGAGGCCTGACCCCAGACGCGACGACACTCACCGGGGTCTCATGGGGGCGGCGAACCCGATCAGAGGTTCGGGTCCGGGATCCAGCGGCCCACGTCGACGTGGATGCCGTAGAACGTGAACACGTCGACCGTGATCGAGCACGAGTCACCCGAGCACTCCATCTTGTAGGCGAAGTTGCCGACATCCGGGTTGCCGCCGGGCGCGCTGTTGTAGCCCATGATCTTCAGGTTCTCGGGCGAAGCCGCGAAGTCCCAGCCGTCAGCCAGGTCGACCGTGATGGTGACCTTGCCGTCGACCACGGCGGACAGGGTCACGTCACCGGCGTCCATCGTCTGGCCCGCGAACAGGTCCACGGTCTTCTCGACCCCGGCGTACGGGGTGTAGGTCGCCCAGTTGCCCTTCTTGGTGTAGCGCGAACCGGCCGCCCACGCGGTCTCGTCGTCGAAGACCAGGCACTGCACCTTGACCGTGACGTCGGCTGAGGCCTCCAGGTCGACCGTGTCACCGGTCAGCGTCGCCACGTTGCCGTAGGTGCGAGTGCCGCACTCGGCCTGCCCGTAGTCGGCGTACGCCAGCGGCACGGAGTACTCCAGCGTCCCGCCGGCGGGGGCGGTAAACGTGTCGGTCTTGGTGCCGCTGAGGTCACCGATGTCGGTCAGGCTGACGGTCTCGTTCACCTGGGCGCTCGGAGCGCCCCAGGCCACGTTCGCAGAGGCGTCGTAGTCACGGATCAGGGTGCTCACCACGACGTCATTGGTTCCGGCAGCCGCAGAGCTGGTGTCCACGCTGTAAGTGCAGGTGAGGCTGTCACCCGCCGCGAGGACGCCCAGGCCGTCGCCGTCCTCACCACAGTCGAGGCTGACGGCCATCTCGGCGGACGTGAGGGTCATCGTGTCGGCGATGGCCACGATGTCTGTCGCCGAAGGGGTGGTCGAGGTAGGAGCCGGGGAGTTGCTTGGCGCGCTCGGACGCCCGGCGCTGCAGCGCGCGTCCGTCCATGATTGCCCTCCTCCCGCCGCCTCCCTGGCGGCCCACCGTCGAGGCTACGCCGTCGGTCACCCAAACACGCCAACGCTTGGGTGAACTCGCCAGCGCTTGGTCCGAGACGCCAACCGTGTTTGGGGACGCCAGCCCGACAGGGTCGGCCCACGCGAAATCGGTTGGCGGATCGACGCGAAGGTTGGCGGCCGTGGTGAGGAAAAGAGGGCAACGGTGGGCGCCGGGTGGCGGCGACGGATGACGAAGTCGTCGGCGATGACCAGCGAGCAGAGGGCGAAGGGCGCGATGCCCCACGGTCAGGGCGCCGAGGAACTGCGCGAGCAGGCCGAGGGTGCCCTCATCCCTTTCTGTCACCGCCGCCAGCTACCGTGGGCACAGACGATTGGAGGCGACCGTGATCGCAACACGCGAAGGGCCCGTGCGCGTGCTGGGGCCGTCGGCTTGGAACACGATGGTCCGGCTCGGGCAACTGCCGGAGCCCCGCACGCAGATGCTCGTGGCCGACGAGTGCTGGGACACCGTCGGCGGCACCTCGGCGGGCAAGGCGGTCCACCTCCACGACCTCGGCGTGCCGGTGGTCCTCATGACCCTACTGGCCGACGACGACGCCGCGGCGCACATTCGTGGGTCGCTGCCCGACGTCGCCGTCGAGGCGCTGCCGACGGCGGCGACAGAACACCACATCAACCTGATGAGCGCGGCGGGGAAGCGTGTCTCCGTCTACACCGTTGCGCCTGCGACGACGCCCGTCCCGCCTGTGGCCGGGCTGGCCGACGCCCGCGCCGTCGTGCTGGACCTTGCGCCGTGGACGCGGGAGTTGGCGCTGACCCTGCGCCGGGGCGATCTGCCAGTGTGGACGGACCTGCACGACGTACCGCCCGAGTCTGATTGGCACGAGCCGTTCTGGCGGGCCGCCACCGTCGTCCAGTGCAGCGACGACAACCTCCCGGACCCGTTCCCGTTCCTCCACCGCCTCGTGGACGACGGTGTCAGTCTCGCCATCTGCACCCGTGGCGCCGCGGGCGCGGTCGCCGTCGACGCCGGGCACCAGGAGCACCGCCAGGACGCTGAGGAGTGCGCGGTGGTGGACACCAATGGTGCGGGCGACGCCTTCTTCTCAGGTGTCATGGCGGCCGTCCTGGCGGGGGAGGCCACCCCTGACGCACTGGCCGCTGGCGCACGGCAGGCGACGCGCGCGCTGGTCACCCGCCACATCGGCCCCGGGATCAAGGACGGCCGCACGGGCGGGGTGCCCACCACGTAGGGTGGGCTGGGTCCACACGTCAGGAGGGGCGGAGTTGTCGGAGGCGGCGTCACCGACGGTCTCCTCCAAGTAGGTCAGCGCCTCGTCGCAGGAGTCGCCCGCGCCGTCGAGCTGCATGAGCGGGTTGGTTGGGCCCGGCTTTCCCGGCCCCCGCTGGTTGAGTCCGGCCTCCGGGCGAGGAACGAGCCCGCGGCCGGTGTCGAAAACTGAGTCTGGCTGCCCATGGACCCGACCCCGACCCGCGTGATGCCCGTCCCGCCCGTCTGGAACGGGCCGAAATCGACATCGGATGGCGTAGTGCCATCTCATGTCGGCTCAACCGGCGGCGGGGCCGAGGTCGTGGAAGCTGCGCAGGTGATAGGTCAGGGACGCGGAACCCGTCACGGCGGCCTCGTCCACGTGTGCCAGGACGACGGTGTGGTCACCACCGGGCACTAGTTCCACCTGCTCGCAGCGCAGCCAGGCGACGGTCCCGTCGATGCGGGGGAGGTCGTGGTCCAAGCGCCAGTCCAAGGTTCTTGAACCGGTCGGGCAGATCGCGGCGGGCGAACCTCAGCGCGATGTCATCCTGACCTCCGGCGAGGATGTTGACGCCGAGCCGGCCAGCTTGCCTGACCCCGTGACATCTGCAGGCAGCCTGCACCCCGCGCGTAAACGCAACGCAAACGCTGTTATGGGGGACGTCTGCCCCCGTCAACCCCACCCCGGGCAGGCCTCAGCCCCTGCCGTGCCAACCCCGGATCATCGTGATCCGCGCCTCGACCTGGTCCGTGGTCGCCGCCGCCAGTGCCGGTCCGCCGCACTGGCGGCGCAGTTCAGCGTGCACGTGGCTGTGCGGTACCCCCTTCACGCGCGCGTACTGCGACACCAGTGTGTTCAGCTCCTTGCGGCGGGCCGCGAGGGCGCGGTGCAGCGACACCTCGGGCGTCACGCGCTCCCGCCGCTCTGACCGCTCGTGCCGCCGCACCTGCCGCCGCTGCCGTTCGCGCAGCAGGTGGGTGATCTGGTCGGGCTCGAGCAGCCCGGGCAGGCCGAGGTAGTCGGCCTCGTCGTCCGACGTGGGCACGGCGTGCATCCCGAACTGCTGGCTGTCGAACAGCACGTGGTCGAACGTCGCCGCCGAGTCGAGCGCCTCGAACGCGCCCATCAGGTCGTCGGACGCCGCCTCGCGTCGGTTCGCGGCCTCCAGCAGGGCCTCGGCCTCGGCCCACACGTCCATCTCCTCGGACGCCCTCCGTCGCCCCAGCACGTGGTCGCGTTGCCGCTCCAGGGAGAACGCGTGTGCGAGGACGATCGGCACGGTCGGCAGGAACACGGTGGCCACCTCCCCGCGGCGGCGGGTCCGCACGAAGCGCCCGACGGCCTGCGCGAAGAACAGGGGCGTGGACGTCGCGGTCGCGTACACCCCGACCGCCAGCCGCGGCACGTCGACGCCCTCGGACACCATCCGCACCGCGACCATCCACCGCTCGTCCGACGCCGAGAACTCGTCGATCCGCGCAGACGCACCGGCGTCGTCCGACAGCACCACGGTCGGCTTGGTCCCGGTGATCGACTCCAGCACGCGCGCGTACGCCCGGGCGTTGGTCTGGTTGGTGGCGATGACGAGGCCGCCGGCGTCCG
This sequence comes from Propioniciclava sp. MC1683, assembly GCF_014164675.1. Taxonomy (NCBI): domain Bacteria; kingdom Bacillati; phylum Actinomycetota; class Actinomycetes; order Propionibacteriales; family Propionibacteriaceae; genus Propioniciclava; species Propioniciclava sp. MC1683. Next base: position 5,592 of record NZ_JACJFX010000041.1, on the reverse strand, counting down.
GGACGTGTCGTCGCACCTCGCTGAGCCGCTTGTCCGCGGCCCGCAGGACCGCCGAGATCCACTCCCCCTTGGGGTCGAGGGCGGTGCGCCAGGCCTGGGCCGAGACGTCCTTGGTGAGCAGCTCGCCCAGGTTGGCCTCGACCGTGTCGCCCGACTTGGTGCGCCACCGCATGGGCCCGCCGTAGTTCATGAACACCACCGGGCGCACGACGTGGTCGCGCAGGGCCTCGGCGTAGCCGTAGGTGTAGTCGGCGCGGGAGACCTTCTCGCCGCCGCGCCCCTCGACGTAGGTGACGAAGGGGATGGGGTTCTCGTCCGAGCGGAAGGGCGTACCCGTCAGCATCAGCCGTCGCGTCGCGTACTGGAACGAGTCGCGCACCGCGTCGCCCCAGGCCAGGGCGTCGCCGGCGTGGTGGACCTCGTCGAGGATCACCAGCGTGTCGAAGTTCGCCGTCATGGTCTGGTAGCTGAGCATCGCCGCCGCGACGCCGGCGTAGGTGACCGCGACCCCGTCGTACTGCCGCGAGCGCCCGCGCTTGCGCCCGCCCAGCCCCGGGTCGAGCTGGATGCCGACCTTCGCGGCGGCGTCCGCCCACTGCACCTTGAGGTGCTCGGTCGGGGCGACCACGATCACGCGGCGCACCACCCGGGCGTGCAACAGCTCGGACGCCACCCGAAGCGCGAACGTCGTCTTGCCGGCGCCGGGGGTGGCGACGGCGAGGAAGTCGCGGGGCGCGGAGCTGAGGTAGAGGTCGAGTGCTTCCTGCTGCCAGGCGCGCAGCTTGGTCGCCGTTCCCCACGGAGCGCGCTGCGGGAACGCCGGACCGAGCCGGTCGAACGCCGACTGGCTCATGCGCGCGCGGGGGTGCTCGGGGAAGACATAGGACCCCGACCCTAGCCCTCCCCCGAGCGATCGGGTCAAACACCGGAGAGGGCGTGTTGCGCCACGGCGGAGCGGGAGGCACGACCAGGGCTTCAGTTCTAGCCGCCGAGGGCTTGGGTTTTGTGCGCCGACAGCCTGCATTCCCTGCGCCGAGAGCCCGCCCTCCGTCCGCCGACAGCCTGCACAGGGTCGCCCACGCGAGCACACTGGCCCCATGGCGAAGTACGAGCGGTCATTCCCCGGGTCGATCAGCAGCTTCCTGCCCTACTTCCACGACAACATCATGGGCAGCATCTCCGCCACCGCGGAGGACGGCACGGACCTCACCCTCGGCGAGGTGCGCACGGCGTTCCGGGTGTACGAGCGCTACTCGATGTTCGGCGGCAACCGCGTCAGCATGGCGCTCTCGCTGGCCGAGCACCGGGGCACGCTCCACGCCAGCGTCATCACCAGCGGGGGCACCGAGGCAAGCTTTTTCAAGGTGCTCCCGATCGGGGAGATGACCTGGCTCGACAAGGCCGCTCAGGTCATCGATGCCTACGCGGAGGGCAGCTAACCCACCATGCGGGCCAGGGCGTCCAACAGGGGGATCTGGCCGAGGGTCACCTTGGTGCGGGCGACCTCGACGTCGAACCAGTCCGCGCGATCGACCTCGGGGTAGGTGCGGAACCGACCGGACCGCCGCGGCCACTCCACCTCGAAGGTGTTGCTCTCGACGAAGCACAGGTCCTCGGACGCCTCGACGGCGAATCCGCGCACCCGCTTCCCCGACGACAACCGGACCTCACCCAGGTCGATCAGCTCACCCTCGGGCGGCTCGCAGCCCACCTCTTCGGAGAACTCGCGCCGGGCCGCGTCCTCGGGCGTCTCCTCGCCGGGCGTGTACATGCCCTTCGCCAGTGACCAGCCGCCGTCGTCGCGATGGCCCCAGAAGGGACCGCCCATGTGCACGATGAAAACCCGCAACTGGCCATCCACCAATGTAAACGGCAGGAGACCTGCACTGTGGAGAGCCATGGACCCATCCTGCCCAACCGCCCGACGAACTTCCACGACCGCCTCCCCGGCCCCTGACCCCCCGCGTGTCGCCCCCATGTGCCAGAGTGGGCGCATGAGTGAAGCCAAGGACGGTGACAAGGTCGTCGACCCGAAGGAGCAGATGAAGGCTGCCCTGGAGGCCAAGAAGAACGCCCAGCACGGCAGTGCGGCGGGCGCGCAAGGCGGTGCGAAGGCGGCCGGTGGGCCCCACGGTCAGCAGGGGGGCAAGCGCACGTTCCGGCGCAAGGCCGGGGGTTAGACCGATGAGGGTCTCGATCCCGAAGGAGACGAAGGTCCGCGAGTACCGCGTCGCGATCACGCCCGTGGGCGTGCTCGACCTGGTCGAGGCGGGCCACGAGGTCCTCATCGAGAAGGACGCCGGCCTGGGGTCGTCCATCACCGACGACGACTACGCCAAGGTCGGCGCGCAGATCGTCGACACCGACACCGCGTGGTCGGGTGAGCTGGTCCTCAAGGTCAAGGAGCCGACGCCCGAGGAGTTCCACTTCCTCACCGACGAGCAGGTCCTGTTCACCTACCTGCACCTGGCGCCCGACCGCCCGCTCACCGAGGCGCTCCTCGACGCGGGCACGACGGGCGTGGCCTACGAGACGGTCCGCCTGCCCAACGGCCAGCTGCCGCTGCTCTACCCGATGTCCGAGGTGGCCGGTTGTCTGGCTCCCCAGATGGGTGCGCACGCGCTCCTCAAGGCACAGGGCGGACGCGGGGTCCTGATGGGCGGCGTGGCTGGGGTCCCCAGCGCGAAGGTCGTCATCCTCGGTGGCGGCATCGCGGGCCAGAACGCGGCGGCCGTCGCGCTCGGCATGGGCGCTGACGTGACGGTGCTCGACACCGATCTCGACAAGCTGCGCCAGATCATGTGGAAGTTCGACGACGCCGTGGACACCCTGTTGTCCTCGACCCTCACCGTGCGCGAGCAGGTGCTGGCCGCCGACCTCGTGATCGGCACGGTGCTCGTCCCGGGTGCCCGCACGCCGAAGCTGGTCACCAACGAGATGGTGTCGCAGATGAAGCCGGGTTCGGTGCTCGTCGACGTGGCGGTCGACCAGGGCGGTTGCTTCGAGGACTCCCACCCGACCACCCACGACGACCCCACCTACACGGTGCACAACTCGGTGTTCTACTGCGTGGCGAACATGCCCGGCGCGGTGCCGAACACCTCCACGTGGGCGCTCACGAACTCGACGTTGCCGTACGTGCGTCGCATCGCCGAGCAGGGCTGGGCGAAGGCCGCGGACGCCGACCCGGCCCTGGCCGAGGGCCTCAACACCCATGCCGGACGCCTCACCCACCCAGGCGTGGTGGCTGCGTTCCCCGACCTCCCGGCCGCGAAGGCCTGATCAGCAAACACAGGCCTGCCGCCCGCGCTCGAAGCGCGGGCGGCGGTGTCATGACTCGTGCCAATCAGAGCATCGTCAGTTTGTCGATGCGTTCTGGAACCGGTGGCCCCGAGACGTGGTAGCCCAATTCACGAAGCACGCGGACTGCCTCCTCTGGCGCATCGCGCACCGCTGTTCCGACTTGCCGCCTGCGCCACTCAGCCCGAGCCTCATCCCGAACCACAGACCAGCTCGCTCCTATATCCAGACCGAACTCCTCATGCAGAACCTCAAGGATGTCCTCGAGAGCTGGGCGGAATCGTGGCCCACCGAGCGGGAAGTGGAATTCGCTGACCGCCGGGATCTGCTCGAGATCACGCCGGACACGACGCTTGGCACGCCGGCTGCGTTCCCCGGCGTGCCCGAGCAGGTGCGTGAAGGAGTCCCTGTGCGCATGAACCTGAAGGTGCGTGCACGGCACGCCTGGAGTCATCGACCGGGCGAACTCATAACGAACAGTGGCTCCTTGGTGATCCGTGCCAGTGGGGACACCGCAACGTCGGACTTCTCCACGGCCAAGTAGTGCTGTTTCGAATCCCACGTGCAGTCGAACGTCACGTTGAGAGTCAGGAGGAGGTCACCCTCTACCTTCAGCGGAATCCCAGCGCCTCCGGCCTGCCTCGCCGGCGCGTACCGGACCGTAACTCGATCCTCGAGTGCCGTGGCCACAAACGGATGCTCTACGCCCGTGAACGCCGACACAACCCGGGAGATGCTGGCGGCGAAGTCGTTCGCCTGTTCTTGAAGGGAGGACGCGCTCACTCGCCGAGCAGCCATGTCAGTTCCTCGACCCGTCGCCATCGGGCCACTTCTTCGGGATCCAAGAGGTGATCCTCGGCTCGCTCGCGTAGGTCGACCAGCGACTCCCCCAGTGCCTCAAGGAGCTTCGCCCGCTCTTCGTTCGCCTGTTCGCGAGTCAAGGTTTCGACGGTTGCAGTACCCATGTCTTCTCGCCTCCTTCATGTGGATCACAGGCTAGAAGTCGCCACTGACAATTCCAGTGTGCCCTTCTGGCGAGCAGTTTGTCAGCCGGCAGCCCGCGGCAAGAAGCACGGGCTCTCGGCGCAGGGAACACAGGCTCTCGGCGCAGGGAACACAGGCTCTCGGCGCAGGGAAGGCCCGCTCCGAAACAGTTACGGGTTCAACGCCTCAGTCCGTGACACTCGCAGCAGCGATGATGTTGTCCAGCACCTTGGGCAGCTCGGCGGCCATGGGCCGGCCGATGAAGCGGTCCCAGACCTTGGCCAGGGGGCCCTTGATGGTGAGCCGGTGGGTCAGCACACGAGCGTCGGGGTCGACGTCGGCTGAGCCCTCGGCGTCCGAAACAACCTCGGGGCGCGCCAACTCGCGCTCATAGGTGACGGTGGCCAGCGGCAGCTTGGTCTCGGTGACGAAGCGCAGGGCTGAACGGTCAACCTCGACGATGCGGTAGGTCGAGCGGCCGCCCTTCTTCCAGCGCACGACGCCGACCGCACCCTTGGCGAGGGGGCCGTTGCGCTTCGCCCGCAGGATCGAGGCGTCGTCCTGCGGCCAGAACTCGGGCTCGGTCCAGCGCTCCCAGACGATCGACGGATCGACGGTCGCTGTCACGCTCTGCGCGTGGACTCCCATGGCTGATCAACTCCCTCGGGCCGACGTGTGGAGGCCCGATCAGCCATTGTGCGCCACCGGGCAAGCCGGGCGGGTCGGTTTCCATCCGATGGTCGGCTTGAACCCACCCAACCGTGTGCCGTGTCGCAGCGGCCTCTACGGCGTGGGCTCGAAACTGAAGATGTCTTCGATCGGGAGTTCGAAGAGCAGCGCCAGTCGGAAGGCGACCGGCAGGCTCGGGTCGAACTTCCCCGTCCCCAGCCGGACCCGAGGGTCACCGCCACGCGTCCTGCATGATCTTGCGCCAAAGATCGTCCTGGGCCTTGATGAAGCGTGCGAAGCAGATCACCCAGCTGGCGCCCACCAGGACGTTCAGCATGACCGCCACCACGCTGGCCGTCGTCTGCTCCGGGCCCCAGATCACCTGGTGCCCAAACCTGGGCAGCGGCGAGGCTCGCCGCCCAGGCAAGCGTCCAGAGCACGAGCCAGCCGGCCCCAGGTGTGACCTAGGGCGTGTCGCGTAACTGATTTGGGTGGTTTGGGTCAGGGTTGTCTTTGTGACCAGGAGTCCTCAGTTCAGTGACGAGATGTGGGCGCGGATTGAGCCGTTGATGCCGCGTGGGGGCGCGAAGGGCGGCCGTCCGTGGAATGACCACCGGCGGACGGTGGAGGGCATCTGTT
>NZ_JACJFX010000040.1:0-25770 GCF_014164675.1 Propioniciclava sp. MC1683 | reverse complement strand
CGACGACCCCGCTGTCGCACTCAACTGCGCTGACTCACACTCGCGGCTCGACAGCCGCGGCGGCGTCCCACCCGCCACCCACGTCCAACCCGCCGTCAGATAGACGCCTTGTTCAGCAGGCTCCTAGAGCGCGACGCGGCACGGCACCAGACAAGGAATAGGCGGAGGCGGGACAGGGTTGGGATGATCGTCGACCCGCGCGAAGGGAAACTGTACATGATCCGCATCACCGTGCTCGGAGGAACCGGCTACGCCGGCGGCGCCGTCGTTCGCGAGGCTGCTCGCCGGGGCCATCAGGTCCTCTCCGTCAGCCGCACCGCCCCCGCCGACCCGCTCCCGGGCGTGACATACCTGACGGGCTCCGTGCTGGAGCCCGGAGTCCTGCGTCAGGCGTTCACCGACGCCGACGTCATGTTCGAGGCGCTCTCCCCGCGCGGGGACATGGCCGGCAAGGTGGAAGGCGTCTTCGACCAGGTGCTCGCCCTCGCCCGGGAGTACGGAACGAGGCTCGGCATTCTCGGCGGGGCCTCCTCGCTGCTCGTCTCGCCGGACGGGCCCCGCCTCATCGACGCCGACCCGGTGCCCGACGAGGTCCGCCCCGAGGCCGACCTCGGCATCCACAAGCTCGAGGTGCTGAAGGCGGCCGGCGACGACCTGGACTGGTTCTACCTCAGCCCGCCGGCCGAGTTCGGCGCCTGGGTTCCCAGCACCGAGACCGGCGAGTACCGCACGAGCGACGACGTCCTGCTCCGCAGCCCCGATGGCAGCTCGCAGATCTCGGCGGCCGACCTGGCCCTGGCGGTCCTCGACGAGATCGAGCAGCCCAGGCACCACCGGCGCCGCTTCCACGCCGCCCACTGACCCGGCACTCCCACGGCACCACCTGCGTGACGCCGCACTCGCGCTGGGGACGCTTGACATCTGGGTCAACCACGCCGTCACCGCGGGCGCGGACGGGCCCACGTCGTCCACCCCGATCGAGGACTTCAGCATCCTCCCCAGGCGCGCCCGTAGCCACCAGATCCTCCAAGATCGTAGGCTCGCATCACGGACGCCGTGTCCCCGCGCGCATCCCCCGACCCATCACTTGTGACGAGCTCCTGGAGGTCTGACCGTGGCCGACAACGTCATCCCGTTCCCTGGCGCGGAGGCCGAACCCGACGACGCACCTCCGTTCAGCCAGGCCGACATCCAGGCCATCACCGAGCAATTGATCGACGAACTCGGCAGCCCCGAGGCAGTCCTCCAAGCTCTGGGGGCGTTCGGGGGCTTCGAGCCTTTCGGCGGTCGGGGTCCATTCGACCTCATGTCACCTCGGCCGAAGCCCAAGCTGCTGCGCAAGCGCAGCAAGCGGGCCACCTACGTCGTCCGCCTCGACCTCGATGACGCCAAGCCGCCGATCTGGCGCCGCCTCCGCCTGCGCAGCGACGTCACACTCGGTCACCTGCACGGCATCATTCAGGTCGCCATGGGTTGGACAAACTCCCACCTGCACCAGTTCAAGATGGGGCCCTCCACCAAGGACTTCATGATGATGCCGTTCCTCACCGCCTACGACCTCAGCGAGGGCGAAACTGACGGCATTCCGGAGAACGACGTGCGCCTCGACCAGGTTCTCGGCGAACCCGGGCACCGCCTCTTCTACGAGTACGACTTCGGCGACAGTTGGCACCACACGATCAAGCTCGAGAGAGTTGAGCCATGGGTCGACGGCCAGCCCGACGCCTCCTGCGTCACCGGACGCCGCGCCTGCCCGCCCGAAGACGTCGGTGGCGTCCCTGGCTATGAGGACGCCCTCGCCGGCCTGCGTGGTGAGCCCTCCGACAACCCCGAGTGGACGCGTGAGCTGTTGGCCTGGCTGCCACCCCGCTACGACCCGGAGCACTTCGACGTCGCCGAGGTCAACGAACAACTCGAGCAAGGACTCTTCAACCCCGACGCGTGGCACCCCGGGATCGTCCAACTGCTCGCTCAGGGCGGCGCCCAACTGAGCCCGATCGCCGCGCTCGTCAGCAGGGCTACCCGCGTACGCGTCGAGCTGACCGACGCCGAACTGGACGCCGCCACCCACCGTTACCGCCACCTCCTCACCCTGATTGGCGACGGGCTCAAGCTCACCCAGGCGGGATACCTGCCGCCGGCCCTGGTCAAGCTGCTCGCCGACGATCTCGAACTCATCGACTCCACGTGGCCCTTCCCAGCTAGCACCGAGGTCAACACGACCCCCGTCCTGTCACTACGGGAATCCGCGGTCAGCCTCGGCCTGCTCCGCAAGCAGCACGGCAAGCTGCTGCCCACGGCGTCCGCGAAACGCATGGTCGACGACCCGCGCAAGCTGTTCGCGCACATCAGAGGTCGACTGCCGCTGGGCCGTCACGAATCCGATCGGGACGCCGGCCTGCTGGCTCTGCTGTTCACCGCCGCCGGCCAGGAGTTCTACGCCGCACGGCACGAGGCCGCCGGAGTGTACGGCTCCCTCGGCTGGACGTCCCCGGTCTCCTTGGAGCGCGCTCTCTGGCATCATGCCCAGGACTCTCTGTGCGTCCTCTCGCATCTGGCCCCGGGAGCCAGGGACGCCACCCGCATTGCCGGAGCCTTACTGGCCCGGTGACAGGCACCCGATCGGCGAGCAAGTGCGCGGCACGGTAACAGCAAGGCGCCGACGCGCGTCAGGTGGTCGGCGTAGCGCGGGCACGCCTCCCCGGGCCGCAGCTCAGCCCAGTCGCTCGGTCGGGGACGCGTCCCAGACGTAGATGAGCGCGTCCAGGCCTCCGCCGTCACCAGTGGACGCTCGTCGAGGCGGGCAGTTCGTTGTCGACCCGGACGGCCATGACGTCACCGGCCGTCGCCCGCAGCAGGGTCGCCCCGGCGTCGTCGTAGCCCCACGTCCGCGCGGTCACGCCGCCCAGGTCGAGGGTGACCGGACGCGGCCGCAGGGACGCCTCGACGACGCGGCGGCCGGACGGCGGCGTGAGCACCGGCGTGGGGTAGCTCCGCGGCGTCCCCCCGTGGCCGGAGGACGACGCCGGGGCGCACCCGGGAAGGAGGCTCGCACCCGCGAGCCCCAGCCCGCCGAGCACCAGACGGCGACGCGACAGCACCATGCCACCCAGCGTGCGTCGCGTTCGCCGAGAACCTGCCGGTTTGTTCTTGAGAACTCGTGGAGATTCGTCGGCAGCCCTTGCCTGATACCCCTGGGGGGTATAAATAGGACGCATGACGCCCGCACGAACCCACACCGACGCCAGCCGTCACGAGGCTCACCACGAGGGTCAACAAGCCCCCCGCGTCGCCGTCTGCCTCGGCGGACGACCACCAGGTCCACGCCCACGGCGAGCACGCCGGACACAGCACGGCCATGTTCCGGGACCGCTTCTGGTGGTCGCTGGCGCTGAGCGTGCCGGTCGTGGTGTTCAGCCCGATGGTGGCGCACCTGCTGGGGTACCCCCTGCCGCACTTCCCCGGTTCGACCTGGATCCCCCCGGTGCTCGGCACGGTGATCTTCGTCTACGGCGGGACGCCCTTCCTGCGCGGCGGCCTCAGGGAGCTCCGCGAGCGGGCACCGGGCATGATGCTGCTGATCTCCCTGGCGATCATGGTCACGTTCCTCGCGTCGTGGGCCACGACTCTGGGCCTGGGCGGGTTCGAGCTCGACTTCTGGTGGGAGCTGGCGCTGCTGGTCACCATCATGCTGCTGGGCCACTGGCTCGAGATGCGGGCCCTCGGCGCGGCGTCCTCGGCGCTGGACGCGCTCGCGGCGCTGCTGCCCGACGAGGCCGAGAAGGTCGTGGGCGACGGGACGACCACCGTGCCGCTGGCCGAGCTCGCGGTGGATGACGTCGTCCTCGTCCGGGCGGGCGCCCGCGTCCCCGCCGACGGCACCATCACCCAGGGCCGCGCCGAGTTCGACGAGTCGATGATCACCGGCGAGTCGCGCGCCGTGCCGCGCGGCGAGGGCGACCGGGTCGTGGCGGGCACCGTGGCGACCGACACCGCGGTGCGCGTGCGCATCGAGGCGGTCGGCGAGGACACCGCGCTGGCCGGCATCCAGCGCATGGTCGCGGACGCGCAGTCCTCGTCGTCGAAGGCCCAGGCCCTGGCCGACCGGGCCGCGGCGCTGCTGTTCTGGTTCGCGCTCGCCGCAGGCATCACGACCGCCATCGTCTGGACGCTGCTCGGACGCCCCGACGAGGCCGTGGTGCGCACCGTGACCGTGCTCGTCATCGCCTGCCCCCACGCCCTCGGCCTGGCGATCCCCCTCGTCATCGCCCTGTCGACGGAGCGGGCCGCCCGCGCGGGCGTCCTCATCAAGGACCGGCGCGCACTCGAACGCATGCGCTCCATCGACGTGGTCCTGTTCGACAAGACCGGCACGCTCACCGCGGGCGCCCACACCGTGACCGACGTCGCGACCGTGCCCGGCACCGGCGAGGACGACCTCCTCGCCACCGCCGCCGCGGCCGAGTCCGACAGCGAGCACCCGGTCGCCCGGGCGATCGTCGCTGCCGCCGCCGCGCACCCCGGGGCCACCGGGCGCCGGCCGCGCGCCACCGGGTTCACGGCAGCCGCCGGACGCGGCGTCCGCGCCGTCGTCGAGGGGGCCGAGGTGCTGGTGGGCGGACCCACACTGCTGCGCGAGCGCGGCCTGGAACCGCCCGCCGACCTCGCGCGCCGGACCGACGCGTGGGCGCGTCGCGGCGCCGGCGTCCTGCACGTCGTCCGCGACGGCGTCGTCATCGGCGCGTTCGCGCTCGAGGACGCGGTGCGCCCCGAGTCACGCGACGCCGTGGCCGCGCTCCAGCGTCGCGGGGTCAGGGTGGCCATGGTGACGGGCGACGCCACGCAGGTGGCCGAGGCCGTGGCGTCCGACCTCGGGATCGACGAGGTGTTCGCCGAGGTCCTGCCGCAGGACAAGGACACCAAGGTGGCCGAACTGCAGGCGCGCGGGCTGACCGTCGCGATGGTGGGCGACGGCGTCAACGACGCCCCCGCCCTCGCGCGCGCCGAGGTCGGGATCGCGATCGGCGCGGGCACCGACGTGGCGATGGAGTCGGCCGGCGTGGTGCTGGCCGGGAGCGACCCGCGGGCCGTGCTGTCGATGATCGACCTGTCGAGGGCCAGCTACCGCAAGATGATCCAGAACCTGGTCTGGGCCGCGGGGTACAACGTCGTGGCCGTGCCGCTGGCGGCGGGCGTGCTCGCCCCGGTCGGCGTCGTCCTGTCGCCCGCGGTCGGGGCGGTGCTGATGTCGCTGTCCACCGTGATCGTGGCGCTGAACGCCCAACTGCTGCGCCGCCTCGACCTCACGCCGGACGCGGTCGACTACAGCAGCGCCCGGATGTCGTCCTCGATGGCGGCCGGCTCGACGGTGGGGGCGTAGCGCCGCACGACCCGGCCCTCGCGGTCGACGAGGAACTTGGTGAAGTTCCACTTGATCGCCCCGCCGAGCAGACCCCCCGCCTCGTCGCGCAGCCAGCGGTAGAGCGGGTGGGCGGTGCGCCCGTTGACGTCGATCCGGGCGAACATGGGGAAGCTGACGCCGTAGTTCACCTGGCAGAACTCGGCGATCTGGTCGGCGTCGTCGTACTCCTGCTTCGCGAACTGGTCGCTCGGGAACCCCAGGACGACGAGGCCCGCATCCCGGTGGGTCTGGTAGAGCGTCTCGAGCCCGCCGAACTGGGGGGCGAACCCGCACTTGGACGCGGTGTTGACCACGAGCGCGACCTGGCCGCGGTAATCGGCCAGGGGCCGCTCGCGGCCGTCGAGCGTCGTCGCGGTGAAGTCGTACAGGGTCGGCATGCGGGCTCCTCGGGGTTTCTGCGCGATAGTTCACTCATGCAACGACTTTTCCCCGCCGCTTCTTCCGCACCGGCTCCGGAGCCCCGCACCCCCGGACGCCTCGCCCGGACGCTGGGGCGGCTCACGCTGGGCGGCTTCCTGCTGGCCGCCGGGACGGGCCACCTCACGACCCTGCGCCAGGAGTTCCAGGCGCAGGTGCCGCCCTGGGTCCCGCTGGACCCCGACCTGGTCGTCGTCGCGTCCGGCGTCGTCGAGCTGGGCCTCGGCGCGGCGCTCGTCCTCGCGCCCCGGCCGCTGCGGCCCGCGGTCGGCTGGACGACGGCCGCGTTCTTCGTGGCGATCCTCCCCGGCAACATCTCCCAGTACGTGACGGGCACGGACGCCTTCGGGCTGACCTCCGACACCTCACGCCTCGTCCGGCTGTTCTTCCAGCCCGTGCTGGTGGCGTGGGCCCTGTGGTCCACGGGCGCCTGGCGCGCGTGGCGAGCTCAGCGCAGCGCGTCCAGGTAGGACGCCACCGCCTCGACGATGTCGGCCTCCGCGGCGGCGCGGGCGACCGTGGGCAGCCCGTCGCCCGCCTGGGGACCGTAGCGGCCGAAGAAGCTGTGGACCGCCCCCGGGATGACGACGAGTTCGCTCCCGCGCGGGAGCCGGTCCAGGCCCTCGCGCACGGCGTCCGGGTCGGCGACGCCGTCGTGCTCGGCCAGCAGGGACACCGCGGGGAAGGACGCCTCGGCGAGCGACACGTCGTTCGGCGGGTACGCGGCGAGCAGCACGAGCCCGGCCACGGCGTCCGGGTGCTTCGCGGCGTAGCCGGCCGCCATGGCGCCGCCGAGGGAGTGCCCGCCGAGCACCACCGGGCGGCCGCCGGCGTAGTGCGCGATCAGCCCGTCGGCGCGGTCGGTGTCGATGACGGCGAGGTCGAGGGCGAACTCGGGGATGACCGTGTGCACCCCACGGGACGCCAGCGCGCGGCCCAGCCACTCGTAGGCCTGGGGTCGCACGAGCCCGCCGGGGTAGAAGACGAGGAGCTGGCGCGCGTCCCGACCCTCGGGGCGGATCGAGAGGACGCGCCCGCCGACGTCGTCGACGGTGACGACCGCGGCCCGGCTGGGGGCGTCCGACACGGCGTCCTGCCCGGCGACGAGCGCCGGGCGCAGCACGTAGGGCTGCGCGATCCCGATGCCGTAGCCGAGCAGGCCGACCAGGAGCAGGAGCAGGGCGCGACGCATGGAGGTCAGGCTACGGGGGCGACGAGGTCAGTCGCCGAAGGGCGGCTCGATGCCCCAGAGGGCGCAGCCGTTGCGGTTGGGGCCCGTGCCGGGCGGGCAGGGGGGCGCGGTCGTGACGGTGCCGCGGGCGGCGCTGTCGACCGTGCGGTACACGATGCGGTCGCCCACGAGGGTGCCGCAGTACCGGCCGTCGGGATCGAACACCTTCCCGCCCTGCAGGCGCCCGAGGTAGCGTCCGGAGCGCGAGTGGAGGTCGTAGCCCGACCGTTGCAACAGCCGACCGCTTCTGGTGTACAGATCATCCATACTCCATTGACTCACGTCCGGCGGCGTGGGCCTAACGGGAGGTCGCACAACGGACGGCGGCGGACCCCGCCTCGACGTGGGCGGTCTCGTGCCACGATTGCCTCGGAGCCCGCGTGAGGGCGTCCAGGGGGGCGGTCAGCAGTGGCTGGGTCGTGGGCGCCGGCGCCGCGCGGAGGGCCATCAACGAGGCGCACGCCGGTCGCGTGGCTCGTCGCGGCCGTGGCCGTCGTCGCCCTGCTGGCCCTCGGGGCGCTGGGGGCGTTACCCCACCTCACGCCGGACGCCCCCGGGCCCGCCCCCACGAGCCCGGTGGACCGGCTCGACGCCACCGTGGACCTCGGCGACAGCCACACGTGCCAGGTCGGCCCCGGGGGCGGCGTCCGCTGCTGGGGGGACAACTCGTCGGCGCAGCTGGGGATCGGGATCCGGAGCAGGGGCAGCACGACCCCCGTCGACGTGCTCGGGCTCGACGTTCCCATGGTGGCGGTGGCCGCGGGCGGCGCCCACACCTGCGCCCTGGCCGAGGCGGGCGACGTGTGGTGCTGGGGGGAGAACGACGCGGGCCAGCTGGGCGACGGTTCCCGGTGGCCGAGCGGCCTCCCGGTGGCGGTTCGGGGGCTGCACGACGCCGTCGGCCTGTCGGCGGGGGCGTCCCACACGTGCGCGGTCACCCGCGCCGGCGCCGTGCGGTGCTGGGGTGCGGACGGCGAGGGTCAGCTGGGCGCCGGGCGCGTCCTGCCGACGGAGTCAGAACCGCCCTCCAGCCCGACCCCCGTCGACGTCGTGGGGCTGCCGGAGCCCGTCGCGTCCGTCTCCGCGGGGGCGTACCACACGTGCGCCGTCACGGTGGGGGGCTCGGTCTGGTGCTGGGGCGACAACGGGGTGGGCCAACTGGGCGACGGGGCGACCCTCAGCCTCGAGGCGTCCCCTCCCGCACCCCGCGTCCCCGTGCAGGCGGTCGGCGTGGCCCAGGTCACCGACGTCGCCGCGGGGCTCACCCACACCTGCGCCCTGACCGCGTCCGGCGAGGTGTCGTGCTGGGGCGCGAACGACGAGGGCCAACTCGGCGACGGGACGCCCACGCTCCCCCTCGAGGAGGACGGACGCCGCCCCCGCGGCCCGTCCGGACGCAGCACGGCCGGAGCCGTGGTGGGGCTGCCGCCGGGCGTCCGGGCCCTCTCGGCCGCGAACAGGACGTGTGCGGTCACCGCGGAGGGGGCGGTCCTGTGCTGGGGGCCCGCAGAGCCCGGGGTGCGATCGGAGGAGACCGCGGCGGACGACGGCGCCGCGGCGTCCAGCAGCACCCCGGTGGAGGTGGTCGCCCCGTCGGCGGGTGCGGCGGCGGTGTCGATCGGCTTCTCGCACGGCTGCGTCGAGTCGGACGCGGCGTCGCTGCGCTGCTGGGGGGAGAACAACGGCGGGCAACTGGGCGACGGGACGACGCTGCGGCGTCCGAGCCCGGCGGCCGTGGTCGCGCCGCGACCCGGCCGGACGACGGCGAGACCGGTGACGATCAACGTGATCATGGTCGACTCCGACCTCGACGTGACGCGCGGGATCGAGCCCGCGGAGCAGGAGGCGGCCGCCGAGCAGGCCCGTCGCCTCGGCGCCGGCGACCCGGCCGCGCTGCGGGCCATCGCGGAGGGTTTCCGCAGCGCCACCGCCGGTGCCCTCGACCCGACGGTCCAGGTGGTGACGGCGGCGGCCCCGCTCCGCTCTGATGACCGCCGGTGCGTCAACCTCGGCTACAACACCATCGAGAGGACGGCGCGGCCGCACCGCGTCGCGGGCGCGCTCAACGTGGTCGTCGCCCGCGCGCTGATCTGTGACAGCGAGCCCGGCCAGTCGGTGGGCGGCTACGACCTGCCCGAGGAGATGCCGGTGGCCGGCTGGGTCATGCTGGGCAAGCCGTACGGCCTGCTCCACACGATGATCCACGAGTACGGCCACGACCTGGGGCTCGTGCACGCCGGCTCGTACTCCTGCGACGACCCGGCGCGCCGGCGGGGGTGCACGATCGACGAGGTGGGCGACCCGGCGTCCGTCATGTCGTACACGCACACCTCGGACGCCTTCACCGACGCCGAACTGCACCAGCTGGGTTTCCTCACCGATGCCTCCGTCGGCATCGCGAGCGGGACGGGGAGCCGCGAGTACCGGGTCGGCACCACGTCGACGGCGCTGTCGGCGATCCTGCTGGACGACGGGCGGGACCTCCGCGACCGCGGTTCGTCGGTCGACTCGGACCGGGTCTACGTCTCGGGCGAACCGGGACGGCTGGAGGTTCGCGACTACTCCGGTGACGACGTGCCGAGCGTGAACCACGACTGGACGGAGGCGTCCATTGGGGCACGGACGTTCCTCGAGCCCGAGCCGGGCACCCGCCTCTACCGACGCGGCGGGGTGGAGATCGTGTTCGTCGGTCCCGGTGACGAGGGCAGCGCCGTCCTCCGCGTCACGCGGTGACGCCCGGGTGCGGTGCCCCCGGCCGTCCGGATGCGACGATGGGGTCGTGACTCCCCCGTTCGACGTCGCGGTGGTGGGCCTCGGCCCCGCCGGCCGCTCGTTGGCGTCCCGCTGCGTGGCCCACGGGCTGTCGGTGCTCGCGCTCGACCCGCGCCCCGACGCGGTGTGGGCGCCGACGTACGGCATCTGGGGCGATGAGCTGGGTGGCCTCCCCGAGGCGGTGGTGCGCGCGCGGGTGCCCGGGCCGGAGCTCCGCGTCCACGGCAACTATCCCCTGGCCCGGGACTACCTCGTGCTCGACAACGCCGCGCTCCGGACCGCCCTGCCGCTCGAGGGCGTCCAGGTGCGCCGCGCCCGGCTGTCGGACGCCGACGTGGCCGCCCTGCGCGCCGAGGCGCGCGTGGTGGTGGACGCCCGGGGCGCCCGCCCGGACGGCCTCGTGCCGGACGACCCTGCGCCGGCGCAGACCGCCTACGGGATCGTCGTGCCGGCGGACGCGGCGGCGCCGGCGCTGCAGGATGCGAGCGCCCTGCTCATGGACTGGCGCACCGACTGGGCGGGCGCCGCCGGCCCCGGCGGGACGCCGACGTTCCTCTACGCCATCCCGGTGGGCCCGGACGCGGTGCTGCTCGAGGAGACGTGCCTGGCCGCGGCGCCGGGGCTCCCGATCGCGGAACTGCGGACCCGGCTGCGGCGTCGGCTGCTCGCGCGGGGCGTCGAGGCGTCCGTGCTCGACCGGCCCCTCGACCGGGAGGTCGTGCGCATCCCCATGCGGGGCCGCGGACGGCGTCCGGTGCCGGGGACGCTGGCGATCGGCACGGCCGGCCGCGGGGGCAACCTCGTCACGGGCTACTCGGTGGCCCACTCCCTGGCCCGGGCGGACGCCCTGGCGCAGGCGTTCACGACGGGGGCCGTGCCGCGGGTCGCCGACCCGGTGAGCCCCGCCGACCCCCTGCGCGAGATGGGCCTGCGCGCGCTGCTGCGCCTCGACGTCCCCGGCACGCTGGCGCTGTTCGACGCCTTCGGACGCCTCCCCGCACCGGCGCAGCGCAACTTCATGTCGCGCGACTCGGACGCCGTCGGCCTCGCCGGCGCCATGTGGGGGATGTTCGCCCGGATGCCGCCGGCCGGCAAACGGAAGCTGATCGTCGCGACGCTGGGGCCGTCGGTCACGCGCCGTGGGGCGCCGGCGATCCGGCCCGTCTGACCCCCGGCACGCCTCAGCCGAGCACCGCGGAGCGCTGCACCTCGAGCCCCTCGCCCGACCAGGAGCACCCGGCCAGGTCGCGCACGACGAGGGGGGCGCCGCCACCCAGCGCCCGCTCGCTGACCCCCAGCACCGCGGCCCCCGCGGCGACGCCGGCCGCGAGGCCTGCGTGGCTGTCCTCGAGCACGAGGCACTCGGCGATGGGGACGCCGAGGGCGCGCGCGGCCGTCAGGTACCCCGTGGGGTCGGGCTTCCCCGCGGGGACGTCGTCGGCGGTCACCCAGACCTCCGGTGCGGGCAGCCCCGCCGCCACGAACCGGGCCGACGCCAGGGCCAGGGTGCCGGAGGTGACCACGGCCCAGAAGCCGGCGGGCAGGCTGGCCAGGAGGTCGGCGGCGCCCGGGCAGGCGGTGACGCCGCCGGCGTCCTCGATCTCGGAACGGTCAATGTCGGCGTTCGCCTCGGCCTGGTGCTCGGGTGCGATCAGGAGCGGCACCGTGTCGGCGGAGCGCCGCCCGTGGATCCTGGCGAGCACGTCGTCGGGGTCGAGGCCCCACCGTCGCGCCCAGCGCGTCCACGAGGCCTCGACGATCGCGTCGGAGTCGACGAGGACGCCGTCGGCGTCGAAGAGCAGGGCGCGGCAGGGCACGTGGTGGGTCATGGGGCCATCATCCCAGTCAGGACGCCCGGGCCAGGACCTCGTCGACGGTCGGGTCGGGGAGCGCGACCGTCACCTGGGTGCCCCACGGATCGTTCACGACGACGGAGCGGCCGTCGTCGGCGAAGGGGATCTGCCGCAGGCCCAGGCGGGCGCGCAGCGCGTCCAGGTCGGCGGGCCCGGGGACCCGCACGGCGACGTCGCCGAGCCCGAGGCCGGCGGCGCGCGGGCCGGCGCCCTTGGAGTTCCACACGTTCATCGCGATGTGGTGGTGGTAGCCGCCCGCGGACGCGAAGAGGGCGCCCGGGTAGGAGGTGAGGGTGGCCTCGAAGCCCAGCGCGTCCACGTAGAAGTCCCGTGCGGTGGCGAGGTTCCCGACCTGCAGGTGCACGTGTCCCACCGTGCCGGTGAGGCTGGACGCCGCGTCCACGGCCTTCTGGGTGAGGTGGCGCTTCAGGTAGGCGCGGGGGTCGAGGTAGTCCGTCGTCATGAGGATCTGGCCGCCGCGCCGCTGCCAGAGGCTCCGGTCGCGGTCGGTGTACAGCTCGACGCCGTTGCCCTCGGGATCGCTGAAGTAGAACGCCTCGCTCACAAGGTGGTCGGCCGCGCCGGCGAAATGGCCGCCCGGCTCCTGCAGGGCGCGGTGCACGGTCGCGGCGAGGCTCGCGGCGTCCTCGAACAGGAAGGCGGTGTGGAACAGGCCCGGCTGGCGCGGGTCGACCCCGGGCAGGCCCGGGGTGTGGACCAGCTTCAGCAGCGGCGTCCCCGCCCGGCCCAGGACGCGGTGCACCTCGCGGCCACTGCTCCGTTCCGCCAGCGGCTCGAGCGCGAAGGCCCGCGCGTAGTAGCCCGACATGGTCTCGAGGTCGCCGACGCGAAGGGTCACCGGACCCATCGAGGTGGCGGCGTTCAGCACCCGCTCAGGGGTCGGGGCGCCGGGGGCGGGGGTGGCCCGCGGAAAGGGCGGGGCGATGTCGGTCACGGGACTCTCCTCGGGTCGCGGCCGGCGGGTACGGCGTGCCTCCATCGTACCAGATAGTTGTATATTCAACTACTTCTGCGGCGCTGCGGCCGGCCCGAGACCCGGGAGGTCGCCACGAACGACGTGAATCCGACACTCGTCAAGGGGACATCTGGCATCGACCCTTGTCAGGAGCAACCGCCTGACGGCGGGATCCCGACGAGTGTCGGATCCACGTCGTTCGGGCGCCCTACCATGGGAGACGAGCCCGTCCTGGGAGGTGCGTCATGGTCCAGGTCCTCGTCCACACGATCGCCGTCGACTCCAACGGCCAGCCGGTGGTGATCCTCAAACCCGTCGGCGAGGAGCCCGGGCAGGGGGTCCTCCTGCCGATCTGGGTCGGCCCGCTCGAGGCCACGGCGATCCTCATCGGCCTCGACGTGGCCGACGCGCCCCCGCGCCCCATGCCCTACGACCTCATGGCCACGCTCGCGGAGGCCGCCGGGACACGGAGCCTCCTCGATCCGCGGCGGAGCCTTCGCGGCGACGGGGCCCCTCGTGCCCCACGCAGCGACCCTGTACGTCGGCGCTCCTGCGGGTGGAGAATCAGGCATGAACCGCAGGGCTCTGCTGGGGGCGGTCGCCGCCCTCAGCGTGCCGCTCCTCGGCGCGTCGCTCACCACCACGGCCTGGGCAGCGCCCAGGGTCAAGCCCCCGGCGAAGCCCAGCTATGTGGCCCTCGGCGACAGCTACGCCGCCGGGGTGGGGGCCGGGAGCTACCTCAGCGACGGCACCACGTGTCGCCGGTCGCTCAAGGGCTATCCGGGGCTCATCGCCTCGGCAGGCGGGTACGCACTCAACTTCCAGGCGTGCTCGGGCGCCACCGTCGCCGACGTGGGGGGCAAGCAGCTCGGGGCCCTGGGCGCGACGACCTCAATGGTCACCATCACGGTCGGCGGCAACGACATCGGGTTCGCCGACACGCTGTCGACCTGCCTCGGCACCAACACGAACGCCTGCCTCGCCGCGATCAATGAAGCGGACGGGGAGATCGACAGCGTGCTGCCGGACCGGCTCTCGGCCCTGTTCGGCCAGGTCAGGACCAGGGTGGGTGCCGGTACGAAGGTCGTCGTCACCGCCTACCCACGGCTGTTCAACGGCAGGGACTGCAGTCTGCTGACGAGCTTCACAGCCGACGAGATGACCAGGCTCAACCTCGGCGCGGACCACCTGGCCGCCACCATCAAGGTCGCCGCCACCGCGGCCGGCTTCGCGTACGCCGACGTGCCGCCGGCGTTCCTCGGACACGCCGTGTGCGACGGCAGCCCGTGGATCCGGAACGCGCAACTGAGCAACTCGTTCGAGTCGTTCCACGCCAACGCCAGCGGATACCTCTACGGCTACCGGCCCGTCGTCGCCGGCGCGCTGAACGCCACGGCCACGCCGGGCGCGACCATGACCGTCACCACGGGCGGCAAGACCTCCAGCGACACCAATCGCGGGACCGTCAAGGTCAGGGGCTGAGTCGCGTCGCGTCGCGCAGGCGGGCGTCCGGACAGCGGGAGCCCCCCGTGTCTTCCAGTCGTGCGCTGCCGCCGGGTCAGGCGAGCTCGGGCCCGGACTCAGAACCGGCTGAACCCGTGACCGGTCGCTGGCCCGGCCGGGGGCGGCGTCGTTCAGTCCTGCTCCACCGCGCCGGATTCCTTGTCGATCCGCAGGGCCGCGTGGGCACCGCGGATGTGCTGCTCGGTGAGGTCGGCCGCCTCGTCGTCGCGGCGCGCCGCCACGGCGTCCAGGATCCCGACGTGTTCCCGGACGAGCCGCTGTCGCAACAGCTCCCAGTCGGGCAGGACCCGCTGCGCGTCGCGGATGATGGGCGCCACGGCCTGCCGGATGGCCACGGTGAGGTCGCTGATGAGCCGGTTCTCCCCCAGGCTCGCCAGGGCCACGTGGAAGTCGGTGTCGAGGACGCTGAACTCCTCGGACCCGGTGACCGAGCTCATCCGCCGGGCGAGTTCGCGGGCGGGCTCGAGCGCCTCGGGGGTCGCCATCCGAGCCGCGGCCGCGACGGCGGCCCGCTCCAGGACGACGCGGGTGTCGGTCAGTTCGCCGAAGTCGGCCGACCCCAGCGCCAGGTGCAGGCGCAACATGCGGCCGAAGGCGTGGCCGGCCGTCGTGGAGATGCGGGTGCCGTGGGCGGGACCGGCGGCCGTGGTGATGGTCCCCTGGGCCTGCAGCACCTTGATCGCCTCGCGGACGGCGCTGCGACTCACCCGGAGGTCCGCCGCGAGCTGGCGCTCCGTCGGCAGCCGGCTGCCCGACGGGAACGTGCGGTCGAGGATGGCGTCCGTGAGGTGGGTCATCACCACCTCGAACCCGCCCGTCGGCACCTCGCCCCGGGGTGGCGTGAGAGCGGCAGTGTCGCTGGCCATGGGCCCAAGGATGCCACGCGGACTCCTTGACGCCGACCCGCTGCCCGCATTATGGTCTGACCAAAGAAACATTGGTCAGACCAAACGGTCCCATCGGCAGAGCAACGGAGTCTCCATGGTCCTCCTCCAGGCCTTCACCCCCGACACCGACCCCCTCGGCGCCCAGTGGCTCTCCGCCCTCGTGGCGGCGCTCCCCATCGTGGCCATGCTGGTGACCCTCGGGGTCCTGCGGTGGAAGGCCCACCTCGCCGGCGGCTTCTCGTGGGTCATCGCCCTGCTGGTCGCCGTCACCGCGTTCGGCATGCCGATCACGATGGCCCTCAGCACCAGCGCGCACGGCTTCCTCTACGGCCTGTTCCCCATCGTCTGGATCCTCCTGACCGCGATCTGGATGTACGACATCACCGTGGTCTCGGGACGCTTCGACGACCTGAGGCGGGCGTTCTTCCTGCTGAGCGACGACCCGCGCGTCCTCGCGTTGCTGATCGCCTTCTGCTTCGGCGGCCTGCTCGAGTCGCTGGCCGGGTTCGGCGCTCCGGTGGCGATCACGTCGGCGATGCTGCTGGCCATCGGGTTCAGCCCGATCCGCGCCGCCATGACCGCGCTGCTGGCCAACACCGTGCCGGTCGCCTTCGGCGCCGTCGGGCTGCCGGTCATCATGGCCGCCAAGGTCGGCGAGCTCGACGTGATGCCCGTCTCGATCGTGTCCGGACGCATGACGGCGATCCTCTGCCTGGTCGTCCCCTTCCTGCTGCTGGCCGTCATGGACGGCAAGCGGGGCGTCAAGGAGGTCTGGCCGTTCGGCCTGGTCGTCGCGGCCACGTTCGCCGCCATGAAGTGGATCGTCTCGGCGAGCCCGCTGTTCAACCTCACCGAGGCCGTCGCCGCCATCGTCAGCGTCGCGGTCGCGATCGTCTTCCTGAAGTTCTGGAAGCCCCGAGGCGGCGAAACCGCCGTGGCGCGCGTCGCGACCCCGATCGACGCCGAACTCGAGAAGCACCTGCCGACGCCCGCCACCCCCTCGGACGCCGACGCCGCGCCGCTCACCACGAACCGCATCCTCATGGCCCTCGTGCCCTACGCCCTGGTCATCGTCGTGTTCGGCATCGCCGCGCTGCCGCAGGTCAAGGCGGCCCTGGTGTCGACCGACATCAGGTTCGCCTGGCCTCTGCTCGGCGAGATGATGAACGTGGCCGGGGAGAATGCGTCCCACCAGACGTTCACGTTCGCGTGGGCGTCCACCCCCGGCATCCTGCTGGCCTTCGTCGCGATCGTCGTGGGCCTCATCTACCGGCTCAGCCTCGGCACGATCGTCGCCACCCTGCTCAAGAACGCGAAGAAGCTGCGGTATTCGGCGCTCACCATCGGCTCGGTCGTCGCGCTCGCGTACGTCATGGGCGACTCGGGCCAGACGCTGGCGCTGGGTCTGTTCATCGCGATGACCGGCGCTCTCTACCCGTTCTTCGCCCCGATCCTGGGCTGGATCGGCACCTACGTCACCGGCTCGGACACGTCCGCCAACATCCTGTTCTCCGGCCTGCAGTCCGGCGTCGGCCAGGAGATCGGCGGGAACGGTGCCCACCTCGACGTCGAGCAGATGCGCACGCTGCTCGTCGGTGGCGGCGGCATCGGTGGCGTCGTCGGCAAGATGATCTCGCCGCAGTCGCTGTCGGTCGCCTCCACCTCCATCGCACTGCCGGGGTCGGAGTCCGCGATCCTGCGCCGCATGATCCCCTGGAGCCTCGTCCTGCTCGTCCTGCTCTGCATCCTCTCCGGCCTGATGTCGACCCCGGTCCTCAGCTGGCTGCTCCCGTGAATGTCCACCCACCGCGAAGGAGTCTTCGATGACCGCCCCTGTCAATCCCGTCGCTGAGACCGGCCTCCCCGGTCTCGGCACGAAGGTGGCCATCTTCGCCACCTGCATCAACGACACGATGATGCCCGGCGCCCCGGCCGCCACCGTGAAGCTCCTCGAGCGCCTCGGCTGCACGGTGGAGTTCCCCCGGAGCCAGACGTGCTGCGGCCAGATCCTCACCAACACCGGCTACTTCGACGAGGCCCTCGTGACCGTCAAGTCGTACGTCAAGGCGTTCGGCGAGTACGACTACATCGTCGGTCCGTCCGGCTCCTGCGTCGCGTCGGTGCGCCACCAGCACCCGATGCTGGCCCAGCACGCGAAGGACGCCGGGCTCGAGCGGGAGTCCACTGCCGTGGTCGCACGCAGCTACGAGCTGACCGAGTTCCTCGTGGACGTGCTGGGGGTGACCGACGTCGGTGCGTACTTCCCCCACCGCGCCACCTACCACCCGACCTGCCACTCCACCAGGTTCGCCAAGGTGGGTGACCGGCCGTACCGTCTGCTCGGGGCCGTCCGCGGCCTGGAGCTC
This sequence comes from Propioniciclava sp. MC1683, assembly GCF_014164675.1. Classification (NCBI taxonomy): domain Bacteria; kingdom Bacillati; phylum Actinomycetota; class Actinomycetes; order Propionibacteriales; family Propionibacteriaceae; genus Propioniciclava; species Propioniciclava sp. MC1683. The sequence continues at coordinate 8,322 of NZ_JACJFX010000040.1, read as the reverse complement.
GTCCCCCTCCCCCACGCCGACGAGTGCTGCGGCTTCGGCGGCACGTTCTCGCTGAAGAACCCCGACGTGTCGATCGCGATGGCCAACGACAAGGCGCGCCACGTGCGCGCCACGGAGGCCGAGTACCTCATCGCGGCCGACAACGCCTGCCTGCTCAACATCGGCGGGGTCCTGCACCGCCAGCTGTCGGGCATCAAGACCGTGCACCTGGCCGAAGTCCTGGCCTCGACCGACAAGGATCTCGCATGAGCACCTCCGCACCGCGCCGCACTCCCGCGCCCCCCGAGGGCGGCTGGGAGGGCCTGCCCGTCTTCACCGAGGCCGTCAAGGTCGAACTGCAACTGACCCAGCAGCGCAAGAACCTGCGTCACGCTACCGGCACGATCCGCGACAAGCGGGCCGACCGGGCGGCCGAGGTGCCCAACTGGGAGGAGCTGCGTACCGCCGCCGCCCAGATCAAGGACCGCGTCGGACGCCACCTCGACACCTACCTCGAGCAGGCCGAGCGCACCATGACCGAGGCCGGCGTCACCGTCCACTGGGCCCGCGACGCCGCGGACGCCAACCGGATCGTCACCGGGATCGCCCGCGCCAAGGGCGTCGACGAGGTCGTCAAGATCAAGTCGATGGTGACCCAGGAGATCGACCTCAACGAGCACCTGGAGTCCGAGGGCATCGCCGCGTGGGAGACCGACCTGGCCGAGCTGATCGTCCAGCTGGGCCACGACCTGCCGAGCCACATCCTCGTGCCGGCGATCCACCGCAACCGTTCCGAGGTGCGCGAGATCTTCGTCGAGGAGATGGGACGCTACGGCCGTCCCGCCCCCCAGGGCATCTCCGACGACCCGCCGGAGCTCGCCGCAGCCGCCCGCGCCCACCTGCGCGAAAAGTTCCTGCGGGCGAAGATGGCCGTCTCGGGCGGCAACTTCATCGTCGCCGAGACCGGCACGCTGGTCATCGTGGAGTCCGAGGGCAACGGCCGCATGTGCCTCACCCTGCCGGAGACGCTGGTGTCGATCGTCGGCATCGAGAAGATCCTGCCGACGATCGAGGACCTCGAGGTCTTCCTCAAGCTGCTCCCCAGGTCGTCCACGGGCGAGCGGATGAACCCCTACACCTCCCTGTGGACCGGCGTCACCCCCGGCGACGGTCCCCAGGACCTCCACGTCATCCTGCTCGACAACGGCCGCAGCCGGGTCCTCGCCGACCCGCTCGGACGCGCTGCGCTGCGGTGCATCCGGTGCTCGGCCTGTCTCAACATCTGCCCGGTGTACGAACGCGTCGGTGGGCACGCCTACGGCTCGCCCTACCCGGGCCCGATCGGGGCGATCCTCAACCCGCAGCTCCACGGGGTCAGCGACCCCAAGGACCAGGCCCTGCCGTTCGCGTCCACGCTGTGCGGGGCGTGCAACGAGGTCTGCCCGGTGCGCATCCCGTTCACCGACATCCTCGTGCACCTGCGCCACCAGGTCGTCGAGTACAAGACCGGCAAGCACCCGACGGTGGAGCAGGGAGTGATGAAGACCGTGGCCTGGGTCATGGCCGACGGCAAGAACCTGGAGAAGGCCCAGCTGGCCACGCGCGCCGCGGGCAAGGTCCTCGACGGCCGCGTCCTCGGCCCCATGCCGGTGCCGCTCGTCGGACGCTGGCTGCGGGCCCGCGACGTCGACGCGCCCCCGGTCGAGACGTTCCGGCAGTGGTGGAAGCAGCACGAGGCCCAGAAGCACGCAGCACAGAAGAAGGAGGCCTGACCATGAGCGCACGTGACGAGATCCTGCGGCGCGTCCGCGAGGCGACCCGCGACGTCACCGAGTCCGATCCGGCGGTCGACGTCCCCGTCGAGTGGACCTACGGGCAGCCGCTCGCCACGGCCGACGTCCTGGCCGATTTCGTCGAGAAGGTCGAGGACTACCGCGCCACCATCGTGCGGGTGCCGGACGCCGGCGTCCCGCAGGCGGTCGCGGACGCCCTCGTCACCCTGGGCGCGACGAGCGTGGTCCTGCCGGGTGGCGTCCCCGCGGCGTGGGCGCGGGCCGTGGCGGACGCGGGCCTGGCGATCCTGGCGGACGACCCCCCGCTGGACCACGCGACGCTGAACACCGTGGACGCCGTCGTCACGGCGGCGGCGGTGGGCATGGCCGACTCCGGCACCATCGCGCTCGACCACGCCGAGGACCAGGGCCGTCGCGTCCTCAGCCTCCTGCCCGACATCCACGTGTGCGTCGTGCGGGCCGACCAGGTCGTGAGCGACGTCCCCGAGGGCGTCGCCCGGCTCGCGCCGGCGCTGCGCGCACGGCGTCCGGTCACGTGGCTGAGCGGCGGCTCGGCGACCAGCGACATCGAGCTGAGCCGCGTCGAGGGCGTCCACGGCCCCCGGCAGCTGTGGGTCGTGCTGGCCGAGGGCTGAGCGGGTCGGGATGCGTGGGGCACTCTCGCGTGTCCGTCGCGCCACCTGATTCGTACTGTCGTTCGGACAATGTCGGAGGGTGCCTCTAGCGTGGGGGGCATGGAGGACGCGGGGGGCCGGCGGCCCGGGCAGGCGCGGGAGGCGCGGGGGCTGGTGGACGCCCTCTGCTCCCCGGCGGCCCAGGAGCACGCGGCCCAGGTCCGCCAGGTGCAGCTCATCGCGGAGCTCTGTGGCTCCTACGCCACCCTCGGGGCGTCCCGCCCGGCCCTGCCCGGCCACGAGCGGCTCGTGCGAGCGGGCGGCGCCGGCACCCCGTAGGTCGCGGAACATCTCGCCACCGAGCTCGCGCCCAAGCTGCGGCCCTGTGGACCTCACCCCTGGGCTACCGCTACCGCGTCGACCCCGACGGCAGCCACAAACACTCCCTGCTCGACGTCAGCCACAGCGCCGTCCGGATGGACCTCGTCTGGCCGGGCGCCGCCTGACCCCGGCCGCCCCCGGCTCAGCGCGTCAACGCTGCCAGCACCACCTCGAGGATCGGCGCGGCCGCCAGCAGGAGGACGGCCAGGATGACCGCCACGACCACGACGGGCGTGAAGCCGGCGAGGAGCCTCGGCGTCGCCGGACGCCGCGGCGGCCCGCGAGAGCCGCTCGGCCAGCGGCAGGTCGTAGAGCCGGACCGCCGCCGTCGCCGCCCGCAGGAACAGGGACGGATCGGGCGGCAGGTCGGACTCCAGCGTCAGCACGGCCCGTGGGATCGGGTCGGGGGCGTCCGCCAGCGTGCCCGCCACGAGGCCGCGCAGCCGTCGGGCCCGGAGCCGCCCCATGGCGGCGCGACGGATCTCGCCGTAGAGCGGGTGGGCCAGGCGCGCCACCAGCCCCGCCCCGGCGGACTCGACGCGCACCAGCCCGCGGGCCTCGGCTGCCTCGACGGCGTCCGGCGCGCTGAGCGCGACCAGCGTCCCGACCGCCAGCGGCTCGCCCAGCGCGACCAGGTCCACGACATCCCGGACGCCCGGGTCCAGCGCCCCCATCTGGTCGCGCACCAGCGCGGCCAACTCCGGGGTGAGGACGGGTTCGGCGACCCAGCGCCACGTTCCCGAGGACGCCTTGAAGCGGCCGGCGTCCACCTCCCCGGCGAGGAGGTGCCGCAGGAACAGCGGGCTGCCGCCGGTGAGCGTCCACAGCCGGTGCGCGGACGCGGCCTCGACGCGCCCGCCGAGCACCTGGGCGACCAGCGCGGCGGCGTCGTCCCGGCCGAGCGGTTCCAGGTCGAGGCGCGGCAGGTGCTCGTCCTTCCACAACGCGGTGACGAGGTCGGGGGCGTCCTCGCCGGTGCGGATCGTGACCACCGCGGGCGCGAGCCCGCGCGTCACCATTCGGTGCACGACGATCGCGGACAGCTCGTCCAGGAGGTGCGCGTCGTCGACGACGAGCAGGACCGGACCGGACGCGTCGAGCGCCCTGAGCGTCCGGCCGACGGCGTCGGCGGCGGTCCCGGACGCGCCCGACCGCCCGGCCTCCATCCCGGCGAACGCCCCCAGCGGGAGCGCCCGGGCGGCGGCGCTGCCCTGGACCCACACGACGCGACGTCCGGGCGGCAGTCGCCGCGGCGCCACGGCCTCGCGGACGAGCCTGGTCTTGCCCACGCCCGCCCCACCGGCCAGCACCACCCCGACCGACCCCCGCCGCAGTGCCGCCAGGACGGCCCGGAACTCGGCGCCACGGCCGGTCAGGGGCCATGGGCTCGGGACGATCCCGGGCATGGCGCCTCCTGAGCCGACCTACGAGGTCACGTTGTGGTAGACCCGCACCTCGGCCTGTCGCACGCGCGACATGCTGCAGGAGACGAGCTCCCCGGGCACCGGGACGCCGTCGAACGACGCCTCGGCCGTGCACCCCCGCTCCCCGCCCCGGGTCCCCTCCAGCCACATGACGTGGCGGTCGGTCCAGTGGGCCCGCTCATCGATGCGCGTCGTGGCGCCCCTCCCCGTGAAGGTCACCGCGACGTCGAGCGTGCCGTCGGTCTGCGTGTCGGCCGGGACGTCGACGACCTGGACCGGCACCGTCGCGGACGCCCTGGTGGCGGTGAGCTGCGGGTCGACGAGCACGGTGGCCTGCGTCGCCCGTCCGAAGCGCTCGGACAGCGGCAGGCAGGTGTGCGATCGGACGTCGGCTGGTGGGTGGTCTTCCTCGAACGCGTCGTGGTCAGCGTGGTCATGTCATCTCCTTGGTGATCGTTGGACGCTGGTGTCGTCCTTCACCCTCCAGAAGTGACCGCGAAGGCCCTCCACGGACACCCCGCGCGAAATCCGTACAGCCCCACCATCGAGGCTTTTGTGGGCAGGATAGGGATGATTCATTCCCAGGAGGCACCGTGACAGCTCATGCAGGCAACGACGCCGAGAAGCAGCGGATCTACACGCTCGCGTCCCAATGGTTCATGGAGACCCTTCCCGAGGGTGGATCCATCCTGACTCCGGGGAAGCGAATCTGGACCCTCGAGAACCTCGAGGAACTGGACGAGAAGTTCGTCCAACGGCCCGACCTGAGGGCGGGTCTCACCTTCCTGCAGAAGCTGCAGGAGCAACTTAGCGACGCATCTCCCGACGCCGTCCAGCTCATGGCTGAGCTCCACGTCGCCTTCTTCTGGTGGATCTGGGAGGGCGCCATCTCCGGGAAGAAGAAGATCTCCGACATCAACGCGATCCTGTCCTGGCACCCCGACCGGCCAGCTCTGCCTGCTGAAGTGGCGGCATCCATGAGCCCAGGCTTCGCGCACCCCGGCCAGTGGGCCAACACGCGCCGCGACGTGCAGCTCGCAACGCTGATCACGCTCACCTCGGCCTTGCTGCGGGAAACACGCGAGAAGATCGCGGAGCTGCAGAACGACCCGCTGGCACTGCGAGACTTCTGGGCGGCGTCACCGACACCGTCGGGAGATGCCGCCCGGTGGGGTCTGCTGCATGAGCTCTACCCGGACGTGTTCGAGTCGACGGTCTCTCCAACGCACAAGCGACTGATCATCGAGCGCTTCGCCCAAGAGGGCGACGACACCTCAGACGCGGACCGCGCACTCATGGCCATCCGGCGACGACTCTCGGGGGCCTGGGGTGAGGGGTACAGCTACTACGACGCCAGCAGCGACCCGCTGCACTGGCTGTGGGCTGCGCCTCAGAAACAGTGGAACGCGTTCCTCTCCTGGGCGCGCCGACTGTGGGAGACCACCGAGTTGGACTTCGACCGGCATGAGCGAAGCCACAAGCTCGAGGTCGCCGGGAAGCTCAGCGAAGCCCGCAGGGCAGCCACGGACAGTCCGGATTGGCCTGATCTGGTCAGAGCCGGGCTCAACCACAAGAGCAACAACCTCACCAGCACCTTCAACCGCCTGCCCCTCAACGACTGGGTCCGGGAGAATCCCGCCGACGGCGCTCACGCGCTGCACACACTCTGGGACGATGCGCGTCCCGAGAATGTCGCCCCCGCTGTCGATGCCTTCGGGCGGCTGATCGCACCGTCGGGACGAACGACGCCGGGCGCGGTCCTGAGCCTCGCATCGACCCTCCTCCTTGCCAAGGATGAGAAGCAGTTCCCCCCGGTCACCATCGAAACCGCACGTGCCATGTGGCGATTGGCCGGGTGGGGAGCGGCGCCGCCGGACTCGACCCCGGGCCACCTGCTCCACCGCGCGTACCTGCTGTTCGACGAGGTCCTGCGCGACGCTCCAACTTGGGAGAATCCTCCCCGCGACCGGCTCGACGTCCAGGGGCTGCTGTGGACACTCGTCCGCCTCGGAGAGAAGCCGGACACGTGGTCCGAAGCCGAGTGGGACGACCTGCTCGCTTTCCGGGGAGCGGTGCCGTTCGAAGAGGGCGACGAGCCTCTTGAAGAAGAGATCCCGACCACGGAGGTGGACTACCTCGGCGACGCCGCCACGCAATTGAGCCTCGATCGGTCCTTCCTCGAGGAGATCGCGGCCCTCCTGGACGACAAGGGACAGGTTGTCTTCTACGGGCCGCCCGGCACGGGCAAGACCTTCGTCGCGAAGCGCTTGGCCACGGCACTGGCCGAAGGCGAAGCCGATCGGACAACGATCGTCCAGTTCCACCCGGCCAGCACCTACGAGGACTTCTTCGAGGGGCTCCGACCCACTCTCGCCAGCGGTCAGGTGCATTACGAGCTTCGCCCGGGACCCCTGGCCAGGATCGCGGAGGCAGCCAGCGCCGATCCGGATCACACCTACGTCCTGGTGATCGACGAGCTCAATCGGGCGAACGTGCCCAAGGTGATGGGTGAACTGCTGTTCCTGCTGGAGTACCGGGACGCGAAGGTCGCAACTCTGTACCGACCTGAGGGCTTCCAGCTGCCACGAAACCTGCTTTTCATCGCGACCATGAACACGGCCGACAGGTCGGTGGCCCTGGTGGATGCCGCCCTGCGTCGACGCTTCCACTTCATCCCCTTCTTCCCGCACCTCGGCACGATGAAGGGGCTCCTGCGCCGCTGGCTTCACCGCTACGGCCGCGCTACCGCCGTCGCCGATCTGCTGGACGCGGTGAATGCTGAGCTGCGAACCGAGGTCGGCGACCACTTGGCGATCGGGCCAAGCCACTTCATGAAGGAGGACCTGTCCGAAGAGGCTTTGGAGCGCATCTGGACCTACAACATCCACCCGACGCTGGAGGAGTTGTTGTGGGGACGCACCGAAGAGCTGGCACGGTGGAGTTGGCCTGCGGTACGCGCCCGCTACCAATCCCAGCTGAATCTTGGCGCCGCGCCTCAGGACGGGGAACCAGCGGGTGAGTCACCTCACGCCAACACGGAAAGCGGCGTGAGCGTAGCCGACGGAGAACGGCCCTGAACGGACCGACATGACCGTCGAACCCGTCACCATCCACGTTCCCGAGTACCGTTCGGTGGACGTGTCGCTGACGGATGCCCAAGCTCGCCAGCTTCAGCTGGGGAGTGGATCTCGCCTGTCTATCACTCCCGCGCGCTCAGGCTTCCGACTCACAGCGTCCTCCCACGTGGGGTCGATCAGCATCCCCGGATTGGTCGTGCACGTCATCCCCAAGGTGCCGGTGGAGAACGTTCTTTGCCTCATGACGTGGAGCACCCGGCGTCTCTCCTTCCTCGACCCCTCACTGGGCCATGCCTCGGCGTCCCTCACCGAAGCAGTGGCCGCGTGGTACGCGCGAATGCTGGAGCGGACGCTGGTGCTCGGCCCCGATCGCGCCTATGTGGAGCAGGCAGAGCGGCTGGACGCCCTCCGTGGACGCGTCGATCTCCCGGCGCTCGCTCACTCGGGTGGTTTACCCACGCCTCTTCCCTGCCGGTTCGACGAGTGGACTGTCGACACTCGTCTCAACCGGCTCGTCACCTCGGCCGCCCACGCGTTGGCCCGCCAGCCAGGGGTGCCGTTCCACACTGCGATGGACCTGCGGCGCCTCATGCGCATGATCCCGGGAGTCGGAGCGCTGCGGCCGGATGACCTCACAGCCACCGCACCGCTCACCAACCGCCTGAACGACCACTACGCAGACACCGCCCAGCTGGCCATCCTCATCCTGAGGTCGTCCGGCTTCGGACACGGGGCCGGCTCGACGGTGACGTCCTCCTTCATGGTCGACATGAACATAGTGTTCGAAGACTTCGTCTCAGCGCGGGTCGCCGCCCTGCTGACCGACGGCCGCCGCCTCACATGCCAGCAACCCGTGCCCCTGGACGAAGAACGCTTCGTAGTCACAGCGCCTGATCTGATCGTCACCGATCATCGGGGGCACACGGACCCGAGTTCCGCAGTTGGTGGGCATTCGGGCGGGTCTGAGCGAGCATCGATGCTTGTCAACGCGATTCGGTGGTTCCGGAACGGCTGAAAACGGTGGGCACACGAATTGTCGTGTCGGGCTTGTGTC
>NZ_JACJFX010000039.1:0-15026 GCF_014164675.1 Propioniciclava sp. MC1683 | reverse complement strand
CCACCGAACGCAAGGCAGGCCGGGAGCCTCAGGAGTCGCTGAGCGCTCCAACATCCCGACCTGCCACCACCAAGTCTAGGAGCCCTCAGGCAGCTTGACTTTCCTTAGGAACTCAAAGTCGGTCGTTGGCGGAGTGCCGGTCACGACATGGGTGTGGACACTTCCGCGACCACTGCGCAGGCGCCGCGGCGCAGGGACTGCTGCACGAGGGTGGTGCGAATGTCGAGGTGTCGGAGCAGGAACGTGCGTTCGTCGAGCCGCTTGCGGCGCAGCCAGCCGGTGACTTCGTCATTGCATTTGCTGGTGTTGCAGGAGCGGCAGGCAGGGACGACGTTGTCGAGGGTGTAGCGCCCGCCGCGAGAGATCGGCAGGACGCAGTCGCGCTGCAGTGGCGTGTCGGTCACCCCGCAGTACGCGCATCCGGCCCACGCGTCCTTCAACGCTGCCCACTGCAAGTCGGTGAGGTCGTGGACCTTGCTGCCCAGTCGGCGTTTGCGGCGCCGGTCCGCGCGGGCCTTGCGTGTCTTGCCGACAGCCATTCCCGAAGACTACGACGCAGCGACGGTCATCGACGCTTCACGGCCATCGCGCGCATCACATGAGCGCACCGCCGGCGGCATGTCAGGGCTTGGCCAGCTACCGCGACGCCATCGCCTGTCGCGCACTGCGTCGGCTGGGCTGTCCGGGGATGTCGTCTTCTCCGGAAACCGGCGGGGCAGTCTCACGCTTCGCTGGGTCCTCCTCCACGTCTTGCGTGAGCTGGCCCAGCATTGCGGACACGCGGACATCTTGCGCGAGCAGCTGCTGGCCCGCCGCAACCAGTGAGGCGGGTCGCCGGGCCGGCGGGCCTCACTGGTCGAGCGCTATCAGGCGCCTGCCCGCGTCGCCGCACGCCAGACGGCGTCCGGGACGAGTTGGTCGAAGGTGTCGATGATGTGGTCGGGACGCTGCTCGGGCGGGGCGGCCTCCGCTTCTTCGGGCGTGCTGTCGCCGGTCAGCACCAGCACGGATGCCATGCCGGCGGCCCGGCCCATCGCCACGTCCGTGGCCAGGCGGTCTCCCACCATGAGGACGTCGGCGGGCTCGACTCCCAAGCCGGCCACCGCCTCTGCGACCATGATCGCCCCCGGCTTGCCCAGGTTCACTGAGCAGCGGACGCCGGTGCACGCCTCGATGGCGGCCGTGATCGCGGCGCAGTCCGGCTCGCCGCGTCCGCCGGGGAAGGGGCAGTAGCGGTCGGGGTTGGTCTGGACGAGGATCGCCCGCTTGTGGAACCACAGGGCGTCGAACGCGATCTGCAGCTTCCGGTAGTCGAACGTGCGGTCGTAGGACGCCACCACGATGTCGATCTCGGCCGGGTCCTCACTCAGGCGGACGCCCGCCTCCCGCAGGGCCCGGATGAGGGGCTCCTCCGCGATCGGGAACACCACGGCGTCCGGGTGGTGGGAACGCAACCATCGCACGGTGGTGACAACGGTGTTGGCGATGTCGTCCACTGGGGTGGGGAGGCCGAGGCGTGCGAGTTTGGCTGCGTACTGCTCGGGGTCCTTGGTGGGGTTGTTGGACAGGAACCGCAGGGGGATGCCGCGCTCCCGCAGGAACGCGAGGGTTTCCCGCACCCCCGGGAGGACCTCGTCGCCGAGGTAGATCGTGCCGTCCATGTCGAAGACGTAGGCGCCGTACAGGCGTTCGGGACGCATGGCTGTCGCTTCCTCGATCCGTGCCGCGCTCAGGTCCACAGCCCGCCGGGGGCGAAGACCTCGTCCACCAACTCGTCGAACCAGCCGATCTCGCGGGTCACGTCGAGGACGGTGTAGCGCGAGCGGTAGTACATCGCCTTGGGGAACGTGTCCTTGAGCTCGGCGAGGGTGAGGCCGATGTCCTCCGGGCGTGTCGGCGTGCCGGCCGCGGCGAGCATGCGCTGCAGGTCACGCGCCGGCATCAACTGGTCGACGAGGCGGGGACGCAGCGACGGCCAGCCGTCGACCAGGGTCTGCACGCGCGTCCGCAACCCGGCGGCGTCCACGTACTTTTCGCGCGTCTCCCGGACGCCCTTCTCGGCGAGCGGGCCGGTGAGCTTGCTGCGGATGTCGGCCTCGACGGCGTCCCAGGTCGGCCAGGCCGCCACCACGGCGTCCACGTCGATCGCCGCGAGGTCTCGGGCCATGAACCGCTCGTAGAACGCCGTCATGGCGAGTGTGCCGATGGCCACCTTGTAGCCGTGGGAGAGTGGCGGGTCGAGGTCTGCCCCCAGGTGGTCGAGCTCCCAGAGGTGGCTGAAGTAGTGCTCGGCCCCGGACGCCGGGCGGGTGCCCTTGTAGACCTGCATGGCCAGCCCCGAGAGGAGCAGCCCCTCGACGAGACCCTCGTAGGCGTCCGCGTCGCCGGCGGCGAGGGCGTCCGGCCGGGAGAGCGCCTCCGCAACCCCTCCCTGCACGAGGTCCCACGCGAGGGGGTCGATCGGGTCGAGGCCGATGGCGTCGGACAGGATCCAGTCGGCTCCGGCCGGGATCTTGGCCGCGAGGTCGCCGTAACCGGAGGCGACCATGGCCTTGGGAGCGGCGGCGGCGACGTCGAGGTCGAACAGGACGACGGCGGGGGCGGGACAGGGCATCGTGATCTTGACCCCGCCCTGGCTCATGGGTGCCCCGAACCCGGAGTACCCGTCCATGGATGCCGCCGTACCGACCACCGCGTAGGGCTGGTCCAGCTCGCCGGAGGCCAGCTTGACGAGGTCGTTCAGGGTGCCGGCACCCACGGCGACCCCGAGCGCGTTGGTCTCCCGCAGGCGCTCGCGGATCGTCTCGCAGTGCTCGTAGGCGGCGTACAGGGTCGGCGTCCCAGGGAAGACGAGGGGCTCGGTCTGGGTGAGGCCCGCCGCCTGAAGGGATGCGGCCACCGCCTCACCCGCGGCGACCCAGGTGCGCTCGTCAGCGACGATCAACAGCGGCCGGCCCGGCTGGGCGAGGGAGCGGGCGAGGATCTCGCCGGTTCGGGAGAGGATGGCGCGACCGACCTCGATCACGCGGGTGTCGCTCGCGTGCCGCAGTCCGTCGGCGATGGCTTGGTTGGTCATGGTGCTTCCTTCGGTGGGTGGCGGCGGGCCGGGTGATCGGTGGGCCGCGTGGTCAGGGGGAGGACTGGAGGATGTCGGCGGTGGCCTCGAGGGCCTCGGACTCGTCGAGTCCGTCTGCCCAGATCGAGACCCGGTCACCGTGGCGCAGGCCCAGGGCGAGCACGTCCACGACGTTGCGCAGGCTCGCGCTCCGGCCCCCGGTGCGGAGGAACAGGCTGCTGTCGAAGTGGGCGGCCTGTTCGGCGAGGTCGTGGGCCACGAGGGCGTGGACGCCCAGTTCGTGACCCACGACCACCTCGCGGTGGATCACGCCTCGATGGCGATCGTGCTGCCGACGTCGAGCTGGGGCATCTGCTCTCCGCGGACGTGGATCGCGCCGTGCATCTTGGCCTTGTCGGCACCGTCCACGTTCACCGTGACATGCCCGAGGGCGTCGAGGTTCTGGCGGGCCACGTCGCCGACGGCCGTGATGGGGTAGCTCGTGCCGTCGAGCACGAGTACCTGGCCCACCTCGATGTCCTGCGTCGTCCGCGCCGAGGCGTCGATGATGAAGCAGAACTCCTTCAAGGCGTCGGGGGCGTCCTCGCCGAAGGTGACGAACATGCCCTGGCCGATGAAGGCGGTGGCCTCCGGTCCGGCCGCGGTGACGGTGGTGCGGTACGTCTCGGTCATGAGGGTGATCCTTTCGTGGTCAGGAGGAGTAGAGGCCGATGCTGGCGAGCCAGGCGACGGCGACGCGGGGGACGCCGGTCAGGAACCGGGAGTAGAGGACCGACGGGACGCCGACCTCGACCGTCTCGGTCTCCGCCTCGGCCAGGCCCAGTCCGACGGGGATGAAGTCGGCGGCGTTCTGGGTGTTGATGGCGAACAGCGCGGGCAGGGCGAGGCTCGGGTGGATGGTGCCCTTGCCGATCTCCACGCCGATGAGGGTGCCGATGATCTGGCCGATGACGGCGCCGGGGCCAAGCAGCGGCGACAGGAACGGCAGCGAGCAGATGAAGCCGAGCACGATCAGTCCGATACCCGAGCCCGCGAGCGGCGTCAACATGTTGGAGAACCAGGTGCCGAAGCCCGAGGCCTGGATGATGCCGATCAGCATGGCGACGAAGCCCATGAATGGGATGACGGTGCTGAGCATCGTCTGCACGGCGTCGCGGGCCGCCTGGTAGAAGATGGACACGACGCGGCCGGCGCCGAGGCCGATCTTCTCGAGGATCGACTTGTTCTTCTTCGCGGCGATCGTCTGGCTGATCTTCTTGTCGGTGGTCCACTCGCCTTGGACCGCGAACTTGGCTCCGCCGCCGGCAGCCTGCCCGGACGCCGAGGCGCCGGTGGCCGCCGCCGCCCCTGCGGCTGCTGCCGGAGCTGCCGCAGAGGCCTCAGAGGCCGCCACGGCCTCCGACTCGTCGGCCAGTCGCACCTGGACGTTGCCCACCGCGGACACGTAGATGTCCTCGTTGATGAACTGCGCCAGAGGGCCCGTCTTGCCGGTCGGCATGACGTTGATCGTCGGGATGCCCTTCTTGGGGTACAGGCCACAGCGGAGGGTGCCGCCGCAGTCGATCACCGCGGCGAAGACCTCGTCGTCGGGGATGCTGGTGCTGAAGCCGTTGACGGCCTCCGCCCCGGAGAGCTCGCAGATGCGGTCCACCACGTCGGGGCGCATGCCGCCGCCGACGATGTAGAGCACCTTGTTCTTCTGCTCGGTGGGCGTCAGGGTCAGCGGGCCACCGAAGCCGCCACTGCCCCGCTCGATCACGATGGTGCGGTACTGGGACATGTGCGTCACCCTTCCACGTGGGGTTCGGCGCTCAGCACGACACCCTGCTGCTTGCTGACATAGGCGGTGGTGAAGTCGGTCACCCAACCAGCCACGAAGTTCATGACGAGACCCACCAGGAGGTACCGGATGGCCAGGGGGCCCGTGCTCAGGCCGAGCGTGGTGACTCCCTGGGCGATGCCGAGCCAGATGAACAGCTCGGCAGGGTTGATGTGCGGGAATACGCCGTTGCTGGTGTGGCAGAACTGGGCGGCGCTCGCGAAGTAGCTGGGCTTGTAACGCTCAGGCAGGAAGCGGCCGAGCGAGTGGACCATCGGGTTGGCCAGCATGAAGGCGCCGACGAAGGGCAGCAGCATGTAGCGGCTGACCGGGTTGTGGGCGGCCTTGCCGGCGAACCGGTTGATCTTGTCCTCACCGATCAGCTGGATCAGCGAGTTCATGGCGATCAGCAGCATGAGCACGAGGGGAACGATGCTGCCCATCCAGCTGATGAAGACGGTGGCACCGGCCTGGAAGAGGCCGACGAACCATTCAGCGGCGTGAACGAGGATGTCCATGATTCAACTCCTTTCGATAATGCGGGTGGTACGCGTGGGCGTTGGGGGGTCAGGCCGCGGTGGCGGGGCGGCGTCCGAAGAGGCGTCCGAGCCGGAGGCCGACCTGGGCGAAGGGTCCGGGTGGGTCCAGCGGCTTCCCGCCGGCCAGGACGGTGCGGTAGTTGTCGCGGGCGTTGGCGACGGCGCCACGGAGCGGCTTGCTGAAGCGGCGGTCGCCCTCGGGGGCGAGGTCGGCCAACTGCAGGCCGTTGTAGACGTCGAACGTCTTGAACCGCGAGAGCACGGTGACGCCGGAGAGCTTGCGGCCCTCGACGATGTGGCCGGCGTCGTCGAGCAGGAACAGCACCAGCGCGCCGGCCACGAGCAGGCCCTGCTTCTTGCCGAGAGCGACCTTGCCGCGGCGGCGCATCGCGGTGAACGTGTCGGCGAAGTTCTTCGACTGCCTCAGCCCCAGCACCGTTTGGGTGAGGTAGAGCACGGCGAAGCCGATCAGGAAGGTCCAGAACATGTTGCTCCTCAGGTGGTGGGACCGGTGGCGAGGTTCTCCATGAAGTAGAAGAACTGCTCGTAGCTGGTGAGTCTCGAGAGCTTGGCGAGGGCCGGCCGGTTGGCGCCCAGGCGGATCACTTCGTCGTAGACACGGATCAGCAGGGTGTCGTCGTAGGCGAGCTTCGCGGGAACGGCGAGGCACACGATGACCCGGACACCGGCCTCCCCGTCGGACCGTGGGACCACCCCGAGGGCACACACGGGGCTGGCGATCGTCGGGTCGGTGGCGTGGGGGAATCCGATCTGGTCATCGAGCTGCATGGTGGCGCGGTCCTCGCGGGCGGCGATCGCGGCGGCGAACTCCGCACCCACCAGGCCTCGCTCGGTCAGGCGCGCGACCAAACGCTGGGTGCCCTCCCGGTAGTCGCAGCCCGCGGGCAACCGCACGAACCGGCCCTCATCCAGCAGGGCCGCCAGGAACGACCCGGCCGACGCCCCGTGGGACAGCGGTCCGTGCGCCGGCACGCGGAGCGCGTGCAGCCGGCGGAGGACGGCCTGACGGTCGAAGACCTCGCCCAGTTCCAGCGTCGGACGCCGCGTCGCGGCGCGGGTCCCCGGGGTGGTGACGACGAGGTCACTGTCGTCCAGGTCGCCGGGGGCGGCGTCCGGCACGATGCTGTAGCGGGTGCCCGCCGGCAGGACCGACTCCAGGTTGGCCCGCACCAGGCGGGCCGTCGCCGGGCCCCGCCCCGACACGATCGTGACGACCAGGTCGCGGCTGCCCTTGGACGCATGCTCGGCCAGGAACACCTGGAAGTAGGTGGTGAGCAGCGAGAGTTCGCCGGCCTCGACGGCCAGCCCGGTCTCGCGCTCGATCACGTCCCCGGCGATCGTCGCCATCCGCGATGCCGCGGGGTACTCGTCCCGGAGGCGTCCGCCCTGCGTGTCGGGTGCGAGGCGCAGCCCGAAACGCATCCGGTTGAGTAGGAAGGTGAGGTGCTGGCTGAACTCCTGGGTGAGTTCCGACGGCGCCAGGCGCACGTCCATCTCGTCGGTGATGCGCTCCAGGATGCGCCCCACGAGTTCGCCCGCGGCCGCCGCCGTCGGCCAGACACCGGTGGGTCCGTCGTCCACGACCATCCGCAGACCCGCGGCGGAAAGGGCCAGGAACAACACCTCCTCGTCGGGGAGCCGTTCGCCGAGCAGTGGTTCGAGGCGGGCGGCCAGGGCGCGGGCCAGGTCGTGGGCGGGCGTGTCGAGCAGGTCGTGGTAGGTGGCGGGCAGGGCGCCGAGGTCGTGGCCGGTGAGGTGCCGGTCGAGCACGACGGTGACCCAGCGCAGCACGAGCGCACGGCTCTCGCTGCCCAGCCGGTACGCCGCGAGGACCTCCTCGACCGCAGCCTGCAGGTCGTCGCCGAGCGGGTAGTCCCGGTAGGCCGCCGCGTAGGCGTGGTCGAGGACCGCCAGCCGGATGCCCGCCTCGGGCCCGGCCAGCTGCAGGCCGACGCGGGTGCGTCCTTCGATGGTCACCCCGAAGGGGGAGAGCAGCGTGCGGACGTCCGCGACGTCGGCCACCACGCTGGTGCGGCCGAGCCGCATCTCGAGGGCGAGGTCCTCCGTGCGGACCGGCACCTCGCTGCGCAGCAGGCGGGCGAGGATCCACGCCGCCCGCCACTGCGGATCGTTGAACGACTCGCGCACCGTCGCCAGGCGCTCACGTCCGCGTCCGTAGGCCCCGGCGTCCACGATGAGCAGGCGGTAACGTCCATCGGCCAGGCGGATGGAGGCGGCACCCTCGAGGGCCTTGTTGAGGTGGGCGATCTCGGACGCGATGGTGCGGACCCCGACGCCGCAGCGCCGCGCCAGCTCCTCCCGCGTGGTGGAGTCGGACGACTCCAACTGGCTCAGGATGGTGACCGCTCGATTCATCTCTCCTCCTTCCGGCTCGGTCCGCTGTGGGTGACATGAACGTAACCCGGTGGGGGCTTGGGGGGGAGCCTTGAATAGGCCGGGGATCGGGGCACCGTGCGCCGCAGGAGCGACCGAATTCCGGTTGCCCACCGGATCCGGGCAGGGACAGGGTGGGGGGCAGCAAGCAACCCAGGAGGAACACCGTGAAACGTCTTGAGACGGACGTCGTCGTGATCGGCGGCGGATCGACCGGGCTGGGCGTCGTGCGCGACGCCGCGCTGCGTGGCTACCGCGCGGTTCTGGTGGAGCGGGTGGACCTGGGACAGGGCACCACCGGCAGATTCCACGGACTGCTGCACTCCGGTGGCCGCTACGTGGTGAGCGATCCCCAGTCGGCGACCGAGTGCGCCGAGGAGAACGCGATCCTGCGTCGCATCCAGTCTGCGGCGGTCGAGGACACCGGTGGCTTCTTCGTGACGCTGCCCGGGGACGACCCGTCCTACGCCGACCAGTTCCTGGCCGGCGCTGCGAAGACCGGCGTCCCCGCGACAGAGATCAGCGTGGCCGAGGCGCTCCGCCGCGAGCCGCGGCTCCATCCGGGCATCCAGCGGGCCATCGAGGTGGCTGACGGTTCGGTCGACGGCTGGCAGCTGGTCTGGGGGGCGGCGCGTTCGGCCATGTCCCACGGGGCCAAGGTGCTCACCTACCACCGCGTCACCCGCATCGAGCGCGAGGGCGGCCGGGTGTCGGCCGTGCTGTGCCGCGACGAGAAGGGCGGCGAGGACGTCCGCATCGAGTGCTCGTTCGTGCTGAACTGCGCCGGTCCCTGGGCGGGCCAGATCGCGGCGATGGCCGGCGCCCGCGAGGTGGAGGTGGTGGCGGGCCGCGGCATCATGATCGCGATGAACCACCGGATCGTGAACACGGTCATCAATCGCTGCGTCTACCCCACCGACGGCGACATCCTCGTACCGGTGCACACGGTGTCGATCATCGGCACCACCGACATCCACGAGTCCGACCCGGACCACCTGCCGATCCCACGCGACGAGGTCCAGCAGATGCTGGACGCCGGCGAGGCGATGATCCCCGGCTTCCGGACGGCGCGTGCGCTGCACGCCTGGTCGGGCTCGCGGCCCCTGATCAAGGACGACCGAGTCGCCGCCCACGACACCCGGAACATGAGCCGCGGCATGGCGGTCATCGACCATTCCGAGCGCGACGGGCTGTCGGGCATGCTCACCATCGGCGGCGGCAAACTGACCACCTACCGCCTCATGGCGGAACACATCGTCGATGCCATGGGCGACCAGCTCGGCGAGAACCGCCCCTGCCGGACCGCCGACGAGGTGATCCCGGGTAGCGAGGACCGGCGACTGTACGCCGTGACCCACCGGCTCGAGGAGCGTGAGGCGGACCGGCTCGACGACCCGATCGTCTGCGAGTGCGAGCTGATGAGCCGCTCGATGCTCGTCGACGCCCTCCACGCGCAACCCAACGCGACCCTGGACGACCTGCGTCGCCAGCTCCGTCTCGGGATGGGCCCGTGCCAGGGCGGTTTCTGCGCCGCGCGGGCGGCCGGGATCGCCTGCTCCGAGCAGGTCGCGGACGCCGAACGCGCGACCGGGCTGCTGCGACTCTTCCTCAAACACCGGTGGATCGGGCTGTGGCCCATCCTCTACGGGCCACAGGTGCGGCAGACCGCGCTGGACCACTGGATCTTCGCAGGCACCCTCGACGTCGAGCACCTGCCCCACCCCGAACAGGAGGTCGTGCGATGAGCGACGTCGTCGTCATCGGCGCCGGGCTCGCCGGCCTGACCGCAGCCCTGCGGCTCGCCCGCAGCGGCCGGTCGGTCATGCTCGTCACCAAGGGCCCCGGCGGCCTGCAGCTGTCCCAGGGCACCCTCGACATCCTCGGCTACACGCCCGAGCGGGTCGAGCGCCCCCTGGAAGCCGTCGCCGCCGTGGCGTCCGACCACCCGTACGCGTCGATAGGTGCGGACGCCGTCGGTGCGGCCGCCGCATGGCTGGCCGGGGCCCTCGGCCCCGAACTGCTCGTGGGCGACCCCGCCCGCAACCTCCACCTGCCCACGGCGGTCGGCGCCCTGCGGCCCACAGCCCTGGCGCAGCCCTCGATGGTGGCCGGGGATGCGATCGGGGGCCGCAGCTACGCGGTCGTCGGCGTCCGGCAGCTGAAGGACTTCCCCGCCGACCTGGTGGCCGGCAACCTGGCCCGCAGCACCGCCCCCGACGGCGGAGCGCTCGCGGCGAGTGCGGCGTGGGTCGACCTGCCCGCCCGCCCGGGGGAGGCCGACCCCAGCCCCCTCACCTACGCCCGCGCCCTCGACGAGGAGGCCTTCGCGGCCCGGTTCGCCCGCGCGGTCGCCGCCGCTGCCGGTCCCGGCGACGTCGTGGCCCTGCCCGCCTTGCTGGGCGTGCGCCGCAGCGGGGTGTGGCGCCAGGTCGCCGAGGTGGTCGGACGCGACGTGTGCGAGATTCCACTCCCGCCCCCCTCCGTGCCGGGACTGAGGCTGTACGAGGCGCTGCTCGCGCTGGTGCGCGCCGCCGGCGTCCGGATCATCACCGGCAGCCGGATCGTCGGCCGCACCCTGGAGGCGGACGCCGTGGCGTCCGTCACCCTCGCCGCCGCCGGCGGCCCGCGCCAGCTCCGGGCCGACGCGTTCGTGTACGCCCCGGGCGGGTTCGAGAGCGGTGCACTCGAGGTGGATTCCTTCGGTGCGATCTCGGAACCGGTGTTCGGACTGCCCCTGACCGCCACCGACGCGGGGCCGCTGATCCCGGCCACCTACTGGGGGCCCCACCCCCTCTTCGCCGTCGGCGTCCGCACCGACGCCGCCGGCCGACCCGTGGACGCCGCCGGTGCGGCCGTCCACCCCAACCTGTACGTGGCCGGCGGCCTCATCGCCGGCGCCGAGCGCTGGCGCGAGAAGTCGGGAGACGGGATCGCCGTCGCCACGGCCGTCCGGGCCGCCGACCACATCACCGGAGGAACACGATGAGCGAGAAGTCCAGGGCCGAGCGGGCCCAGCACCTGCGCGAGCGGCTCAACAACGAGCTCAACCGCATGAGCCTCGACCAGTGCGTCAAGTGCACGATCTGCGAGACCAGCTGCCCGGTGGCGGCGGTGACACCGCTGTTCTCGGGGCCGAAGTTCGTCGGCCCCCAGGCCGAACGGTTCCGCGACGGGGACTCCGTCGACCACTCCGTCGACTACTGCTCCAGCTGCGGCACCTGCAGCGTCGTCTGCCCCCAAGGCGTCAACGTGGCCGAGCTCAACTCGCTGGCCCGGGCCGTCATGAAGGCCGAACACGGCGTCCCGATCCGGGACCGGATCATCACCCAGACCGTCCTCATGGGCCAGGCGATGACGCCGGTCGCCCCCCTCGCCAACGCCGTGCTCGACAACAAGCTGGCCCGCTTCGCCATGGAGAAAGTCGTCGGCGTCCACCGCGGCGCCCCCATGCCCACCGCGCGCACCCAGTCGTTGCACACCTGGCTGAAGAAGCGGCCCGCCCCGGCCAAGGCACCCACCCGCGGAGCGTTGGTCTACTTCCACGGCTGCGCCGGCGGCTACTTCGAGGTGGACGCCGCGAAGAAGGCCATCGAAGTGCTCGAACACCTTGGCTACGAGGTGCTCGTGCCCCCCCAGGGTTGCTGCGGCCTCGCCGAGCAGAGCAACGGCCTGTTCGAACAGGCGACGAAGTCGGTGCGCGCACTGGTGAAGGCGCTGCGCTCCGCCGGAACCGACCTCACCATCGTCAGCACCGCCGGCAGCTGCACCGGCATGCTCAAGCACGAGGCCCACGAGATCCTCGGCCTACACGACACCGAACTGGCCGACGTCGGCACGCGGATCCGGGAGATCTCGGAGTTCCTCATGGAGCTGCACGAGGCGGGCGAGCTGCCCACCGACTTCGAGCCGATCAAGCAGCGGCTGCCCTACCACGCCCCCTGCCAGCTGAAGAGCCAGGGCATGGGGACGCCTGCGTTCGACCTGCTGCGGCTGATCCCCGGCCTCGAGGTGGTCGACAGCAACGCCACCTGCTGCGGCATCGCGGGTACCTACGGCCTCAAGAAGGAGAAGTACGACATCGCCCAAGCCGTCGGCAAGCCACTGTTCGACATGGTGAAACAGACCGAGCAGGGCCTCGCGGCCTGCGACACCGAGACCTGCCGCTGGCAGATCGAGAACTCCACCGGTGTGCGCACTGTGCATCCCATCGTGCTCGTACACCAGGCTTACGGGCTGGGCGCGGTGACGCCATGACCCGCCCCGCGCGAACCCCGCACGACATCGAGTGCTGGCTCACGGACATGGACGGAGTGCTGGTCCACGAGGACCGCGCCCTGCCCGGAGCCGTCGAGCTGATCGACAGCTGGATCGCGACGTCGCGGCGATTCCTGGTGCTCACCAACAACTCCACGTGGACGCCGCGAGACCTGGCGGCACGGCTCGAGCGCGCGGGATTGCACGTCCCGGAGGAAAACCTGTGGACCTCCGCGATGGCGACCGCTGCCTTCCTGGCCGGCCAACCCGGCAAGAAGACCGCCTACGTCATCGGGGAGGCCGGACTCACCACCGCCCTCCACGACGCCGGCTTCGTCCTCACCGACGTCGACCCCGACTACGTCGTACTCGGAGAGACACGCAACTACTCGTTCGAGGCGATCACCAGAGCCATCCGACTGGTGATGGCGGGAGCGCGCTACATCGTCACCAACCCCGACGCCACGGGGCCGTCGGCCGACGGCGTCGTCGCCGCAACCGGAGCCGTGGCAGCCATGATCACCGAGGCCACGAAACGCAAGCCCTACGTGGTCGGCAAGCCCAACCCCATGATGTTCCGGTCCGCAATGAACCGCATCGCCGCCCACTCTGAAACCACCGCGATGATCGGAGACCGCATGGACACCGACATCGTGGCCGGCATGGAGGCCGGGCTGCACACGGTGCTGGTGCTCAGCGGCCTGACGACCATGGCTGACGTGGAGACGTATCCCTTCCGCCCGGACCAGGTCGTCTCGTCAGTGGCCGAGTTGCTCGACCAGCTCTGAGTCACTCGAAGAGACGCCGAGGTGTCCATGGCTGTCCACCGGTTGCAGTCGCCACCCGTTATGGCGGTGACTGGCTTGTCTGGGCCCATGACGGGAGGCCGCGATGCAGTGCGAGAAACGCCGCTCGGGTGTTCTGCGGCCCGACCATCGACTGGGTGGCAGGCCTGCAATCAACCAAACTCGCGGCGGTGACGTCTGGATGCCGCTGAGGCACAGCCTTGGACGCGAGCCCCGCGCGGGTCTCGGGTGCTGAGCTATTCCCCACGCATTCCCCACGACAAAGGGGTGACGACATGGCGAAGGCCCGTCAAAAGACCTTGTCAGGGGGCCATTAATTTCCGCGGCCATCTTCCTCAGTTGATCTTCCCTGGTCCACCCCGGTGCCGGCCACCACGGCCCAGCAACCGGGGATGGATCAAGGCCGGGAACCGGTTTGGGTGATGCGGTTCAGTGTGCCGGGTGATTCAGGGTCCGAGGAGTGCGAGGGGGACGACGGCGATGCCGTCGGGGCGGCGGTAGGCGTGTTTGCCGGTGTAGATGATCATGCGGTCGACGAGGCGGTCGCCGAGTTGTTCGCCAAGCCAGTTCAGGTGCTCGACGTCGGCGGGTCTGATGGTGTCGGTGAGTTTGACCTCGATCCCAACGGTGGAGCGGTCGGCCGTTTCGACGATGAGGTCGATTTCGTGGTCGGTGTTCTTGGTGCGTAGGTGTCCGACGTGGGCGTCGGCTGCTTCGGCGTAGACGCGAACCGATTGGGCGGCCAATGACTCGAACAGTGCCCCGAGCCAGGTGCCGGTGGCTGCGTGGACGCGGTTTCCTTGTCCTCGGAGGAGTCCTGTCTTGCCGACGCCGACGAGGCGGGCGGCCAGGGCGGGGTCAACCAGGTGGTGCTTGGGGGAGTGGGTGAGTCGCTTCAGCGGGGCGAACGCCGGCGTCCACGCCTCGATCGGGTCGAGCAGGAAGATCCGTTGTAGGTGCTGGCGGTAGATGTCGGCGGTCTGCCGGGCCGGCTTGTCGCCCTCGCATTCTCTTCTTGCGCGCCATAGCCCTTCCCACGCTCCAATCTTCGCACTCGCCGAGAACGCGAGTCGCGCGAGGTTGACGCGCGGACGGCCCGTGGGGTCCCCATCGACCAGGCCGGAGCGAGGATGGTGCGAGGCCCGGCGTCCGTGAGTCGCCAAGCCCCGATCTGGCGATGGTCCGGAACGTTCGATTGACCGCGAGGTGCCGCCTATCGGGACGGGGGGCGTCCACAATCGGTCTGTTCGCAATCCGCCGCCAACGCAGACGTCCGACTCTGGGCATGACAGCGAAGTCACGACCCTTGAAGCGCCCTAGGTTCTCTGCCGCATCCTTGTGAGTTGGAAGGATGTTGTTCATGCCGAAGAGGATCGATGCGAAGGTCAAGGAGCGCTGCGTGCGGCTGGTGCTTGACCATCTGGCGGAGTACCCGTCGTTGACGGCTGCGGCCGAAGCCGTGGCCCGCCGGGAGGGGGTGGGGAAGGAGTCGGTGCGCCGGTGGGTGGTCCAGGCGCAGGTCGATGGTGGTCAACGCCACGGTGTCACGAGTGAGGAGCTGGACCAGATCAAGGAGTTGAGGGCCAGGGTGCGCCGGTTGGAGGAGGACAACGAGATCCTGCGTCGGGCCTCGATTTTCTTCGCGGGGGAACTCGACCCCCGCAGTCGTTGATCGTCGCCTTCGTTGACGAGATGCGCAGTCTGGGGCACACGGTCGAGTCGGTCTGCAGGGTCCTGTCCGAGCAGGGCTGTCAGGTCGCCGTGCGTTCCTACCGGGCGTGGAAGCAGCCCGGCCGGCGGGTCGCGGCGCGGACGGTCAGCGACGCGGTGGTCCTCGACACGGTCCGTGACCTGGCCTGGACGGTGGATGATCAGGGCCGGCGTCGGCTGGCGCCGGAGGGGTTGTACGGACGCCGGAAGATGACCGCCCTGGTCCGGCGTCGCCTGCCCGGCACGTCGCCGGGGTCGGTGGACCGGGCGATGCGGGCCCTGGGTCTGGCCGGTGTCCGCCGGGCCAAGGGGATCCGGACCACGATCCCGGCCGCGGACGGCCGGCGGGCCGGTGACCTGCTCAACCGCGACTTCACCGCTGAGGCCCCGAACCAGACGTGGGTGAT
>NZ_JACJFX010000038.1:0-11145 GCF_014164675.1 Propioniciclava sp. MC1683 | reverse complement strand
TCGCCGCACCGCACTCCCGGACGCGTCCTGGGGCGCCGTAGACCGCGCCATGCGGGCGCTCGGGCTGTCGGGCATCACGAGGGCGAAGGGCATCCGCACGACGATCCCCGCCAAGGACGGGGTCCGTGCCGGTGACCTGCTGAACCGGGACTTCACCGCCCCGCGGCCCGATCACACCTGGGTCACGGACTTCACCTAATGGGAAGGTCGGACCCCCGTTCCGACACGTCCAGAGGGATCCGGCAGGGCTCACTGAGATTTGACCGATCCAGCCGCAGTCTGTGGGTGAGCTGCCGTGAGGTGATCACTGCATTGATGCAACCGACTTCGCCGAGGTCTCAACGTAGACGGTGACCCTGCCGGTTCCTGGGCTCGTGAACGGCTTGTGAGATGTCGCGCCGACGAGCGCTGCCATTAGGGCGCCGCACGACCTGGACGCTCGCTCTGCTCACTCCGATGCGAAGGGATTCAGATGGCAAGTGCAGCACTGACGTGCGGAATCGACTGGGCTGAGGCCCATCACGACGTTGCGCTGGTCGACGAAGGCGGCATGGTCATGGCTAGGAAGCGGGTGAGCGCCGATCTGCCTGGGTTCACCGCGTTGTTGGCGTTGATCGCCGAGCACGGCGGCAGCCCGGAACTGACACCGGTGGCGATCGAGACCGACAAGAACCTGTTCGTCACCGCTTTGGCGGCGGCTGGCTTCACGGTCTATCCGATCAATCCCAAGGCGCTGGCCCGCTATCGCGAGCGGCATGGGCAGGCGGGAGCCAAGTCGGACCCGGCCGACGCCACCACGCTGGCGAATGTGCTGCGCACCGACCTGCACATCCATCGGCCGTTGCCGTCGATCAGCGACCAGGGGCTCGCCGTGAAGGCGCTGGCGCGCCAGCATCAGGAGGCGATCTGGGCACTGCACCAGACCATCAGTCGGCTGCGCGCAGTGCTGCTGGAGTTCTACCCCCAGGCGGTCAAGGCGTTCCCCAAGATGCAGCAGCATGCCGCCACCACGATCCTGGCCGCGGCACCCACACCGGCTGCAGGGCAGCGGTTGACCCGTCGTCGTGTCGAGGCGCTGCTGCATCGCTGCGGCCGACGCAACGACCCGGCCCTGGTCGAGCAGATCCTGGCTGACCTGAAGACGCCAGCGCTGCGGCAGCCCGAGCCGGTCGAACGGGCGCTCGGTGTCACCGTCGAGGGCCAGTTGCGGATCATCGTCGCGATGCGCGACGCCGTCGACCAGCTCGAGGCCGAGATGGCCGTCGCTTTCGATGCTCACGAGCTGGCGCCGATCCTGCGGTCCGTGCCGGGTCTTGGACCGGTGCTGGCGGCCAGGGTGCTCGCCGAAGTCGGCGACGACCCGACCCGATTCAGGACCGCGGCCGGTCTGCGCGCGTTCGCCGGCACCGCGCCCATCACTCGTGCCTCGGGACGGTCGCACTACGTCAAGGCCCGAAGGATCAGGAACAAGCGTCTCGGTGACGCCTGCCACTGGTGGGCGTTCGCGACCTTGACCAGATCACCGGGGGCCAGAGCGCACTACGACCGGCGGCGCGCCGCAGGTGACCACCACAACGCAGCCCTACGCAACCTCGCCAACAAGCTCCTCGGCCGACTGTGGTGGTGCCTACAGAAACACGAGCCTTGGGACGATGACGCCGCTTGGGCGCAGCCATCACCAACCCCGCAACCTGTCGCCGCTTGACACCTGACTCGCGTGGGATGTCTACGTCCGCACGTGGGTCGGGTGGACGTATGTGGCGTTCATCGTCGACGTGTTCGCCCAACGGATCGTGGGCTGGCATGCGTCGACCTGCAAGGACACCGACCTTGTGATGATCCCCCTGCGGATGGCGTTGTGGCAGCGCCACCGCGACGGGCACCCGATCGTGGCCGGGGAGTTGATCGGCCACGCCGACGCCGGCAGTCAGTACACGTCGATCCGGTTCACCGAACACCTCGACCTCGAGGGTGTCCGGCCCTCGATCGGGTCGGTGGGCGACGCGTACGACAACGCGCTCATGGAGTGCGTGATCGGCCTCTACAAGACCGAGTGCATCCGCACCACCGTGTTCCACGCCGACCCCTACCGGACCATCGTCGACGTCGAGTTCGCGACGTCGGGATGGGTCGACTGGTACAACAACCGGCGCCTGCACAGTACCCTCGGCTACGTGGCCCCGCCGAGTACGAGGCAGCCCACTACGCGACCCTCACCCGAGAGCCGCAACCCGTATAAGAGCGGCACGAAACCTAGGGCGCTTCAGTCGGTGAGGAACAGGAAACGCGCCTTCACCAGGGCCGAACGCGCCAAGGTGCTCGAGCATGCCGACTCCTTGGCGCGAACCGCGACCAATCCCCGCACCCAATGCAAGTGGGCTGCCACCGCAGACCTGATAGCCCTCATGGCGGGGACCGGTGCGCGGATCAACGAGGCGCGCCTGCTCTTGTGGGAGGACGTCGATCTGGACGCCGGACGGGTCCGCATCCGCGGGACGAAGACGACCTGCTCCGACCGCATGAACACCCTTCCGCAGTGGTTGGTCGATCGGTTGCGCCACCGCCGAGACGTGATGCTCGGGTGGGAGCACCCGGATCCCTACGTGTTCTCCCTTGGCTTCCCTCAGGAGCACGTGCTGCCGAACGGCCTGCGCAAGTATGGGCCGAACAACGTCCCGCCCGGTGACAGCAACCTCGGCAAGTGGACGCGTGATGTCCTGGACGGCGCGGGCTTCACCTGGGCGATCCCCCACACCTTCCGCAGAACCGTGGCCACCCTGTTGTCCGAGGCCGGCGTGCCGGTGGCCGTAATCGCCGACCAGCTCGGGCACTCAGATGCCTCCATGACCATGAGTGTCTACTTGGGGCGCGATCCCCTCGGCAACAAGAGCGACATCGCGCCGTTTCTCTAGGCGTTTCGATGTCGCCGAAAACTCAAAGTCGGTACCAAAGTCGGTACGGGGGCCCTTTTCGGGCCTCCTCGCCGAAACCGATATGGCTCTGACTAGGGGATGAGCGCCCCCGGCCCGACTCGAACGGGCAACCATCGGATTAGAAGGCCGGTGCTCTATCCATTGAGCTACGGGGGCTCGACGGACAAGTCTAGGGCGTCCGGGCGTCGAGGAACTTCTGCAGGGTCTCCAGCTCGGTCGCCTGCGCCTGCAGCATCGACTGGGCGAGCTCACGCACGGCCGGGAGCGAGGCGTGGTCGACGGCGTGCTGGGCCATCTCGACGCCGCCCTGGTGGTGCGGGATCATCAGCTCGAGGTAGGTCCGCTCGGCGTCGACGCCGGACGCCCCCTCCAGCGAGTTCAGCTGCTCCTGCGTCGCCATCCCGGTCATGGGCGCATCAGCCGCGTGGTGGGCGTGCGACCCACCCATCCAGCGCATCGGCGGCTCGTCGGTGGCGAACGGCTCGCCCCACAGGGCCAGCCAGCCCTGCATCTGGCCGACCTGGTTGGTCTGGGTCAGCACCATGTCGACGGCGATGGCCTTCAGTTCGGCGTCGCTCCCCCGCTCGCGCAGCAGTTCCGACATCAGCACGGCCTGCTGGTGGTGGACGGCCATGTCGCGGGCGAACCCCACGTCCACGGCGGTGGGCCGGGTGGCGGACTCGCCGACGCTGAGGCGTCCGAACAGGAAGGACGCGGCAGCGAGCGCGACCGCAGCCACCACGGCCGCGACGAGGACGTAGCGGCGGGTCATCGGCTCGGCGTCCCGACGCCACCGAAGCAGGACGCCCCGCGCTCGGGCGTCTGCGGGCCCTGCATGTACGTGGCCAGGAAGCTCGGCAGGCGCTCGTCGGAGGCCGACTCGGCCGTGATCTGCAGGCCCCACGCGCTGGCGACGATCGGTGCGGGCAGGCCCTCCATGGGGCTCAGCATCGCGTAGGGCTTGTTGCGCGCCAGCGCGCGCAGTGTTCCGACCTCATCCGAGGACAGGGAGGGGTCGTAGGTGATCCACACCGCACCGTGCTCCAGCGAGTGCACCGCCGGCTCGATGGGGTCGATCGGCTCGTCGTAGATGCCGCAGTTCTGCCAGTAGCCGGTGTGGTCGCCGCCGACGGGCGGGTGCTGCGCGTACTGGACGGCGGTCGAGACGTGGTTCGCGGTCAGCCCGCTGAACGTCTGGACGCCCTCGATCGGGCCCGACGCCACCGGCGTCTCGTTCGAGCGCATCCCCATCGCCAGGGGCAGGACGAGGGCGACGACGAGCGCCACCACGGGGATGGCGGCGGCGGCCGCGATCCCGATCCGCCACCGGCGCTCCTTGCGCGCCTGCTCGGCCTGCATCGCGGCCACGCGCGCGGCGCGATCGCTCGACGCCACCTTCTTCCTCTCCATCACCAGCTCCCCCACTAGTTGCTCTTTCAACCATGAGCGTAGCGGTCACCCCCTCCCCTCCCAAGGGCCCGGGTGTAGGTTCTGGCGACGTGACCGACGAATCGCTCTCCGGCAAGCAGTGGCGCCGGCTCGCGATCTCGGTCTACCTGCCCACGACCCTGTCGTTCATCGGGTTCGGGGCGGTCACGCCCCTCATCGCGCTCACCGCGCACGACCTCGGCGCCACCACCGCCCAGGCGGCGTTCGTCGTGGCCCTGCTCGGCATCGGCGGCCTGCTCGGCGCACTGCCGGCGGGCGCGCTCACCCAGCGGGTGGGCGAGCGGCGCGCCATCGTCGGCTCGCTCATCCTGGACGCCGCGTGCATGGCCGTCGCCGGCTTCGCCACCCACCTGTGGGTGCTCGCCGCCGCGGTGCTCGTCATGGGCCTGTCGGGCGCGGTCCTCATCATCGGACGCCAGTCCTTCCTGACCGAGTTCATCCCCTTCCGGTTCCGGGCCCGCGCCCTGTCGACCCTCGGCGGCGTCTTCCGCGTGGGCGCGTTGCTCGGCCCCCTGGCCGGCGCCGCCGTCGTCACCGTGTTCGACCTGCGGGCCGCCTACTGGCTGGCGATCATCACCTCGCTGGCGGCCGCCGCCACGAGCGCGCTGCTCCCCGACCTCCCCGAGCCCGAACACCACGACAGCGGCGAACCGACCAGGATGGCGTCCGTGCTGCGCGCGCACACCCGCACCCTGCTGACGGTCGGGATCGGCGCCGCCGCCCTCATGCTCGTGCGCGCCACGCGAGACGCCCTGCTCCCCCTCTGGGCCGCCGAGATCGGCCTCGGGCCGGCCGAGACGAGCCTGATCTTCGCGGCGTCCTCGGCGATCGACCTGACCCTGTTCTACCTCGGCGGCTCGATGATGGACCGGCTCGGCCGCCGGGCCGTGGCCGTCCCCGCGATGGTGATCATGGGCGCCGCCTTCGGCCTGCTGCCCCTCACCGCGACGGCAGCCGGCCTGACCGCGATCGCGCTGGGCCTGGGCGTCGGCAACGGCATCAGCTCGGGCATCGTCCTCACCCTGGGCTCGGACGCCTCCCCCGCGGTCGGCCGCCACCAGTTCCTCGCCGGGTGGCGACTCGTCACCGGGCTGGGTCAGGCCGCGGGGCCGCTGCTCGTCAGCGGGCTGGCCGCGGTGGCGTCCCTGTCGGCCGCCGCCCTCACCGTGGGCGCGATCGGCCTGCTCGGCGGGGCGTGGCTCTGGTACTGGGTGGGTCCGCCCCCGCGCCGGGAGTGACGGAGGTGATCAGTCGCCGACCGTGTCGCGGCCGCGGCCCACGATGTTGGGGTCGGGTTCATACACGACCGAGTCGTCGCGCCCGTCGTAGTCGAACTTGCTCAGGAACGCGCGCATCGCGTTGAGGCGCGCGCGCTTCTTGTCGTTCGAGCGGATCGTGATCCACGGGGCGTGGTCGGTGTCGGTGCGCTCGAACATCGCCTCCTTGGCGGAGGTGTAGTCCTCCCACCGGTCCAGCGACTCGAGGTCCATCGGCGACAGCTTCCAGCGGCGCACGGGGTCGATCTGGCGGATCGCGAACCGGGTGCGCTGCTCGCGCTGGGTCACCGAGAACCAGAACTTGGTCAGCTGGATGCCCTCGTCGATGATCATCTGCTCGAACGCGGGCGCCTGCCGCATGAAGGTCTCGTACTGCTCGTCGCTGCAGAAGCCCATCACGCGCTCGACGCCGGCCCGGTTGTACCAGGACCGGTCGAACATCACGATCTCGCCCGACGTCGGGAAGTGGTTGATGTAGCGCTGGAAGTACCACTGCCCCTGCTCGGTGGTGGTCGGCTTGGTCAGCGCCACCACGCGCGCGGCACGGGGGTTGAGGTGCTCGGTGAAGCGCTTGATCGTGCCACCCTTGCCCGCGGCGTCCCGGCCCTCGAACAGCAGGATGTGGCGGACGTCGTTGTCCTGGCTCCAGTACTGCAGCTTCAGTAGCTCGACCTGGAGGAGGTACTTCTCGGCCTCGTACGCGTCGCGGGTCAGCAGCTCGTCGTAGGGGTAGTCCTCCCGCCACGTCTCGACCGCGCGGCCGCCCGGGTCGATGAGCGCCGGGTCGGGACCCTCGGCGTCCCCCACGGTGTAGCCCTGGTTGACGAGCTTGTCGATGAACTGCCGCAGGTTCTCCCGCTGGGCCGGCGCTTCCTCGAGGATCTCCTGGAGGTTGTTCGGATCCATGGGTGCACTCCTGACGAACGGGACGGTCGGGGACGCCATCAGCCTAGCCACTGACGCCTGGCCACGGGACCCTCACGGGTCAGTAGTCGATGCCGCGTCGCGCCCGGACGCCCGACTCGTAGGCGTGCTTGATGTTGCGCATCTCGGTGACCGTGTCGGCCAGATCCACCAGTGCGGGCGGGGCGTTGCGCCCGGTGCAGATGACGTTGGTGGTGGAAGCCCGGCCGCGCAGGGCGTCCCACACCTCGTCGGCAGGGATCCAGCCGTAGTTGATCGCGTAGGTGATCTCGTCGAGCACGACCAGCCGGTAGCGACCGGACGCCAGCGCCTCGGCCGCCAGCGCCCAGGCCTCGCGGGCGATGCCCGCCGACCGGTCGAGGTCGTCGCTCTCCCAGGTGAAGCCGTCGCCGTGGGTGTACCACTCGGCGCCCAGCTGCCGGGCCGCGACCACCTCGCCGGCGCGCCACTTGCCCGACTTCATGAACTGGATGACGCACACGGGCCAGTCGCGGGCGACCGAGCGCATGATCATGCCGAACGCGGCGGTCGACTTGCCCTTGCCGTCGCCGGTGTTGACCAGGACGATCGAGTCGACCTTGCGGACCGGGGGCGGGGCCTGGTCGTGGCGGGGCAGTTCCTGGGTCATGGCAACCTCCTGGCTACGGCCCCGCGGACGGGGATGACAGCCGGCCCGGCGGGCCGGGACAGCACCTCGACCTGGGCGGCATAGGTGCGGGCGAGCATGTCGGGTTCGAGGACGTCCTCGGGGGCGCCGTCGGCCACCACGCGCCCCTGGTCGAGCAGGACGACGCGGTCGGCGTACTGCGCGGCCAGCGTCAGGTCGTGCATCGCGGCCAGCACGGTGATGCCGCGCTGGCGGCGGTGCCGGTCGACGAGTTCCAGCACCCCTTGCTGGTGGCCGATGTCGAGGGCGCTGGTGGGTTCGTCGAGCAGCAGCAGGCGAGGTTGCTGGCACAGGGCGCGGGCCAGCATGACGCGTTGCAACTCGCCACCGGAGAGGCTGTCGGCGGCCCGGTCGACGAGGGACTCCAGGCCCAGGTGGGCGATCTCGGCGTCGACGGCCGCCCGGTCGGCCGGCGACTCGGTGGCGAAGCTGCCCAGGAAGGGGGTGCGGCCGAGCATGACGAGGTCGCGCACGACCATGCCGGGCGGGACCACGGGGTGCTGCGGCATGAGCGCCACCAGCCGGGCGAGTTGCTTGCGGGACAGGGTGCGGGGGTCGTGGTCCAGCACCGACAGCGATCCGCTGCTGGGCAGCAGGGCAGACACGGCGTGCAGGAAGGTCGTCTTCCCCGCCCCGTTGGGGCCGACGAGCGCGACCCACTCCCCTGCCCGCACGACCAGGGACAGGTCGTCGATGACGATGCGCTCGCCGCGCGGCACCTGCAGGTCCCGGCACTCGACGACGGTCACGTGAGCCTCCGGTTGCGACGTAGCACGACCAGGAAGAAGGGTGCGCCCACCAGCGCGGTGACCACGCCGATCGGCAGCTCGGCCGGGGCGACCAGCGACCGGGCCACCACGTCGGCCAGGACGAGGAACACCGCACCGAACAGCATCGCCATGGGCAGCAGGATGCGGTGCGAGCCGCCCATGATGATGCGGACCGCGTGCGGCACGATGATGCCCACGAAGCCGATCAGGCCGCTGACCGACACCACGCCCGTGGTGCCCAACGTCGCCGTGAGCACCAGCACCAGGCGGACGCGCGGCACGTTGATGCCCAGGCTGGCCGCCTCGATGTCGCCCACGGCCAGCACGTCAAAGGTGCGTCGGTGCAGGAGCAGCACCACCCAGCTGACCACGACGTAGGGCAGCACCATCAGCACATCGCTCCAGCCGTTGGTGCTCAGCCTGCCGAGCATCCACGAGTAGACGGCCAGCAGCGAGTCGTCGAACCACTGCTGCCAGGTGGTCTGGATGGCGCTGAAGAAGGCGGCCACGGCCACCCCGGCCAGGACGATGACGCTGGAGGAGCGCCCCCCACCGACGCTGGACCCCAGCGCGTAGGTGGCCCCGACGGCCAGCAGCCCGCCGATGAACGCCGACAAGGGCACCGACAGGGAGCCGGCCTGCACGGTGAGCGCGATGGTGGCGCCCAGGCCGGCGCCCGCCGACACCCCCAACAGGTAGGGGTCGGCCAGCGGGTTGCGGAACACGCCCTGGTAGGCGGCGCCCGACACGGCCAGGGTGGCGCCCACGAGCGCGCCCAGCACCACGCGCGGCAGGCGGATCTGCCACAGGATGGCCTGCTGTTGCGCCGACAGCCCCGAGTCCACGTGGATGCCGGGCAGTGCCCCCACCAGTTCGAGCAGGACGCCGCCCGGGGTCAGCCCGGCGGGCCCGATGAGCGCGCCGGCGACCAGGGCGAGGACGAGGACCAGCCCGGCCGCCAGCCACACCCCGACGCGGCGCAGCCTGCGGTACCCCACGGCGGGGGTGTCGAGTGCGCTGAGGGGGACGCCGGCGGCGCGGGCGGTCGAGGACGTCATGCCTGCGCCGGCTCCAACGCCTTGACCTGCTCGGCGACCGAGGCGGCGAAGTCGGCGACGCGCGGGCCCCAGCGGCTGGCGATGTCCTCGTTGACCGAGTGCACCCGTCCGTGTTCGACGGCCGCCATGCCGGCCCAGCCCGGGCGCTGCTTGACCTGCTCGAGGGTGACCCCGCAGCACTGGGTGTCGGACAGGAAGATCAGGTCCGGGTCCTGCTCGACCACGAACTCCTCCGACAGCTGGGGGTAGAGGTCGGCGGTGCCCGCGGCGTCCCCGATGCTGGTCAGGCCGAACAGGCCGTAGATCTCACCGATGAAGGTGCCCCCGGTGACGGTGTACAGCGTGGGGTCGAGCTCGTGGAAGTAGGTGGTCTCGCCCTGGCGCTCGGGCACGCTCGCGACGGCGGCGTCGATGGCCTCGTCGGTCTTCGCGACCAGTGCCTTCGCCTCGGCCAGGCGGCCGGTGGCGGCGCCGAGGCGCTCCATCTGGTCGTAGGCCTCGGTGAGGTTCGCCGCCGAGGGCAGCACCAGGGTCGGGACGCCCGCCTTGGCCAGGCTCGCCACGACGTCCTCGTCGGCCCCGGCCATGACGACCAGGTCGGGCGCCTCGCCCAGGATCGCCTCGACGTTGGGTGTGAAGCCCGACAGCTCAGTGCGCGGGGCGTCCGCGGGGAAGTTGGACTGGTCGTCGACGGCCTTGACCTGCTCGCCGGCGCCGATCGCGAAGAGGGTCTCGGTGGCGGTCGGGCTGAGCGAGATGATCGCGTCCGGACGCTCGGCGATGGTGATCGTCGTGGTCGAGCCGGCGCCGCCGCTGGCAACCTCGACGGGGAAGGCGGAGTCGCCGGCGGGTGCGGTGGCAGGTGCTGTGGCCGCGGACTGGGCCGGGCCGGGGGTGGACGCCGAGGGTGCGGGTGCACCGCACGCGGCGAGCACCGCCAACCCCAGGACGCCGGCGAGTGCGCGCGCGATGGCGCGATGGTGGTGGTTCACAGGTGATCCTCCGATCAGTACGGAGGACGAAGTAGTCGGCTGCAACGGACTGGTCCATGCCGCACGAACTGCCCTTCGTCCGAGGACAATGCGTGGTCGTGGGCAGGTGACCTGGCTCATCCGACTCCCGTCGGCTTCACAGTTGCGGCACAGCGCCGGATTCTCACCGGACTTCACTGGGATTCCACGACAACCCCACCGGCAGTGGGGCCTCGGCCAACCTAACACATGGGGCTGCCCCTAGAGTGGTCGCCGTGAACGACCGACTGGTGTGGATCGACTGCGAGATGACCGGGCTCGACCTCGGCACGGACGCCCTGATCGAGGTGGCCGCCCTCGTCACCGACGGCGAGCTCAACGTGCTCGGCGAGGGAGTCGACATCATCATCGCCCCGCCACCGGCCGCGCTCGAGGCGATGGGCGACTACGTCCGCACCATGCACACCACCTCGGGCCTGCTCGAGCAGCTCGCCACCGGCACGACGATGGCGGACGCCGAGGCCCAGGTCCTCGCCTACGTGCGGGAGTGGGTGCCGGAGGTGCGTAAGGCGCCCCTGGCCGGCAACACCGTCGGCACCGACCGGGCGTTCCTGGCCCGGGACATGCCCGAACTCGAGGGCCACTTGCACTACCGCAACGTCGACGTGAGCACCATCAAGGAGTTGTCGCGCCGCTGGTTCAGCAAGGCGTACTTCAACTCGCCTGCCAAGTCGGGCAACCACCGGGCGCTGGCCGACATCCAGGAGTCCATCGAGGAGTTGCGCTACTACCGTGACGCCGTCTTCGTGCCCTCCCCCGGCCCGACCGCCGCCGACCTGCGCACGATCGCCCGCCGCCACCAGGGCGCCCTGACCGGCCACCGGCACCCCCAGGCGCCCGCCGTCGAGAGCCCGCCTGTCAACTGAAGGCAGTCTGTGGTCGTGCCTCCCGCTGCGCCGCGGCGCGGATCGTGGTGCCTCATAGTCAAGTCCCCGGCTGATGGGGCGTGTGCCTCACAGATTTTTCCCCGGGAACGGGGGTCTAGCCGGCGCGGATTTTGAGGGCTTTGATGTCGGGGGCTCGCCAGGTGAGTTGG
>NZ_JACJFX010000037.1:0-27861 GCF_014164675.1 Propioniciclava sp. MC1683 | reverse complement strand
AGGAACCAGCAGTGGAAAAGCCGGGCACACCGGCAGATACCCCGCACCCTCACACGGCAGAGCTGCTCAACCACCCCCGAGAACGGGGAAATCGTCACCTACAAATCAGCGTCGGCGGATCGAGGCTGAGACTCCCGTCAGAGCAGCCTCAAGCGACTTCCCGGATCATCCGAAGCTGTCGAGTCGACTCGTCGTAGGAGTCCGATGAGACGTGTGACGTCGGCGTCCACGAACAGGACCTCAGGGCCGCCGAAGGCGAAGTCTGTGAACGGGGCCTCGTAGAGGCGCCGGGCCGGCATCGTGCCGTTCGCCGTCAGGTGCTCAATGATCAGCTCGATGAAGCGCAACTGGTCGGCGCTCAAGTCCGACCCGGCGGTGAACTCCGAGAACGCCTCGGCCGCAGCCGCGCGGTCCAAGCCCACCAGCGAGCGAACGAACAAACCCAGCCCGTTCGACTCCTGGGCAGCCTTCTCGATGTCCGCAGCTGTCCCCGCGCCGGAGGCCTCCAACAAGCCCTGCAACGCCTCCAGGTCGGTTGGTGTCAGTTGCCGGTTGTGGCGCAGCCGGTGCAGGGCGATGTTGTCCTCGTGTTCGCGTAGGTACGCGCGAGCCTTGGCCTTGAAGCGCTCCCAGTTGGTGCCGACCGAGATGCCGCGCAGTTCAATCTCCGAGGACTCCCCCAGTTCGTCGGCCAGATCGGTGTAGACGATCTTCCGCTCGCCCTTCGGCAGGAACTTCACCAAGGCACGGACTCGACGCCGAGCAAACTCCAGCATCGGCAGGGTCACGTCGACCCACCACTCGTCCCCTGCCAGGTCTGCCAACACCGCGACCTGCGCAGCGATCACCGGGATCGTCGTCTGCGTCAGCAGCCGCGACGCGATCCCCTGCACTCGCGTCCGTCCGGCCTCGAAGTCCAGGCGGTCGCCGCCCAGCACGGCCAACTGCAACGTCAGCATGATCAGATCGAAGCGCTTGGCGTCCTCGTCGTCATCACGCACAGTCGACGGCAAACCCGCCAAGGAGCCGGCGATCTCCGACACCGACCCAGCGTCGAGCCGGGCCCACGCGGAGGCGTCTGTGTACTTCTGCACGAGCGCCCGATGGGGCCGGACGACGAAGTTGTCCAGGTTCATCCCCGCCACGATGCGGTGCAGTTCCGCTGCCGTGTCGAATCGCAGTTCATCGAACTCGGACGATCCGACCTCGTCCAGCTCCGACACCAGCTTCAACCGCGCCTCGAACAGCCGCTGCCCGAGAGACTTCTGCACCGATCCCTCGGCCCCGGCGCCAGGCTGGTTGAAGTATTCGAGGTTCATGCAGAAGTCGAAGATGTAGAAGTTCTGCTTGTCCAAGCCGGGACCGAACAGGTCAGGTGACAACCGCGTGCCGCGCCCGACCATCTGCCAGAACTTGGACGCCGAGCGCACCAGTTTGAAGAACACCAGGTTCACGACCTCAGGCACATCGATCCCGGTGTCGAGCATGTCCACCGAGATCGCGATGTGCGGCGCCGAATCGGGCTTCGAGAAGTCGTCGATCAGTGACTGGGCGTACTCGGTCCGGTACGTAACGATGCGCGCGAACGAGCCGGCGAACTCGGGGTAGGCCAGGTCGAAGCGCTCCGAGATGAACTTCGCGTGGTCGTTGTTCTTGGCGAAGATGATCGTCTTGCCGAGACGGTCGCCGCCGGCGACGCGGTGGCCGCGCTCCATGAGCACCTTGAGCGCCTGGTCGACGGTGTCGGTGTTGAACAGCCAGCGGTTGAGTTCCTCGGGGTCGATGTCGGTCGGCACCTCGTCGTCGTCCGACCACTCCAACGAGTCCCAGTGCTCCTTCTCGGCCTCGCTGAGCTGGTCGTAGTGGATGCCCGCCCGCATGAACTTCAAAGGCACCGACACCCCGACGGGCGGCACCAAATAGCCCTCGGCCACAGCCTCGTCCAGCGAGTAGGCGTCGGTAGGGACGCCGTCCTCCAGGTGGAACAACCCATACGTGTTCCGGTCGACCTCGTCCTTCGGCGTCGCCGTCAGCCCCACCAGGTAGGCGTCGAACCACGAGAACAGCGCCCCGTACTTGGCGTACACCGAGCGGTGCGCCTCGTCGATCACCACGAGGTCGAAGAAGCCGGGGCCGAAGCGGCGGCGTCCGGGGTCGTCGTAGGAGTCGACCAGGTTCATCATGGTCGGGTAGGTGGCGACGAAGACCCGCCCGTCGCCCGTCTTCTCGGTGACAAGGTTGACCGTCGCCGCGTCGGGCAGGTGCGTCTTGAACGCGCCCGCAGCCTGGTTGACCAGCGCCACCCGATCGGCCAGGAACAGCACCCGCTTCACCCAGCCGGCCTTCATCAGTTGGTCGACCAGCGCGATGATCGTGCGGGTCTTGCCCGAGCCGGTCGCCATCACCAGCAGGGCTCGGCGCCGGCGCGCCTCCAGTGCGTCGTCGATCGCCCGCACAGCGCGCAGCTGGTAGTGCCGCCCGGCGATGTTCGAGTTCACGGGCACCGTCGCCAGCGGCAGTCGCGTGCGACGCCGCTGGATCATCAGCTCCAGCTCGTCCCGCGTCAGGAACCCGGCGACCTCGCGCGGCGGGTAGCCAGCGGAGTCGTCCCACAGGTGGTGGGTCGCCCCATTGGAGAAGAAGATGACGGGGCGGCGTCCAGTCATGCGCTCGAGCGCGTCGGCGTACAGCTTGGCCTGCTGCTGCCCCACGATCGGGTCGCGGCGCGTCCGCTTGGCCTCGATGATCGCCAGCGGCAGCCCGTCGGCGCCCCACAACACGTAGTCAACAAACCCTTCGCCGCCGATGTTGGGCATGCCCGTGATCGGGTATTCGCGGTCGCGCGCCTCGGCGAGGTCCCAGCCGGCTTCGAGCAGGTCGGCGTCGATGAACAGCGCGCGGGTGTCGGCCTCGTCGAAGTCGTCCACGTCGGCTGGGTGGGTCTGCGCCGCTTGGGCGGCGGCGATCTGGGCACGCAGGGCGTCCAGTTCGGCCTGGAGGTCGTCCCGCTCGGCGCGCTGGGCGGCCATCGCGGCGTCCCGCTGGTCGAGCTGGGCGCGCAGGCTCTCGATCTCGGACGCCGTGCGCGGCGGTGGGCTGGTGGGTTGCGGTCCGGGCACCAGGGCAGCGTCGAAGGGCGCCGGACGCCGCCAGTTCGGGTCCGTGGTGTACCGCGTCGCCGCCCACGCGGTGAAGCGGTGCAGCTCGCGCAGGACGCCGAGCGCGACGGCTTCGCTGATCGGCTGCGCCCGGTGAACCGCGGCGTTGCCGACCTTCCGGATCGCGTGGGCGGTCTCGGCAACACGGACGCCGACCGCCCGCAGGAAGCCGTCATCGGCCAGCCGCGCGGCGAGGTCGTCGCGATAGGGCTCGCGGAGGTTCTCGAGGTCGTAGATCCACTCGACGACCTGCTCGATGACCCGGCGGGCGTAGAACACCGCCGTCCGCGGGTCGGTGCGTCCGTACGACTCGGCGCGCACGGCATCCGGGTGGACATCCGTCCACTCGGCGGCGAGGAAGTCGAAGTTGGAGGTCATGACGACGCAGGCTTCTGTTTGCGCGTGTATGCATAGACTTTGCGCTCAACGTGTCCTAATGTCTTAATCATTGAGACATTGGCCTCTCACGCACCGCTTCGCGAATGGATGCCATGAGGTCGGGGTAGGGGTCCTCCAGTGGCCCGCGACTCTCCCGAATCCGCTGTCGCAGCTGGCGGATGGGCGCGCCCGCAACGTAGTAACGCCCGCGGGTCTGCCCAAAGGAGTCGAGAAGGCCAGCGTCAACCAGTTCCTTGAGGTCCCGGGAGGCAGTTCGATCCTCCACGCCCGTCTGCTTCGCATAGCCGGGACGCTGAACCCGGTAGCCCAACGCGGCATCGACGAGCGCGTCGTACGAGCGGTCAGGGATGCCCAAAGGCTCACCCAGCTCCTGCAACTGACGCCAGATCTCCGTGACCTCGTCGAGACGACGCCGCACGGTCTGCGCCTGCATGTGATGCGCCCGAAGATTGAAGCGCACCCAGTCGAGCGCGTCACCGTCGGGGTTCCAACGCCCACGGCCAGTCTTGGCCAGAACGAGGTAGTAGTCCTCGGTGTTGCTCCCCAGCCACTCCTCGATGCTGGAGAAGTCCGGCTCGAGGATCCCATCCCGCCCCAACACGAAGGTTTGGAGCACGCGAGCCATCCGCCCGTTCCCATCTCGGAAGGGGTGAATCATCACCAGGTTGAGGTGCGCCATGGCTGCGGCAACCAGTGCAGACCCCGTCGCCTCCGCACACAGGTCGTCGGCGAATGCCTTCATGAGCCCCGGGACGCGTTCGGGATCCGGCCCCTCATACACAATCGCGTCGCCGACCTCGTCGTGCACATAGATCTCGGACGCCCGGAACCGCCCCGGCGACTTGGACAGGCCATGTTCCAACAACAGGAAGTGCAGTGACTTGATCGCCTGCAGGTCCGGACGCACGTCGGGGTCGCCGATCATGTGCAACACGTAGGTCAGCACACGTCGGTAGGCCGTGATCTCTGCAGCGACACGCTCGTCGGCCGTCAGAGGAGGTTGCTCGTCGACGACCGCAAGAGCGTCATCCGGCGTGGCATTGATGCCCTCGATGCTGTTCGAGCCCCGAATCGCCTTGGCCCGAGAGGTTCTGCGCAGCGCACCCTGCCAGCGGGTCGGCACGCGGAGGTACGCCGCCAGTTCGGTCCGCAGCGCCTGAATCTGAGCCAGAACCTCATGATCGCGCGCGCCGAGGTCTGGCCGCTGGTACAGCTCCATGCCAGACCTCCTCGTGTCCCAATGTCCGAATCATAAAGACATTCGGACACGGACGCCAGCCCTGCCCGCTCCGGCGCAGGTCGAGCCGCTGAGGCGCGGCCAAACATACAAATAGACAAACTACGAGGCCAGCGGGTTCATCAATGGTTGTTTGTATGTTTGGCGGTTTGCAGGACCTCAGGACTCCCTGACCTCGCGTTCCTCCCACGCCCCGAACGTCTGACCGAACGCCGTCGCCCACGCCTGGCGCCGTTGCAGGACCGCCCTGTCACGATCGCGCTGGCCGTGGACGGCCACTTGGAAACCACATTGCGCGGACGCGCCGGAGCCGTGCCGTTCTCGAGCGTGCAGCGCTGCGCCGTGGCCGCGATCTCGCACAACCGCGACTCCAGGTAGCGCGTCGGCCCCTTGGCGAGGTTGTCGTCCTTGGACGTGATCGTCACCACGCGCGTCCAGAAGTCTTGCCACGCACCTCGTGGTGGTGGGTCTTGAGCCGCCCGGCGATCTCGTCGGTCTCCCCCACGCACAACCGCGTACCCGCCACGGCGGTTTCGTCGTCACCGATCAACAGGTACACACCCGGACGCCGCGACTCACCTTCGCGGGACAAGAGTTGAGCGAGATCGGACCGCGGCCCGGACACGAGCCGTCCCGTCCAGTTGACGATCTCGAGCGTCGTCAGTCCGCCGGGAGTGCCGTCGACGAGGAACAGTCGCAGTTGCTTGCCAGCCATCACAATCCTCCCTTGAATGCACGAACCTGCAGAGCAGCGTGGAGGCGGTCCAGTGCATCAAGAGCAGCACGGGCCCGATTCAGGCTCGCACGCTGACGACCCAAGCGGTCGACAATGCGCAGCTGCTCATCAAGTGGAGCAAGCAGGACGGGCACTTCCTTGATAATCCCCATGTTGAGCCCATCCATGATTCCACCCTTGGTCGAGCGCTTGAGATGGGACTG
The DNA here is from genome assembly GCF_014164675.1 of Propioniciclava sp. MC1683. Classification (NCBI taxonomy): domain Bacteria; kingdom Bacillati; phylum Actinomycetota; class Actinomycetes; order Propionibacteriales; family Propionibacteriaceae; genus Propioniciclava; species Propioniciclava sp. MC1683. The sequence goes on along the minus strand of NZ_JACJFX010000037.1, from coordinate 22,128 downwards.
GGCCAGCGGCTGCCACAGGAAGCTTGCGTGGAGGAACTCGGGAAGGCACTTGTCATCGTCTGGCGTGATGCAGCACAGGTGCTTGGTGTTGATGGCGAGAGGTATGTCTGACGGAACCACGGCAGTGCGCCCGCACGTCCCCATAAGCGTGATGATCACGTCCCCGGGGTGGACGGTGTATCGCTTGAGTTGCCGATACTTCTCCTCCGTGATGAACCGGCGTTGAGCCCAACGGAACTCGTTGGTCACTGCATTGTCGATGCCCAGAACGGCGACGCCCTCGTCGACAAACTCTGAGTGGAGAAGTTGGCTCCCGAAGGGGCCCGTTCGGATCGCACCACGCGCGGTGGCTAGCTCGCCAATCGTGACCGTTGGCCAGCCGCGCTCACCGGCAATCTCAGCCTGAAAGGCCTGCTTGGCAAGGTCACCGAGTGCATCAATGGTCCGCAGACGCGCATCCCGGAGCTCCGCCACCTTGTCGAGGATGGCCGCGATCCGGCGCTGCGCGCCGAAGGGCGGCTGCGGAACGTGGGCCTCCGCCACGGCGGCTTGCCCGAGGTGGTAGATACCCACACCACGAGACATCGCGGCCGTCCGGCCGGATGCAGCAAGCCACTTAAAGTAGTGCAGAAGGTAGCGCGGTTCGTGGTTTCGTGGCCGTACCCGGATCAAAGTGTTCTGGAATGCGCACTCCGCTATCTGGCCCTCCCAGAGGGCTGGCTTACCCACTTCGAGCGCGCTGCCAGACGCCTCGGACAACAGGATGTCTCCTGGCTCCAAGCGGTATTGGGACATCTCGGCGTCGGTGAAGTTCATGGTGAGGACGTCTTCAAGTTTGAGGCCATCCCATCCGACGTTCGCCGCCCTCAAGTAGGGGCGCATGCCGGGTCCCTGGTGGTTTTTCGGAGATCGCTGTCGGCCGAGCCTCACGTCGGCGACATCACCGAGTCGGACGAACCTCACGACAGCATGGCCTTCAACTCACCCAAACCCTGCTGGATCTCTGCCTCCAACTCCTCCAGCTCCGCGATGATCTCCAGCGGGTCGCGCGTGTCGGCGTCCGTGTGTTCGATCTCCTTGTAGCGGTTGAGCGACAGGTCATACCCTGCCGCGACGATGTCGGCCTTGGGCACCAAGAACGACTGCTCAGTCCGCGCCCGATCCGTCTCGGCGGACTTCGACGGGCTCAGCCGCCAATCCCGCCACCGCGCCAAGACGTCGGGCAGGTTGTTCTTCTCGTGCTGGTCGTCGGTCAGGTCCAGCGCCCCGAACCGAACCCCGCCCGGAGCGTCCATCTCACGGCGGCAGCCGAGGAGGGACTCGTCGAGAAGGGGCGTCCGCTTGTCATCGAGCGACCAGCCGTCAGCGCGAAGGTCGTAGAACCACACGTCCGTTGTGGCGTCCGAATCGGTTCGCGTGAAGAAGAGGATCGCGGTCGACACACCTGCGTACGGCTTGAACGCCCCGGCGGGGAGTTTCACGACGGCATCCAGCTTCTGGTCTTCGACCAGCTTGCGGCGCAGGGTCTTGTGGGCATTCGACGACCCGAACAGGACGCCGTCCGGCACGATGACCGCCGCGCGTCCGCCGGGCTTGAGCAGCCGCAGGAACCGCGCCAGGAACAGCAGCTCGGTCTTCTTGGTCTTCACGTCCTGCTGAAGCTGCTTCGACACCGCCTCGTAGTCGAGCGAGCCGGCGAACGGCGGGTTGGCGAGGATCAGGCTGAAGGCCTCGGCGTCCGCATCGCCAGCGCCCGATAACGAGTCGCGGTAGGAGATGTCGGGCGACTCGACCCCGTGCATGAGCATGTTCATGCTGCCGATGCGCAGCATGGTCGAGTCGAAGTCGTAGCCGGTGAAGGCGCCGTGGTGGAAGTGGTGGCGCTGGGCGGCGTCCGTGAGAACGGTCGGGTGCTCGGCGCGCAGGTGCTCGGCCGCCGACACCAGGAACCCCGCCGTGCCGCAGGCCGGGTCGCAGATGGTGTCCTCGGGCTGGGGATCCATCATCGCGACCATGAGGCCGATGATGTGCCGCGGCGTCCGGAACTGGCCGTTCTGACCCGAGGTCGCCAGCTTGCCCAGCATGTACTCGTACAGGTCACCGTTGGTGTCGCGGCGGTCGAGCGGCACGTCGTCGAGCAGGTCGACGACCTTGCCCAGGAGCGCGGGCGTGGGGATGGTAAAGCGGGCGTCCTTCATGTGGGAGGAGTAGGTGGAGCCATCGGCGCCGAGCGCGCGCAGGAAGGGGAACACACCCTCGACCAGCGTCTGGAACATGACCGCCGAGTCGTCGTTCTTGAACCGCGACCAGCGCAGGTGCTGCTGCCCGGGCTTGAAGATCGGGTCCTCGATCGGCTCACCGAGCCGGTTCGCCTTGTTCTCCTTGAGCGTCTGCAGCTCGTCGAGGCGGCGGATGAAGATCAGGTACGTGATCTGCTCGATCACCTCCATGGGGTTGGAGATGCCGCCGGACCAGAACGCGTCCCACACTCGATCGATCTTGCTGCGCAGCGCTCCGGTCAACATGAGGCACAGGGTAGCGAGGCGGTCAGACACTGCGCGTTCGGGGACCCCCCCGTTCACCCGCGGCTACTTGTGGACGTCGGCGCGGTGCTCGATGGCAACGATGACCACCTGCTCGTCGTCGATCCGGTAGAGGATGCGGTAGTCACCTCGCCGGGCCGAGTGGAGCCCTTCCAACTCGAACCGCAATGGCTTGCCCACCCGGTGAGGATTCTCGGCCAGCGGGCCGTAGACAAACTCCACCGCGGCGGTTGCCACCTTCTCGGGCCATCGCTCGAGCACACACCTGGATGTGCGCGTCCAACCGATGTCGTAGGCGTCGCTCATCGGCGCAAGGACGCCAAGATCTCGTCCTTGCCAAGCACCTGGGCGGGTTCGCGGTTGAGCTCGACGAGGCTGTCCCGAATCTGGCCCAGCAGCTTGGGGCGGCTCATGATGTCGAGCGTCTCCTCCAGCGAAGCCAGGTCGTCGGTGCTGATGACGACCGCGGCTGGGCGTCCATGCTTGGTGATGGTGACTCGGTCGTGCTCGCGCTCCACGCGGTCCACGACTTCGGACAGGCGGTTCTTGACATCCTTCAACGGCATGGTGGATTCCATCGACATGACCACAAGTGTAGCTACTTAAGACCGCCCCTCGGCCGTCACGCCTGCGCAAGGCCTTGGTCAGCGGCGCCGTCTACGACCGGGAGTTGAACGAGGTGGCCGTCGCACAGAATGGAGTCCTGGACGCCTTCACACGCAGGGCCAAACGGCGCTGAGTTGTCGCAACCTTCGCGGACCCGCCATGAGACTCCGTGGCCCGTCAACCCAAGCCCGGAAGAGCTGACTGAGAAGACGCACCCGGCCCGCCCTCGCGCGGAGGCGCTGGCTTCTTCGGTTCGACGCGCTCCTCCACCCAGGACCGACCCGTCGCCAGCGCAGACATCCGCTGGGCCAACTCGGCGTCCCGTTCCGCGGCGACGTGCTGGTAGCGCATCGCCATGTTGGGGGTGCTGTGCCCGATCCGGGCCTGCAACTCGGCCAGCGTCGCACCCAGCTGGGCTGCCATCGTCGCGCTCGTGTGACGCAGTCCGTGGGTCTTCAGACCCGGCATCTCGATGGCCGCCTTGCCCTTGTCGTGTGCCGTCCGCAGGACGCTGTCGTTCAGTGGGGACACGCCATCCCCCGCCGGGAAGAGCAGGGCATCGCGAGGGTGTGTCGGTTGGGCGTCCCGCCACACCTTCAACGCGGGCAGCAGGTGGGGCGGGATCGCCACCGACCGGACGCCGGCCGCGGTTTTGGGCGGGCCGATCAGCAGCCGCCCCTTGAGCCGGACCACGGCTTGGCGCACGTGGACGACGCCGGCGTCCAGGTCGAGGTCGCGGACCCGCAACCCGCGCACCTCCCCCGAACGCAACCCGCACCAGCCGGCCAACAGAAGCGGTACGCGGCGTGCCTCGGGGACGGCCAGGAGGTAGCGCTCCAGTTGGGCGACTGAAAGCACCTCGATCTCGATCGTCAGTCGCAGCACCTTGTCGTAAAGCGCCACCGTGGCGGGCCGCAGCTTGCGTCGCGCCACGACTGCCTTGGCGTACTCACCCAGCGTTTCCGGAGCCTGGGCCACCACCTTCTTGGGCACCCGCCAGTCGCCGCGGCTGATCGCGCGCTCCTGCTCGGCCAGCCACGCCTCGGCATCGATTCGGGCCACGAACGCCCCCGGTGCGCTGTGCCGGTTCAGGTCCGGGCCGGTGTAGCGGGCCCGGAACCGACCGCTGGGCAGCTTGGAGATCTCTCCGAAGACCCGCTTGGCCTGCGTCTTGCGTCGTGCCATCGCCGGCTCAGCCGAACGAGCGGGTGTCGCGCAGCATCGCGTCCACATCCTCAGGGCGGACGCGGATGATGCGGCGTCCCGCCCGGTAGGCGGGCAGGTGGCCCGAGGCGATGCGCTTGCGCAGGGTCAGCGTGCTGATGCCCGTGCGCTCGGACGCCGTCCTGAGTGACTCGTATCGTTGGGGTGTCGTGGTCATGGGGGTCTCCCTCCTGACCCCTACGTCAACGGCAGAGAGTGCCTCGGCCACGTGACCCTCCACGCGATCGGCGTCCAAAGCCATTCCCCACGCGTGGGGAGGACGTGGGGAATGAAGTCCCGTTTTGGTCCGTTTCCGAGCACACCTGATCCTGGGCCCTGGAGGCGAAACCCCTAGTGAGCAAAGCAAAAGGCCAAGTCCCGAAAGACTTGGCCTTGAGTGCGCGAGAGAGGAGTTGAAGCTCTCTGCTATCCAGCGATAACGGCCCCCTGACAAGGAGTTTTGATGGGCCGTAGCCATTGCGTCACCTTGTCGTGGGGAATACGTGGGGAATCGCTACGAACCCGAGATCCGCGCGGATCTCGCGTCCATCGCTGCCCTTCAGCATAGGCGGCGTGCACCCCGGGATCACTGGCGAGCCAGCGGATACGGACGCGTGCAGGCACAGGTTCGGCTCCCTCCTGTGCGCCGTGATGCCCGGCAGGTCCGACACCGACCGCTCGCAGCAACCAGGAGGCGCGGGCACCGTTCCGCTTGAGGTCGGACGGCAAGCGCCGCGTCGAGGACGCAACGTTGTCGCATGGGCCAGGTGAGCAGAGATCGTCCATCGCGGTCGTCACGGTCAGCGGCCCACTGAGGGGACCAGCGCCGGCGAAGGCACGGTCGGCGGCTCCGGGGTGATGACCTGGCCGACGGAGACTGCCTCCCAGCGCGTGGGGTCGGTCTGAACTCGGATGTCACTCTCCAGAGCGTCGAGCGCGGTATCTGTGATGGTCGGAGCCGGCTGGGTGGTCTGCAGAATGAGGTCTGCGGCGCCAATGACACGCTGGCCTGTGCTGCGGAGGATGTCGGCGAGGTCACGCTGCTCGGTCACCGCGTTGAGGGCCCAACCGGCGACGTAGTTGAAGGTGTACTGGCCGGAGTCGAGCCCGTGGGCGCTGGTCACCATGTACGCGACCGATTCGGCTTCCACTTCGATGATCCCCCGGCAGTCGCGGCCCTGCTGGTCTGGGTGGAGGATTACGTGACCGGCTTCGTGTGCGAGGGTCTTGACGGCCTGGGCGTCGTCGACGTCGTCGCGGACCATGACGAGCCGCTGACCGAAGTCGGTGTAGCCGTTGGGCCCGCCGAGGTCCGCGCCGCGACGTACGTCGAATCCCCGTTCTTCGAGGAGGCCTTGGAGGCGATCCCACAGTCCGACGGGGGCTTGCCCGGTGAGGAGGGTCGCCTCGCCGATCTTGGGGTCGGGTAACGGCGGTCCCTCGGTCTGACGAATGTCGAACACCGTGACTGGTTTCGTCGCAACCACGTGGGTCCGGTGCAAGACGCGGCCCTGGTCGTCGCGCACAGGATGGCCGGCGTCGTCGAGGCGGGGCTCTCGGAGGATGATCGGGGCAAGGACCTTGATGCCGGATTCTCCGCGGCGAACCTGGCGCCCCATGGCCCTGAACGCCTGGTAGCCGGCGACGTGAGTGGCCTGCGGGTCCTGAAGCATGATCAGCAGCGAGTTCCCGAACAAGCCTTGCGAATTGCATCTGATGTAGCACTCAGGCGTTTCAGTATGCGGCTGCAAGCGTCGGGTTGACTCTAGCTGACGGATTGATCCGGATCGTCGGTGGTTCATGAAAGCCCTTGTCCCCAGGCTCTACGGATTCGTTGATTGCATCTGATGAGTGATACGGTCATGTGTTTGTGAGGGCTGCGGAGGGGAATGTGCGTGCCACCGTCGGCTCGTCGAGGGTGCCGGGATCGGCTGAATCGCTGCTGGCAGGTGGGGTGTCCCTGCTGGCGCCGGAAGAGACGGTCTTCACGTCGATGCTCGACGGTTGGGAGGTACAGCAGCGTTCCCGGATGCTGGTGGCCAGCACGATCAAGCAGCGGGCGTTCGCTGTCCGCCGGTTCCACCGGTTCACCGGCGAGTACCCGTGGGCCTGGACGCCCAGCGATGTCGAGGAATGGACCTCCGAGCTCGTGGGGGCGGGGTGTCGCATTCGTCGGTTCGCTACTACCAGATGGCGGTGTCGTTGTTCTGCGGCTACGTCACCGACCCTCGTTACCGCTGGGCAGAGGTCTGCGAACAGCGGTTCGGGTCGCACCCGGTGCAGGTCTTCCACGAGTGGAACACCGTGGTCCACCGCAGCGAGTACGAGGGCCGTCCCGGGAACCGGCCCTTCACCCGCGACGAGCTGCAGACGTTCTTCGACTATTGCGACCAGCGGGTCGCCACGGTCGCCGCCGGTGGCCGGAAGGGCTGGTTGGCCGCCTACCGGGACGCGACCCTGTTCAAGGTGATCTACGCCTGGGGACTCCGGCGCCGGGAAGCGGCCATGCTGGAAACCGTGGACTGGTCGGCCAATTCCACCGCAGCCCGGTTCGGCCGTTACGGCGCCTTGAGCGTCCGGTACGGCAAGGCCCTGAAGGGCTCCCCGCCGCGGCGACGCACAGTGCTCACCACGATGGGCTGGGCCGCCGAAGCCGTCGCCGAATGGGTCGAAGAGATCCGGCCGGCGTACGGCACGTCCGGGATCGGGATGTGGCCCACCGAACGACAGGCGCGGATATCGACCGACGCCCTGTCGCAACGCTTCCAGGCCTACCGGGAGGCCGCCGGCCTGGATCCGATGCTGGGCCCGCACTGCCTGCGACACTCCTACGCCAGCCACCTGCTTGAGGACGGCTACGACCACCTGTTCGTGCAACAACAACTCGGCCACGCCTGGGGATCGACCACCGCGATCTACACCAGCGTCGGCGCCGACTACAAGAACCAGGCGCTGCAACGCGCCCTGTCCCGAGCCCACCAGCAGCCCCGACAACCCGTGGAGGACTCCGATGCCCCGAGCCCGTAAGCCCGCCCTCGGATACCGCTGGCACCTGCGCCGGCTGATGGCCGACGCCGGCCTGTACGCCACCACCGAGCTCACACCGCTGCTGGCCGAGCGCGGCATCGTGCTGTCCCAAGCCCAGGTGTACCGGCTGGTCACCGGCACCCCCGAGCGGCTCAGCCTGCGCACCCTCGTCGCGTTGTGCGACATCCTCGGCTGCACCCCGAACCAGCTGATCGAACCCGTCGTGGAAACCAAGTCCCGCGCTACCGGCACCACCGGCCCGAGCCCCACCGCCGCCGCCAGGCAACGCACGCCACGACGGGCCGAGATCCGCCAGCCGTGACCGACCTGGGTTGCGAGATCTGCGGAGCCGCGAAAGAGCCCGGCAAACGGATCTGCGGGAACTGCTTCAAGGGCATCGGCCGGACCCGCGCCACCTGCCAGACCTGCGGCCAAGCCAACCGGTGGCTCGACCACGAACTGCGGTGCCGAAGATGTCGCGACAACAGCACCAGGCGGTGCGCCGACTGCCAAAGCACCAGCTCGGGGCTCTTCACTTGGAATGAGGTGCGGCTCTGCGCACCCTGTGCGCTGCGCCGCGAACTCGACCGCACCATCCCCGCCGAACCAGGCGGCGCGCTGGTCCGGCTGCGGCCGGTCATCCTCGCCGCCGAGCCCGTGACCACACGACGCTGGCTCCGCCGCGCCCACGACCTGCTCACCGGACTCGACCAGGAACACATCTCCCTGGACCACACCACACTCGACGGGCTCCCCCACCCCAAGTCCGTCGAACACCTCCGCGCGCTGCTGATCGCCACCGACATCCTGCCGGCCGACCCCGCCGGGCCGATACGCCGCCTCCAGACCCGCCTGGAACACCTCCCTGCCGGCCTCGAGCAGACCGATCGCCGAGTCGTCAGCAGGTGGGTCCGCTGGCAAGTCCTGCCCCCACTGCGGCAGCAAGCCGAGCAAGCCCGTCAGCTCGGCACGTCGGTCGCCAACGCCCGCCGTCGTGTCGAACAGACCGTCGCCTTCCTGACCGTCCTGCAAGACCAAGGGCGGTCCCTCGCCGAGACAACCCAGGACGACATCGACCAGTGGTTCGCACGTCCAGGTGCCGCGCGTTGGAACGCACGGCCCTTCCTGGCCTGGTCCCAGCAGCACCGCCACCTGCCGGCCCAGCTGGAACTGCCAGCCCAACGACACGGCAACCCCACGGCGCCGGCTGATCCTGAACACCGCTGGACTATCGCCGCCAGGCTGGGCAGCGACGATCAACTCGACCCCGCCGACCGCGTCGCCGGCCTCCTCGTCGTGCTCTACGCCCAACCACTCAGCCGGATCGCCACCCTCACCCGCGACGACGTCCTGATCCTCGAGGACCGCGTCCACCTCCAACTCGGACCCGACCCGCTCGAACTGACCGAACCCCTCGCCAGCCTGATCCGGACCCTGCCGCTCGCACGACGCCGCAGCACCGCCCAACAACTGCCCAACCACTGGCTCTTCCCCGGAGGGCACGCCGGGAAACACATCGAAGCGACCACCCTCGGCGCACGCCTGAAGCGCATCGGCATCGAACCCCGCCGCATGCGCCTGGCCGCCGCCGAACAACTCAGCCGTGACGTACCCCCCGCGATGCTCGCCGGCATCCTCGGGCTCCGCATCGCCACCGTCGCCCAGCACGTCAGCCGATCCGGAGGCAACTGGGCCAACTACGCCGCCACTCGACAACCCTGAACGCGAGCATTCACGGACTTCGAATATGCCTGACCTGCCAGTGGAGTAGCGATGGAACTGGCTGGAGAACTTCAGCCATGCCTGCCAGGCCTGCGGGTCGTTGAGGGCGAGGATGCCGTCACTGAGCTGGGTGTGAAGCTTGTCGAGCGTCTCCTGCCGGGCCTCCGCAGCAGCGGCCCGCTCTGCCTCGCTCGCAGGCCTGCGGTACCCGGCCATCAGCCGCGGCCTTCCCGCAGGGCCGCGACGTGGTCGAGAATCTCCTCGATCGCTTCACGGTGTGCGCCGGCGTCGGCCAACTGCCTGGCTCGGACGAGGAGGTCTTCGATCATGAGCGGGACATCGGGGAGTGGGAGCACGGGTTCGGTCACGGCCGGTACCCCCTGTCAGTGGTCCGTGCGTCGTGCTGCTGCGCGGGTTCCTCGGCGGCCGCGAACGGGACCGGCGCCACGTCCTCCCACTCGCCCATCGCCTCGGGCCTCTGCTTTGGCGGCACGATCCGTCCGTGCGGGTCGCGTACCTGGACGGGGTCGACGTACAGGTCGAGGTCACCGCCCCGGCGTTCGATGGCGGCCTCGATGAGCAGCGCCCGTGCGTAGGCGGTGTTCGCTGCGGCCCTGTGCGTCACGCTGAGGACATCACCTCGCGCTTCGGGAGTCAGGAGCTCGCGGTAGGCGTCGCTGGTCTGGTGATAGTCGCGGGCCACGTCGTCGAACGACTTGCCGGAGTCGTCGTAGCGGACGCCGTGCTCCTCGGCCCACTGGAGCCACAACCCGGTTCGGGTGACGAGGCGATCTGCGTCGTGGTTCATGTCGCTCTCCTTCGCCAAGCTCGCGACCTGCCACCCCGCATAACGAGACGCCGCGCCCTCTCGTGGACACAGCCCTTGACTCACCGCCGCCGAGATCGTTCACCGTGATTCCGGACCGGCCCGCCGCGCCAATGCTTCAACGAGCAAACGCCTTGCCGCGGCAGTGGGAACCTTCAGGCCCCCGACGCGTAGCCAGAGTCGGACGTCGCGGACGTGTGGGCGACGAACACCGCGAGGCGGACGCCTGCGTCCTGGCCGCCGACCCCCGCGCCGCCCGCGCGCTGATCGACGCACTCCCGGACGCCGATGCCTCCTGGCGGGCGTCCGTCGCCGCCACCCGCAACGCACCCCCGTTCGTGGTCGTCCGGCTGTGGCTGGAGAAGCCGGTGGACGCCGACCGTCCGGCCTTCCTCGGCACGAGCGGCTACGGCCCCCTCGACAACGTGTCGGTGCTGGAGCGTTTCGAGGCCGGCGCCGCGGACTGGGCCCGGAGCAACGGCGGCTCGGTGGTCGAGCTGCACGCCTACGCCTGCGACCCGGCGGTCGCGTCCGACCCCGGCGCCGCGGACGCCGTGGCCGCCACGCTGGAGGACGAACTGCACCGGGTGTTCCCCGAGACGCGCAGCATCCCGGTCCTGCACCGCGAGGTGCTGACCCGGGACGACTGCACCCTCATCACGCCCGAACCTTGGCAGGCGCGCCCCGGCGTCCGGACGCCGTCGCCCCGGCTGGTGCTCGCCGGCGACTGGGTCCGGTGCGAGCACCCGGTGGCGTTGATGGAGCGCGCCGCCACGACGGGGTTCCTGGCCGCCAACGAACTGCTGGGCGGCTGGGGCGTGCGGGGCCAGGACGTCTGGACCGTGCCGGTGCGTGGCCTGCTGGCCCGCTGAGGGTCAGGCGGCCGCGCCGGCTCGTCCGAAGTCGACGTGCGGGACGCCGAGCGCGACCGAGCGCAGCATGACGGCGAGCTTCTCGGCGTCCGGGACGCGCAGGCGCCCGGAGAACACGTCGTAGTCGGCGGCCTCGATCCGGTCGAGGATCCGGCTGTAGAGCACCAGCGCCGTCCCGACGCAGCGCCGCGAGGCCGGCGGGAGCAGCGCCAGGCCCTCCTGGCCCTGGGCGTAGAGCTCCCGCGCGCGGGCGACCTGCTCGGCCATCATGGCTCGCCACTCGGGCGTGACGGTCCGGAGCCAGGGGTCGGCGCCGTGACGCGCGAGGTCCTCCTGGGGCAGGTAGACCCGCCCGCGGTCGAGGTCCTCGGCGACGTCGCGCAGGAAGTTGGTGAGCTGGAACGCGTTGCCCAGCGCCCGGGCCGACTCCTTCGCCTCGGGCGAGTAGGGCTCCAGAACCGGGAGCATCATCTCCCCGATCACGGCCGCGGAGCCTTCCATGTACCCGTCCCGCAGCTCCTCCCAGGTCGACCAGGCGTCACGATCCAGGTCGGACGCCATGGCGTCGAAGAAGCGCTCGAAGCACTCCGGGTCGGTGCCGCGCCGGCGGATGCTGTCGACGATGGCGGCCATGACGGGCTCGTCCGATCCTGCCTCCAGCGCCCGGAAGAACATCGCCCGGAACGCGGCCAGCCGCTCCCGCGGCGTCCCACCCTGGGGCACCGCCAGGTCGACGCGGTCCGGCTCGTCGACGATGTCGTCGGCGAGCCGGCACAGGGCGTACACGGTGAACACGTCGCGGCGCTGGGCGGGGGGCAGCAGGCGGGCACCCCAGTAGTAGGTGGTGCCGTACTGCCGGGTCAGTTCCGCGCAGCGCCGGTACCCGGCGGCCAGGTCGGTCATCGGGCCATCTCCTGGACGCGCTGGGCGGCGAGCTTTCCCGAGATCAGCACCATGGGGATGCCGACGCCCGGCGTCGTGCCGGAGCCGGCGAAGAACAGGCCCGGCACCCGCTTGTCCACGTTGCGGGGCCGGAAGGGCCCCGACTGCATCAGCGTGTGGGCCAGTGCGAACGGCGTGCCGGCCGCCATGCCCTGGGCCTGCCAGTCGGCCGGCGTCACGAGCTCCTCGGCGACGATGTCGGTGGGATACCCGAACGAGTCGAGGAACGTGAGCATCCGGTCGCGCAGCCGGGGGCCCTCGCGGGTCCAGTCGAGGCGTCCGACATGGAGGTTCGGCACCGGCTCGAGCGAGTACAGCGTGTGCGCGCCCTCCGGGGCGACCTCCGGCGCGTTCACGGACGGGACGGCGACGTACCGAGAGGGGTCCCGCATGGGGATGCCGGTTTCCATCAAGTCGGTGAACGCCTGCGACCAGGCTTTCCCGAAGTGGATGTTGTGGTGGCCGGTCCCCTCGGGCAGCTCGCCCTTGACGCCGAGGTGCCACACCAAGGCACTCGGAGAGTACTGGCCGCGGCGGGCCACCCGGGGCGCGGTCACGCCGGGCAGGAACCGCTCGTAGGCCACCGGCAGGTCGGCGGTCACCACGACTGCGTCCGCCGCCAGGCGCTCGCCGCCCTCCAGCACCACGCCCGAGGCCGCACCCCCGGGCGCACGTGAGACGCGGTCGACCGAGGAGTCGTAGCGGATCTCCACCCCGGCGTCCTGGGCCGCCCGGGCCATCGCGACCGGTACGGCGTGCATGCCGCCCTCGGGGAACCAGACGCCCTCGATGGAGTCCATGTAGGTGATGACCGCGTACAGCGCCAGCGCCTGCTCGGGAGCGAGACCGGCGTACATGGCCTGGAAGCTGAAGACGCGGTGCAGGCGCTCGTCGGAGAACCTGCGTGCGACCTCGGGTCCGAGACGCTTGAAGCCCCCCAGGCGCAGCAGGTCCAAGGCGGCGGTGGGCGAGCGGAACAGGCCCAGCGGGGAGTTGAAGTTGGCGTCGATGAAGTGGGGCAACTCGACGTCGTTGAGGCGGCGCAGCCAGACCACGAAGTCGTCGAACGCGCGGGCGTCCTTCGGGCCGCTCTCCACCTCGATGACCTCGCGCATCCTCTCGTAGCCGGGGCGGACGAGCAGGCGCGACCCGTCGGCGAAGAAGGCGTGGTACGCCGGGTCGAGCAGCTTCAGGGTGACGTAGTCGCCCACGGTGCGGCCGACGGCCCGGAACGCCTCCTCCAGCAGGGGGACCATCGTGAAGACGACGGGGCCGGTGTCGAAGCGGAACCCGTCGCGCTCGAGGATGCCGTTGCGCCCGCCGGGGAACGACTCGCGCTCCACGATCGTGACGCGATGGCCCGCGCCGGCGAGGTGCAGGGCGGCGGCGAGACCGGACAACCCCGCGCCGACGACGATGACGTGGTCGCCGCGGCGCGCCGCGGCGCTCACGCCATCCGCCAGGCGACGGTGCGGGCGGCCTCGCTGAGTCCGGTGACCCCAGGCTTGGCGAGCGGCGCCCGTTCGAGGCAGGCCAGCCCCTGGCTGACCTCGTCGGCGATCAGCTGTTCGAGCATCGCGTCGACACCGGACGCGCGGAGCGCCTCGGCGAGCGCGGGGACGTCGTCGCGCCGGAAGTCCGGCGTTCCGACCCGTGCCAGAAGGTCGGCGGCATCGCCCGTCAGGTGCTCGCGGGCCAGCGACAGCAGCACGGTCGCCTTGCCCTCGTACAGGTCGTCGCTGTCGGGCTTGCCCGTACGGGAGGGGTCGCCCCAGACGCCGAGGTGGTCGTCGCGGAGCGCGAAGGCCATGCCGAGGTGGTCGCCGCATGCCATGAGGGCGTCGACGACGTGCTGCGGGGCCCGAGCGGCCGCGGCCCCCAGTTGCAGGGGCCGGGTCACCGTGTAGCGCCCGGACTTGGTGCGGGCGACGTGTTCGGCGTGTCGACGGTCGGGGCGTCCGGCGGCCGCGCCCGTCAGGTCGGCGCGCTGTCCGGCGATCAGTTCCACCGAGAGCTCGTGCCAGGCGGCGCGCATCGCGGGGGGCAGCCCGTCCACCAGCCCGTCGGCGAGGGTGTGGGCCAGGTCACCGAGCAGGATCGCCAGGTTGCGGCCGAACACCACTCCATCGCCGTGCGCCCCGGCCTGCTCGTGCCAGCGGGTCGCCTCGACGTGCGCCGAGGGGCGCCCCCGCCGCTGGTCGGACTCGTCCATGACGTCGTCGTGGACGAGGGCGAACAGGTGGAGCAGTTCCACCGCCGCTGCGGCCCGGACCATGTGCTGGTACCCGGCCTCCCCGTGGAGGCCGCCGGCGGCGATGAAGCCCCAGTACGCCATGGTGGTGCGGACGCGCTTGCCGCGCCCGACCAGCAGGCCGCGCAGCCACCCGGGCAGGTCCTCGGGCAGCACGTCGACGCCGAGGCCGGCGGAGAACTCCTGCCAGTCGGCGGCCAGCGCCGTCAACTCCTCCTCCAGCAGCGCGTCGACGTCGCGGCGCACCGCGTCCGGGTCGGGCCCCGGCTGGCGCCCGGGTGTCACGCCGGACGCCAGCGCCGCCACCAGCTGCGGCACCTGGAGGGCCGCCCAGGGGCTGTACACCCGGGGTGTCGCGGCGATGGCGGTGGCCAGGCCCTCCCAGGGCACCCAGGCCCAGTCGGCCACCTCAGCCGGGTCCGGACGCGGGTCCTCATCGGCGACGAACCCGGCGAACACGGGGCACATCTCGTTCTCGACGATGCCCGAGGCGTCCGTGGCCCGGTAGCGGAAGTCGGGCAGCACCGGGATGAGCGGCCCCACCACCAGACCCAGCTCCTCGCGGATCCGGCGCCGGGCGGCGTCCTCGATGTCCTCGCCGGGGCGCGGGTGGCCGCACGCCGAGTTCGTCCAGACGCCCGGCCAGGTCGTCTTGCCGAGCGCGCGCCGGGTCACGAGCACCTCCCCGCGGGCGTTGAACAGGTAGGTGGAGAAGGCGAGGTGGAGCGGCGTGGCGTCCGTGTGCACGCGCAGGCGGTCTGCGCGCCCCACCGGGTGCCCCTGCTCGTCGAGCAGTACGACGTCGTCGCCGACGGGTGAAGCGGTTACCTCGTAGCGAGGAAGGTTGGCATGGATCGACATGTATCCGTCCAATGTTTGTCGAAGGTGTGTCCGAAACGGTAGCCGGGAGGGCCCACCTGCGCAAGACATATTGTCCAATGTTTGTATAAGCTCTGCGCGTCACCTCGCGCGAAGGGAGGAGCTCTTGTACACGGTCAGCCAGGCGGAGGCCCTCACCGGTATCCCCAGCACGACACTGCGTGCCTGGGAGCGGCGGTACGGCATCATCGCGCCGCGGCGCACCGAGGGCGGCTACCGGCTGTACGACGCCGCGCAGATCGCGATGCTCCGCGAGATGGCCGCGCGCGTCCGGGGCGGGATGCGGCCGGCCCAGGCCGCCGCGAGCCTGGCCGACTACCGGCCGCCCGAGCCCGCGCGGGCGGCCCCGCTGGACGCCGGCACCCCCGACCTCGTCGCGGCCGCGGCGTCCCTCGACCCCGCTGCGCTGCGCGAGACGATCGACGCGGCGTTCGGCGCGGCGCCCTTCGAGGAGGTCGTCACGAGGTGGCTCCTCCCACAACTGCGGCTGCTCGGGGAGGCGTGGGAGTCCGGCCGACTGACGGTGGCGCAGGAACACTTCGCCTCCGAAGGGCTGATGGCCGTCGTGGCGGCCGCCTTCCGCAACGCGTCCGGGGAATCCCGCGGACCGACCGTCCTCGTCGGGCTGCCCGCCGGGGCACGCCACCAGCTGGCCCTCCTGGCGTTCGCCACCTGCCTGCGCCGGCTCGGGCCGAACGTGCTCTACCTGGGCGCGGACCTGCCCACGGAGGACTGGGTGACGACGGCGCGCGGCCAGCGTGCGCGGGCGGTCGTGCTGGGGGTGTACTCCCCCGCGGACGCCGCGGCCGCCACCCTCGTGGTGGACGCCATGGCCGAGTCGTCCGTCACGGTGTGGGTGGGGGGTACGTCGGGCGCCCTCGTCCGGGGGGCGACCTCGCTGCCCGACGACATCCCGGATGCCGCCCGCCAGCTGAACCGGAGCCTGCTGACCGGACGCGCCTGACGCGGGTCAGCCGCGGTCCACCGGCGTGCGGGGGGAGGCCGGGGCCTGAGGCACGCCCCCGCCGGCCCGTCCCGTGGGGATCTCTCCGGTCAGCGCGACGTCCTGCGCTGGAACATGTCGTAGCCCTGGGCCGCCTCGTCAAGGGGCAGCCGGTGGGTGGCGAGGTGCTCGGTGTCGAAGTCGTCGGCGTCCGCCTCGATCATCTGCAGCAGTTCGTCGCTCCAGCGGCGGACGTTGGCCTGGCCCATGCGCAGCGTGAGCTGCTTGTCGAAGAGTTGCATCATGTTGATCGGGTCCACCGCCCCGCCGTAGACGCCCGCGATCGACACCGTCCCACCGCGGCGGACCGAGCCGAACGCGGCCCGGAGGGCGGACAGGCGATCCACCGCCGCGTTCTCAGCCAGCGGTACCGAGACCGGCTTGGGCAGGCGCGACACTACCCCGAGCACCCCCGCCACCACGGGGTCGCCGTGTGCCTCCATGCCGACGGCCTCGATGACGCGGTCCGCGCCGCGCCCGCCGGTCAGCTCGAGCACCGCTGCGGGGGTGTCGTCCGTGTCGCCGACCACCTCGATGCCCGCCTCGCGGGCCCGCTGGAGGCGCTCCGGCACCAGGTCGACCCCGATGACCCGTTCGGCGCCCTGCCGCAACGCGCAGCGGGCGGCCAGGTGACCCACCGGCCCGAGCCCGACGACAGCCACCGTGTCGCCCGGCGTGACGTCGGCGTAGCGCGCCGCCTGCCACGCCGTCGGGAGGATGTCGGAGAGGTACAGCCAGCGCTCGTCCGGGCCCCCCTGTGGCACGGGGATCAGCCCGTAGTCGGCGTGCGGCACCCGCACGTACTCGGCCTGGCCTCCGGGCACACCCCCGTACAGGGAGGTGTAGCCGAACAGCGCGGCTCCCTTGCCCTGCGCTCGGACCTGGGTCACCTCGCACTGCGACTGAAGCCCCCGCGCGCACATCCAGCAGGCGCCGCAGGCGATGTTGAAGGGGATGACAACGCGGTCGCCCGGACGCACCCGTGTCACCGCGCCCCCCGCCTCGACGACCGTCCCCATGGCCTCGTGGCCCAGGATGTCACCGCGTGTCAGGTAGGGCGCGAGCACCTCGTACAGGTGCAGGTCGGACCCGCAGATCGCAGTCGCGCTGACCTGCACGATGGCGTCGGTGTCTTCGGCGAGTGAAGGGTCGGGGACGTCCTGGGTCTCGACGCGGCGCGGCCCCTGCCAGGTGACGGCTCTCATGAGCAGCGTCTACCCCCACACCGCGACGCGCAAACCCGGACCCGGACGTGCGGGGGCCGTGGCGTCATCGACGCCACGGCCCCCGTGGGTAGGTCAGAAGACCGGCTTGCCGCCCGTGACACCCAGGACCGTCCCGGACACGTACGACGCCTCGGCCGGCGAGGCGAGGTAGACGAACGCGCCCGCCAGTTCGGACGGCTGCCCGGCCCGGCCCAGGGGCGTGTCCTCGCCGAACTTCGGCATGCTCTCCCCCTTCTTGGTCGCCGGCTGGAGCGGTGTCCAGACAGGCCCCGGGGCGACGGCGTTGACCCGGATGCCCTTCGGGCCGACCTCGGCAGCGAGGTTGACGGTGAAGTTGTTGATCGCCGCCTTGGTCGCGGCGTAGTCGATGAGGGCGGTGGAGGGGTCGTAAGCCTGGATCGAGCTCACGTTGATGATGCTCGCCCCCTCGCCCAGGTGCTCGAGTGCCTGTTGGGTCACCCAGAACAGGCCGTACAGGTTCGTGCGGAACACCCGGTCCATCTCCTCGGTCTCCAGGTCCGCCAGCCCGCTGTTGCGGCGTCCCCACTGGAAACCGGCATTGTTCACGAGCACGTCCAGGCCGCCCAGCTGCTCGGCCGCCTCGTCGACCACCTGTCGGCAGGTGGACTCGTCCTGCAGGTCGCCCGGCAGCAGGACGCACCGGCGCCCCGCCTCCTCGACCAGGCGCGCCACGTCCTCGGCGTCGGACTGCTCCTCGGACAGGTAGCTGAGGGCCACGTCGCACCCCTCACGGGCGAAGGCGATCGCGACCGCTCGGCCGATGCCCGAGTCACCTCCGGTGATGAGGGCCTTCAGGCCGACGAGTCGGTCGCGGCCCACCCACGTGTCCTCCCCGTGGTCGGGGACGGGGTTCATCGCGGTGGTGGAGCCGGGCGGTTGCTGCTCCTGCTCGGGGAACCCTCCGGCCTTGCTGACCTTGCTGGCTGCTGCTTCGCGCGTCGCGTTGAGATCGCTCATGCTGACCCCCTACCCGACGACGGAGCGTCTACACACCCACCGGTCGAGCCGCTCGGGCGAGGAGGGAAATCACAGCCGGCGAACGCGCCCTGTGCCCCGGCGGTATAGTGGAGCATCGCCCTGTGAGGAGGCACGTCATGCACCGCCGCTGGCCTGTCGTCGTGGTAATCCTGGCGCTCCTGACGGGATGCTCGCCCGCCGTCGGCCCCACGCCGGCACCGTCCACCAGCGCCTCGCCGGGGGCGTCCGTCGAACCCACGGTCTCCCCGGCACCCGCCACGCCATCCCCCACGGCCCCGACCGCCACACCGACGTCGGAGGCACCGTCGGGTCTGGTCTACTTCGTGGTCGACACCACACGAGGCTTCCGCCTGACCCGCGAGCCGCGTGCCGGGGCGTCCGACGCCCGGAGCGCGGTCGAGGCCATGATCGCCGGGCCGGACGACCCCGACTACAGCAGTTCGTGGCCGAAGGACACCCGCGTCCTGGGCGTCGACCAGCGCGACGGCGTGATCGCTGTCGACCTGTCGGGCGAGGCGCGGGACGCCAACGTGGGGGCCTCCGGGGAGGCCGCCATGGTGCAACAGCTGGTCTGGACCGTCACGGAGTCGGTCGATCCCTCGGCGTCCGTGCTGGCGACGATCGAGGGCGAGCCGGCGTCCTGGGGTCACCTGTCCTGGGACGAGCCCATCGCCCGCGAGGACCCGCTCGAGGTGCGACTGCTCGTGGGCATCGACTCCCCCGGCGAAGGGGAGACCGTGACATCACCCGTGCGGCTGTCCGGGGAGGCCAACGTGTTCGAGGCGACGCTGCCCTGGGTGGTGATGCGCATGGACGGCGCGAAGGTCCAGGAGGGTTTCGTCAACACCAGCGAGGGCCAGGTATTCGCTCCGTGGGAGCTCACGCTCACGCTCCCACCGGGCTCGTACGTGCTGGAGGTGCACGATTCCGACCCCTCGGGCGGGGAGTCGAACCGCCCGCCGGATCGGGACTCCCGTAACTTCACCGTCGGGTGAGTGCACGGAGGTCCCATATCCCTCCTCGTCCTGAACGACGCGACCGTCGAGGCGCCGGCTGCACCAACCTCCTGACTTGGCTGCGGGACCGCGGCCTGCTCGCCGGCACGCCCCCGCGGGACGCCGCCGCCGGGAGCCTCTGCCGCTGCACCGGCTACGCGGGCATCGCCCGCGCCTGCGACCGGCTCGCCGCCTCGTTCGACGCCTCACCCCTCGGGCTCGGGGACGCCACCCGCGCGGGCCTCGTCCCGGACGCCGTCGCGCGGGCCCGAAGGTGGCGCACCTGCCCGGACAGGCGTTGGTGGAGGCGCCGGCGCGCGTGCCCGCCCTCCTTGCGCAGCAGTCCCAACCCGCTGCCGGGGACCTGCTCCAGCAGGCCGCCGGCCGGGGCGTCGGTGAACGTGTAGCGGCGGTAGCCGAGGAAGAGGAAGTGGTCGTCGAGCAGCCACTCGAGAAGGGCCGCGGTCTCCCGTCGCTCCTGGCCCGACACCAGCTCCGGCCCCTGGGACAGCGCGCTCGCGATCTCGGCGACCCGGTCGGTCATCGCCTGCCAGTCGGCCCACCGCGGCCGCCACGTCGGCGAGCACGCCCTGCAGCAGGGCGACGAGCCGATCGGCAGCTTGCTGGTCGGCGAGGCGTCCGACCTCGAGGTGTACCCAGGACTCCGCGACGCCCTCGGCGTCCAGCCCCGTCATGGCCCCGTCCGGCTCCCGGGCCACCCGGAGCCGGGGGTGCACCAGGAGTCGGATCTCCTGGTCCTGGCGCCCGATGGCCTCGGTGAGGGAGTCGACGATGAACGGACGGTCGTCGCTGACCACCTGCACCACGGTGTTGCCGGTCGCCCAGCCGTGCGTCTCCACGGTGGGCGTGAACGACCGCACCAGTGTCTCCCCGGGCCGCCGCTGCTGCGCCAGCGCCCGGTGGCTCAGCACGATCCCGCGGAGGTCCTCGGGTTGGCGCTGCACGAGGTCCTCGGTGAGGACATGGCGGTAGTACAGGTCGAAGAACTCGGCCGTGACCCGAGAATCCGGCCCGAGGTCCGCGGCGGCCTCGGCGAGGACGGAACGACGGTGTTCCTCCAGCACGCTCATGATGTGCCTCTTCGCTCGGCGGGAGCCCAGGGCGGGCTGGCCCACCCGGAGCACGGTGGACAAAGCCAACCACGCCGTGGATTCCGACGGAAGGGGCAGGGACGCCGCGAGTCGAGCCGGCGTCCCGGCGGCAGGAGCGGTTGATACCAAGGTGGTAGCATGTGGCCATGGCCATGACGTTGCGACTGGGGCCCGAAGACGAGAAAGCCCTTGCCCTCCTCGCCGAGGCTGAGGGCGTGAGCAAGCAGGAGGCGACGGTGCGCGCAATTCGCGAGGCCGCCGCCCGCCACGTCCGCGAGGACAAGGCCCGTCGCCTGTCCGCGGCAGCCCGCGATCGCTACGCAGACCTGCTCGACCGCCTCGGCCAGTGATCGAGTACCTCACACTGGAGGACGTTCTGGCGCTCGTCGCCGATCTCGGCGTGGGGCCAATCCGGGACATCGGGCTGCTCGACTCAGCTGTTCACCGACCGCACGTGACGGTGTTCGGCCGTGACGCCTACCCCGATCTGGACGCCAAGGCCGCGGTTCTGCTCGAGTCGGTGGTGCGGAACCACGCGCTGGTGGATGGGGACAAGCGACTCGGATGGCTTGCTGTGGTCGTGTTCTACGGCCTCAACGATGTCATCTTGGAGGCACCCGATGACGACGCCTACGACCTGGTGATCGCGCTCGCGTCAGGAACGACGGACCACCCCGACGCCGCCGCCCAGCTTGCGAGCTGGCACTGACTGACTCGGGGCGGTCAAGCATTCCGGTTTGACACGCGCGGGGTGCAGTTGAGGATGCCTTGAGCGGCCGCGTGGTGTGTGCGCGGCATGAGCGAGCATACCGAAGTGGGATTCAGGTTGGCATGCTCGTTGCATGACCGTGCAGATCGCGATCCGTCTACCCGACGACATGGTGGCCTTCCTCGACAAGTCCGTAGCCGCCGGCAACGCCCCCAGCCGAGCTGCATTGGTGGCCCATGCCGTCGAGCGCGAGATGCGCCGCCAAGTCGCCGAGCAGGACGCCGCCATCCTTCGCGAGCAGGGCCCCTCGGACGACCTGGACGACCTGGTCGCGTGGTCGGTCGCCCAGGCGACGCTCGAGGACTGACCGGTGCGCGAGATCTGCTTGGTGCGCTTGGACAAGACACGGCCCGCGGTCGTCCTGACCCGCGAAGCCGCACGAGCGGCCATGACGAAGGTGACGATCGCGCCGATCACCGCCACCATCAAGGGCCTCTCCAGCGAGGTTCCCCTCGGACGGACCAACGGCCTCGATCACGACGGCGTGATCTCACTGGACAACGTCGTCACCGTTCCCAGCACGCTTCTCGGCCGCACCATCTGGTTTCTGACCTCCGCACAAGAGACCGAGCTCGCCCGGGCAATCGTCCTGGCCTACGACCTCGACATTCCGCTGCTCGATTGACGAACCCCACAAGGCACACCGCGGCACTCAACGCCTCCCGTCCCTGCGACAGCATGGAGCAGCCCAGACAACCCGGGGGCGCCTGCCCGGCCGCAGCTCGCGCGGCGGCAGAAGCGCGCGTTGGCTGGACCTATGTGGGAAGGCGACCGGCCACGTTGGCGAGGATCTCGCGGTAGCGCTCGGTCCCGAGCGCGCTCGGCTGGCCCCGCTTGCAGAACTGGAGCCCGGACAACTCTCGGTTGACCCGTTCCGGGACGATCTGACCGTCCACCAAATCCGCCTCCAACACCGCGAGTGCCTCCGCGAACTGGGCTGCGGGATGGAATCCGGACCGCTTGATATTCATGTTTCAGGCTGCCTTGTTGGTTTCGTACCAGTCCTGCTCTGCTTCGTTCGGGGTGCGATATTGAAGCGCGGAATGCAACCGTTTCTGATTGTAACGCAACTCGATGTAGCGTGCAATATCCCGGATAGCATGCCGCCGAGTCGGATACACGGTCCGATGAACCCGCTCCACTTTCAAGGTCG
>NZ_JACJFX010000036.1:0-28360 GCF_014164675.1 Propioniciclava sp. MC1683 | reverse complement strand
AAGGAGACGACGACCTGATCCTCCGACTCGCAGGCCTCACGTAGTTATCCCGAGGATCCCCAGCCACAGCCCCCGTTGACAAGCAGCAACGGCCACGACTCGGGATAACCAGATCCTCGGGATAGTCGCGGGGACGTTTCACGCGGGCCGGGATGACCGCGGTCCCGTAATGCTCCGCCAACCGCGCGTACGCGGGGTTCAACGCCGGCTCGTACCGGTCCGACCTGGACACCCCGGTCCGCAGGTTGTCCGGGACGAGGAGCCGGCCGGCACCCCCGAAGTGCTCGAAGGCGTGCACGTGGGCGTCGATCCACGACCCGAGCGTCATGTCGGGCAAGGCCTCCACATAGGAGTAGGCGGAGTACGACAACGCGGCCACGAACACCCACGCATCCCTCAACTCGCCGGTCAGCGGGTCGGCGAACACCATCGCGTCCCCGGCCCAGTCGACCTCGACCGACTCGCCCGGGCTGCGCTGGATCCGCATCGACGCACCCGTCGACTTCACCCACCGGCGGTACTGTTCGTTGAAGAACGAGTACTGGTACGGAACCTCGCCGGTGGCGCGGCACTTGGCCACGTACTCGTTCCACAACACCAGCAGTGTCACCGACGGCCGTCCCAGCTCCCGGTGCACATACTCGAAATCTGGTGCGGCCCGGTCCGAGTCCGGCTTGGCCGGCTCCGGCAGCAACAGGGTGCGGACCTCGTCAGCCCCGAGGTCCGCCACCTGCCCGAACCCGACGCCCGCCGAGTCCGCCGCGGTGAACACCGCCGCCACCGTGTTACGGGAACACCCCAACGCGTCAGCGATCCCGCGCTGGCTCACACCCTCGGCACGCAGCCTGAGGATCTGTTTGTAGTCGACCATGAAGGACGACTCCTCTCGTCAAACGCCCGTGCCCCAGCGGCACAGACGCCGACGAACGTTCCACACACGCAAACCACCACCGGCGCCACGGCCCACCCCGGACCGTCACGGTGGCCCACTGGTCACCGGAACACTGGCTCACCCACCAGCGGAACAGCGGCTCTCACCCAGCGCAATATGCAGTTGATCTCCCGTGGGTCCACAGGGTGAAGATCGAGTACTCCGACACGTCCGGGCACCGCTTCGCCGAGCAGGCGATCATTGACCTGTCTGCCATGTGCGGGACGGGCTGGCGGGTAGAGAAGACGATCCACGATGTGGGGCAGGCGGTGGAAAGGATCGCGAGGTCGTCCGAGCGGACACTTGATGTCCAACGGCGGTTGGTCGACGCCTACTCATCGCACGGCGACCGGTTCATCCCGGATGTGGTGCCTCAAGCGGAATCTGCTCATCGGCGCGCACTTCGGTGGATGCGTGAACTGCCTCATCGAGTTCGGGTGCTTGCTGCTCGATGAGGTCGCTGTCGGACGCCGCGCCGGTGAGTCGGCCGGAGAACGCTGCGGCGAGCACGGCGCGACGCAGTGTGGCCGAGCGTCGCCGCGCTGCGAGCAGCTCTTCCCGGAGACGACCGTTCGTGTCGAGTTGTTCGGTCACGCGAGCAGCGATCCGTCCCGACTCGCCGCTGGGTGGAAGGATGACCGGCATCTTCCGTATGACCGTCTGACTGATCGAGGCAAGGTTGACGCTCTGCTTCCCATTGCGCATGGCCCAGGGAGAACCGAAGGTGTTCGCCGTCAGGGACAGGAAGTAGGGATCCAGATCGGTCTTGATCCGCGCGCGGAAGACATGGTTCTGGTGAATGCAGCCGGGGATCTGTCCCTCCCACACCCAGCCGCGCGCCAGCTTGTCACGATCGCCACCCTCGTTGAGGAGCACATCGCCAACCCGCAACTCCAGGGCCTGAGCCTTCTGGGCTGTCACGCGGATAGTCGCGATCTCGCTGAGATCCAGACGTCCACGCTGCACGTTGGCGACTCGTAAGTAGGGAACCTCCACCAACGACGGATCAGCTTGCTTCTTGCTGTCCTTCGTCACGCCTCCCACGACGTCGGCAACGTCATCGAGGCGCACCCACCGCCACCCCGGGGGTAGCGGAACGATGGTCGAGTCATCCGTCCCAACGTTGGGCAACTCCGGGGTCGGGCGATGCATCGTGCTGGTGGCATCGACGAGAGCGGATCGAATGATCTGCTCTTCGAGGGCGCGAACGCGAGCCAGAGCGGTGGAGATACCGCCGTCCGCGGCGTCAAGGCGGGAGAGGTGGTCCTCGATGATCTCGACGACTCGGCACTGCTCATCGGGTGGCGGTAGCGGGATGGGCCAGGGCTTTAGGATCGACTGGCTGATGTTGCGTTGGGTCCCTCCCCGACCCGCCGCGTTCAGCAGGTCACGCTGGCTCATCAGGTAGTAGAACAAGAACTCCCTGGAGATTCCTTCGCGTGGCTGCGCTATGGCGATTGCCTGATTCGTCGCCATCGGCAGTCCCGCAACGCCCAGCTTCCCGATCGAGCCGTACATGGCCACCAGCACCGACCCCGCCGGGACAATCTTGGCGGAGGAGTTCTCCAAACCCAGCTGCGTGATGGAGTTGGCAGTCGCCCGCACCGCACCATCGGCAAGGTCGCCGATCACCGCCCACGGGATGTCGCCGCCGTAGTATGCGCGGCGCCCCGCCTTTGGAGTGCCACCACTCGACCAGTCGGCGACTTGATCCAGCCTCGCGATTGTCCAGCCCGGGGGGATTATCACGCCGTCAGCTCCCGGTTCAGTTCGTCCAGGATCGCCCCGGCGTCCGGGCCGAGTTCGCGCAACGCACCGTCGACACCGCCACGCTCAGAGAAGGGCGTCCCGTCGAGATCGCGGGCGTCGATGCCGGCCGATGCCGAGATCACTTCGACGATGTGGTCCAGCCACCACCTTTGCGCGTCGCCGAACCGAACCCCTGCCTGCTCCTGCTGCGCCAGCCACCCGGCGTAGCGCTCGCGCACGACGTCGGCGTAGGGCACCAACTCATCATCCAGCCCCAGGGTGTAGCGCAGCAGCGACACCAGGTCGGTGAGCGTGTGGTGGTTCGACCGACGCACGCGTCCGGCGTCCACGGCCTCGTAGGCGGCCCAGACGAGGTCGGGCGTCCAGTTGTGGGGCGGGCGGCTGATCCGGTCGGCGAGCTCCTGCACATCCGCGAAGGTGACACGGCGTGCGTCCGGCCACGCGACGTCGATGCGGCCTCGGCGCGAGCGCAGCTCATCCACCACTTGGATCGCCGCGATCTCGTCGCGGTGCTCGGCCAAGTACTCCCGCCACGACTCCACGATGTGGCGTGCCCGGTCGGTGTCGACCACGCCATGGGCGTCCAGCAGCACGTCGACGCTCACCTCGTCGATCACCCGGTCGTGCGAGCGACGAAGCTCCAGGATGCGTTCGCGCAACTCCGGGTTGGCGGCCAACGGCTCGATCGCGTCCTGGACCAACTGCTCCACATCGGCGGCCTGGGCCTGCACGTCGGGGTCGACGGCGTCCACCAGCCCCCGGACGATGCTGCGCAGGGGGCGTCCGGCCACCTCGTCGAGCTCGGCGCGCTCGGGCGCCGTCAGCTGCGCCTCCAGCGCCGTCAACCTGGACGCCAGCGTGGCCGTCTCGTCCTCGGTCAGCTCCAGCGCAGCCGCCTTGCGCAGCAGCTTCTCCAGCGAGATGCCCCGCACCCGGTTCAGTGGTGGCTCGACGAAGTCGTGCTCGGTGACGCCCACGGCGTCCACCAGCACGAACCGGGTCTTGGCGTCGGCGTCTGGGGTGACCGACTTGAAGGACGCCGTATCGATGGTTCGCGCGCCGCGGCCCTTCATCTGCTCGAAGTACTGGGCGCTGCGCACATCCCGCATGAAGAAGACGCACTCCAGCGGCTTCACGTCGGTGCCGGTCGCGATCATGTCGACGGTCACCGCGATGCGCAGTGTGGGCGAGTTGCGGAAGGCCTTCAGGTGGTCGTCGGCGTCCTTGTTCCGATAGGTGATCTTGGTCGCGAAGTCGTTGCCCTTGCCGAACACCTCCCGCACCATCCGGACGATCTCTTCGGCGTGGGCGTCGTCCTTGGCAAAGATGAGGGTCTTCGGCACCTCGGAACGGCCCGGGAAGATCTCGGTGAACAGCCGATCGCGGAAGGTCTCCAGCACCAGGCGGATCTGGCTCTTCGCCGTCACCGCGCGGTCCAGAGCCCCCTTCTCGTAATCAAGGTCTTCTGTGAGGGTCTCGAGGCGCTCCTTGCGGGTGCGCCGATCCACCTTCGGCACGACCGTGCCCGCCTCGATCATCGACCCCTGCTCGGAGATCTCGGTGCTGATGCGATAGATGTCGAAGTCGACGTTCACCCGATCAGCGACCGACTGGGGGTACGTGTACTCCGACACCAGGTTCTGCCGGAAGAACGCGAACGTCTGGCGTCCGGGCGTGGCCGTCAGGCCGATGACGTGGGCGTCGAAGTACTCCAGGACGCCGCGCCAGACGCCGTAGATCGAGCGGTGCGCCTCATCGACGATGACGAGGTCGAACGACTCGGGCGGGAGGTCGGGGGAGTAGTCGACCGTGACAGGCGCATCAGGCGTGAAGGCGTCGAGCTGCGGGTCGTCCTCGTCGGTGACCGGCTCCCCCTTCAGCACCGAGTGCACCCGCTGGATCGTCGAGATGACCACGCTGCTGGAGGCCAGCATGCCGGCGGAGCTGAGGAGTTCAACAGGGTAGAGCTCGGTGAACCGACGGCCGTCGCCCGGGGTGCGGTAGTTCTGGAACTCGGCGAGTGTCTGCTTGGCGAGGTTGATGCGGTCGACGAGGAACAGGATGCGACGGAAACCGCCGTGCGCGAGCAGCCGGTAGGACTGGGTGACCGCCGTGTACGTCTTGCCTGCGCCGGTGGCCATCTGGATGAGGGAGCGATCGAAGTGCTGCTCGGCCAACGAGCGCTCCACGCCGCGGATGGCGTCGATCTGCGCCGGCCGGAGTGCGCTGGTGTCCAGTGGCGGCAGGGCCCTCACCTTCGCACGCCACGTGGGGAGGGCTGGGTCGGCGGCCGCGTCACGGATCAACTGGGCCAGTGTCTCGGGCCGGGGCACGGCGAAGAGTCGTCTCGCGCGGGCGTCGGGGTCGAAGCCGTTGGTGAACCAGGTTTCGGTGCCGGATGCCTCGAACACGAAAGGCAGGCGTCCGTCGTGGGTGAGCGCCTTCAGGCGCACCTCGGGCCGCAGGCCGTCGGCGTAGGTGGCCGACTGCCACTCCACACCCGCGAGCGTCTTGCCGACTGGTTTGGCCTCGATGACCCCGACGACCCGCTTGTCGACGTACAGCAGGTAGTCGGCTCGACCGTGGCCGACGGCCATGACCGCCTCCCGGACTGCCACTCCTGTTCCCGCAAAGAGGTTGAGGGCGCGGGCGTCCTGGACCGCCCACCCCGCGGCGGTCAGTTCGCGGTCGATGAGTACCCGAGCACGCTCCTCAGCAGCGAGGCGTTCATCGGGTGTCATGCCCGAGACTCTAGCGGGGAGCCTGCGGGCGTAGACCCCGCACGCAGGCGTCCAGCGCGGGGAGCCGTCGCCGACCGCCAGCCCTGGTGCACCAGCAGGATGGCTGCCCAGGCCATCAGACCGCCCGCGATGACGAGGATCAGCGCGACCAAGGGCAGCTCCTCCAAGCCGCTCGTCAGGCCGATGACCACCTCGACGACCGCGAGCCCGAGCAACGCGACAGCGACCACCCCCGAGACGACCCGATGCGTCGTCGTCGTGCGCAGCACCGCCTGGACGTGGGTGACGTCGTCGCCGTCCTCGGCTTGGGTGACCTCGGCGACCTCGGACCAGGGTATGAGCCCGCGTGGGTACGTGATGCCGGATTCGTCGAGGCGCCAGCCGCGGGCGGGAACCGGGAACGGGGGTGATTCCACGCCCCCAGTCTGCCCGAGCGGCCGGGCGCGTCACAGCCCCAGGATCGCCTTGGCGATGAGGAAGTAGACGACCAGGCCGGTGGCGTCCACGAAGGTCGAGATGAAGGGGTTGGAGAACACTGCCGGGTCGGCGCGGACCGCCTTGGCGATCAGCGGCATCGTGCCGCCGACCGTGGCCGCCAGCGAGCACACGGTGAACAGGGTCAGGCCGATGACGCTGCCGATCGGCCAGCCGTAGAGCAGCCCGGCGATGGCGAAGCCGAGGCCCCCCAGCACCAAGCCCAGGGTGGCGCCGGTCAGCAGCTCGCGGACCATCACCTTGAGCACGTCGCGGGTGCGCACTTCGCCGAGTGCCAGCGCCCGGATGACAGTCGTGGCGGCCTGGTTGCCCGTGTTGCCGCCCGTGCCGATCAGGAGCGGGATGAACACGCTCAGCACGACGAGTTGGGCCAGCGTGCTCTCGAAGACCTCCAGCACCTGCACCGTCAGGGACGCCCCGATCGCCAGCACCAGCAGCCACACCAGCCGCGACCGGACGACCTTCAGGATGGGCGTCGACAGGTAGTGGCGGTGCAGCGGTTCGGTGCCGCCCTGGCGCGCGAGGTCCTCGGATTCGGCGCGCTCGAGGATCTCGAGGGCGTCGTCGACGGTGAGGATGCCGACGATTCGCTCCTCGGAGTCGACCACCGGGAGGGCGAGTCGGCGGCGGTCCGCGCAGCGGCGGGCGGCGTCCTCGGCGGGTTCGGTGGCCAGCGCGCTGTCGGCGGGCCGGACGAGGTCGGCCACTGCGGTCTCGGGGGCTGCCGCGAGCAGGTCGCGGAGGCTGACCACGCCGACGAGGCGGCGGGTGCCGTCGCTGACCGCGATGGTGTAGACGGTCTCGGAGTCGTGCAGCCGGTCCAGCACCCGGGTGAGTGCCACGCCCGCGGTCATCGCCTGCGGCACGATCGCGACCTCGGGACTCATCTCGCGCCCGGTCGACCCCTTCGGGTAGCCCAGCACCGTCGCGGTCAGGTTTCGCTCATCGGAGGTCAACCCCGAGAGCAGGCGGGTGGCGAGCGTGGCGGGCAGTTCGTCGAGCAGGTCGACCCGGTCGTCGGGGTCCATCTCGGCGAAGTACGCCGCCGTCTCGTCGGCCTGCAGCAGGTGGACGAGCTCGGCCTGGTTGGGGGCGTCCAGCGCTTCGAAGACCTCGAGTGCCTGCCCCTTGGGCAGCATCCGGAACGCGATCGCGCGGTCGCGGGCGGGCAGGCGGTCGAGATCGTCGGGCGAGAGGGTCACACGGGCGAGGCTATCCGCGTCAGCCCAGAAGCTTCGCCGCCAGCTCCTTGGCGTCGCGGCTGTTGCGGGACGCCGCGACCTGGATCGCAGCCTCCTGGCACTGCTGCAGGGTGACCTTGCCCAGCTGGACGCCCACGGCCGGGATGGCGTTCGTCGCCATCGACAGCGACGTGATGCCGAGGCCGATCAGGACGCACGCCAGCAACGGGTCGGCTGCCGCCTCGCCGCAGACGCCGACGGGCTTGTCGGCCCGCTGTCCGGCGGCCGCCGAGAGCTGGATCAGCCGCAGCACGGCCGGCTGCCACGGGTCGGTCAGCATCGCGAGGTGCGAGCTCATGCGGTCGGCGGCCATCGTGTACTGGGTCAGGTCGTTGGTGCCGATCGAGAAGAAGTCGACCTCCTGGATGAACTGGTCGGCCAGCATCGCGACGGAGGGCACCTCGACCATGATCCCGGGCTTGAGGTCGCGCGCGCGGCACAGCTGGGCGAACTCGTAGGCCTCGTCGACGGTCGCGACCATCGGCGCCATCACCCACGCCTCGGAGACCCCGTTGTCCTCGGCCGCGATCTGGATCGCGTCGAGCTGGCGCTCGACCAGGCCGGGGTTCGTCCACCCCAGGCGAATGCCCCTGACGCCCAACGCCGGGTTCTCCTCGTCCTCGTGGTTGGCGAACGGCACCGGCTTGTCGGAGCCGGCATCGAGGGTGCGCACGACGACCTTCTTGCCGCTGAATGCGCCGAACACCTCACCGTAGATGCGCGCCTGCTCCTCGACGCTCGGTTCGGTCTGCGCGGTGAGGAAGCACAACTCGGTGCGGAACAGGCCCACGCCCTCGGCCTCGCTCTCGGACGCCTTGGCCGCGGCCTTGCCGTCCTGCACGTTGGCCAGCAGCTGGATGTGGGTGCCGTCGGCGGTCTGCGCCGGCCCGCGCCAGGACCGGATCTCCTCGCGCAGGCGGGCGTCCTCGGCGACCAGGGCGTCGGCCTCGGCCCGGTCGGGGTTCAGGGTGATGATGCCCGACGTGCCGTCGACGAGCACCAACGTGCCCTCGGGCACCGTGTCGAGCGAGGACGCCGCGACGATGCAGGGGATGCCCAGCTGGCGGGCGATGATCGCGGTGTGGCTCGTCGGGCCACCCAGGCGCGTCACGAGGGCGCGGATCATCGTCGGGTCGAGGCCGGCGGTGTCGGCGGGCGCGAGGTCCTCCGCGCACAGGATGACCGGCGAGGTCGGCTTCGGGACGCCCGGCTCGGGCAGGCCCATCAGCTCGGCCACCACGCGGTTGCGGATGTCCTTCAGGTCGGTGGTGCGCTCGGCCATCAGCCCGCCCAGCTTCTCGAACTGCGCGACGAACTGGCCGATGGCCTGGGTGGTGGCACCCTCGGCCGACGTGCCCGCGTTGATCAACTTGGTGGCCGCCCGGCTCCAGCCCCGGTCGCGCGCGAGGGCGGCGGTGGCGCCCAGCACCTCGGAGGCCACGCCGGTCGCGGTGGACGCCCGGTCGGCGAAACGGTTCGCGACGGTCTCGACGGCCGCCTTGAAGCGCTCGACCTCGTCGGCGCGGTCATCCTCGGCGACGACCGCCGTGGAGGTGGGTGGCACGGGGGCGGGGCGCGTCCAGGCGACGGGGGCGTAGGCGTACCCGGCGACCACACCGGTGCCTCGGACGGTCTGCTGCTGCATGGGTTCCTCCACGGTGAGGCCTGAGGTTGTCCGGCCCATCCTCGCGCACAATGCTTGCCAAGTCAACGTAAAATCGGTATACAGCAAGCAGGAGTCATGCCCGTTCGAGTGGGATCGCCCGCCCGATTGCACGAAGGAGTGCTGATGTACGCGGAGGAACGCCAGCACGAGATCGTGACGCGGGCCCGTGAGATGGGGCGAGTGGCGGTGGCCGAGCTCGCGGCTCGCTACGACGTCACCGCCGAGACCATCCGTCGCGACCTCGACGCCCTGGCCGCCAAGGGGCTGTTGAGCCGTGTGTACGGGGGAGCGGTGCCGGCGGAGAAGCTGCGCCTCACCGAGGCGCCCATGCCCGCCAGGCAGGTGGCGGCGACCACCGAGAAGCAGGCGATCGCCCAGCGCGCCGTCGAGTTGCTGCCCCAGCGCGACGGCCTCACCGTGCTGCTCGACGGCGGCACGACGACGGGGCGTCTGGCCACGCTCCTGCCCCCCTCCGTCTCGCTGGTGGTGACCAACTCCGTGCCCACGGCCCTGCAACTGTCGGAGCGGGAGGGGCCCGAGGTCTGGTTGTTGGGGGGCCAGGTGCGTGGGATCACCCAGGCGGTCGTGGGTGCCTCGGCCATCGACACCCTGACGCGCCTGCGCGTCGACGTGGCGTTCCTCGGGACGAACGGGTTCTCGGTGGAGCACGGCTTCTCCACCCCCGACGCGCACGAGGCCGCGGTCAAGCGCGCCATGGTGGCGTGCGCCCGGGAGGTGGTCGTGCTCAGCGACGCCTCCAAGCACGACAGCGACCACCTGATCTCGTTCGCCGGCCTCGACGACGTGGACGCCCTCGTGACCGACCGGGCCCTCGCCCCGGCCGCCGTCGCCGCGCTCCGAACGGCCGGCCTGCGGGTCGAGCTCGCCTGATTTCGGCGGCCCGACACGGAACCAACGCCACCGAAGCCACATAAAGGCACACAATCTGTGCCCGCGCCACTTGCAAGACCCACGTAAACACAGGTATAAAT
Source organism: Propioniciclava sp. MC1683 (assembly GCF_014164675.1). Lineage (NCBI taxonomy): Bacteria > Bacillati > Actinomycetota > Actinomycetes > Propionibacteriales > Propionibacteriaceae > Propioniciclava > Propioniciclava sp. MC1683. Next base: position 18,524 of record NZ_JACJFX010000036.1, on the reverse strand, counting down.
ACAACAACGCAACCCCACAGGAGGGGACATGGACAGCACGACGCAGGGCCGGGTCGTCACCTTCACCGCCAACCCCAGCACCGATCGCACGGTGCTCCTCGACGGGCCCCTGGCCCGTGGCGAGGTGCAGCGCGCGGCGTCAGCGACCGAACAGGCGGCAGGCAAGGGCATCAATGTCGCCCGGGTCCTCGCCGCAGCCGGCATCGAGACCGTGGCGGTGCTTCCGTTCACCGACGACGCCTACCAGACGATGCTGTTCGCCGACCTCCCCTCCGCCATGGCCGTGGCCGCCGCCGACGGTGCCCACCGGTCCCGCACCAACACCACCATCACCGAGCCGTCGGGCACGACCACCAAGGTCAACGAGCCCGGCCCGACCCTGACGCCCGACGACCTCGAGGCCGCCGCGTCCACCCTCCTCGGCGAGGCCGAGGGTGCCGCCTGGGTGGCCCTGTCGGGGTCCCTTCCCCCCGGGGCCCCCGACGACTGGTACGCCCACCTCACCCGTCGGCTCACCCGACTCGGCTGCAAGGTCGCGATCGACACCTCCGACGCGGCGCTGGATGCCGTGCTCGCAGCCCTGCCCGACGCGGCGTTCGACCTGATCAAGCCCAACTCCGACGAACTCGCCCAGCTCACGGGCGGGGACGCGGCCGCCTTCGAGGCGGCCGCCGCACGCGGGGACGTGGCCGACATCGTCGCCGCGGCGCACGCCCTCCGGGCCCGTGGCATCGCCAACGTGCTCGTGACCCTCGGCGGTTCGGGTGCCGTGCTCGCCACGGCCGAGGGGGCCTGGTACACCCGGGCGCCCGCCGTCGTCGTCCGGTCCACCGTGGGCGCCGGCGACTCCTCGGTCGCCGGATTCATCCTCGCCGCCGTCGGCGGGGGATCCCCCGCCGAGTGCCTCGCCGCCGCGGTCGCCCACGGGTCGGCCGCAGCGTCCCTCCCCGGCACCACCCTTCCCATCCCTCGCGACCTGCCCGCCGAAGGCTGCCAGGTCGTCGAGATCCCCTGACCCATCTCATCGGGAGACCCACCATGCAACTCATCACCAACGAGCTGGTCGCCCTCGACGCCGACCTGGGCTCGACCAAGGACGAGGTCATCGCCTCGCTCGCCCGCATCGTCGAGGCCGCCGGTCGCGCCGACGCCGCCGGCCTGACCGCCGACGCCCTCGACCGCGAGGGCAAGGCCGCCACCGGCCTGCCCGGCGGCTTCGCCATCCCGCACTGCCGCTCGGCGGCGGTGTCCCAGGCCTCTCTGGCCTTCGCCCGGCTCTCGAACCCGGTCGACTTCGGCGCCAAGGACGGACCGGCCGACCTCGTGTTCCTGATCGCAGCGGCCGCCGACGGCGACGCCGACCACCTCAAGCTGCTCACGAAGCTCGCCCGCGCCCTGGTCAAGAAGGACTTCCTGGCCTCCCTGCGTTCGGCCGGCAGCCGCGAGGAGGTCGTGGCCCTCGTGGACGCCGTGGTGAACCCGCCGGCGAAGCCCGCAGCGGACGCCTCGGCACCCGCTGCCACCGCGACCGTCGCCACCGCAGCAGCCGCACCCGCGGCGTCCGAGTCGGCGACCCGGCCCGTGCTGGTGGCCGTGACCGCGTGCCCGACCGGCATCGCGCACACCTACATGGCCGCCGATTCGCTCGTCGCCGCCGGCGAGGAGCTGGGCTACGACGTGCAGGTCGAGACGCAGGGCTCGGGCGGCGTCACGCCGCTGCCCGCCGACACGATCCGCAACGCCGTGGCCGCGATCTTCGCCACGGACGTCGGCGTGAAGGAACCGGAGCGCTTCGCCGGCCTGCCGGTCATCGAGTCCGGCGTGAAGCGGGCGATCAACGAGCCGAAGAAGATGGTCGAGGAGGCCGTCGCCGCCTCCACCAACCCCAACGCCCACCGCGTCTCGGGCACGGCGTCCACGGCGTCGCCGGACGCCGCGGGCGGCAGCCAGCTCGGCTGGGGCAAGCGGATCCAGCAGGCGCTGATGACCGGCGTGTCCTACATGCTGCCCTTCGTGGCCGCCGGCGGACTCCTGATCGCCCTGGGTTTCCTGTTCGCCGGGTACGACGTCGCACTGGCCCCCGACTGCGCCAACCTGCCCGCGTGGGCGGGCGGCGCTGACGCCGCCACCTGCGCGGCGGCGGGCAGTTACGGCCAGCTCGCCTACGCCATGGGCCCCGGGGTGGGGCTCCTGACGTGGCTGGGATCGATCATGTTCCTCATCGGTGGGGCCGCGTTCGGCTTCCTCGTGCCGGCGCTATCGGGCTACATCGCCTACTCGCTGGCGGGCCGACCGGGCATCGCCCCCGGTTTCGTCGGTGGCGCCATCTCCGTGGCACTGGGTGCCGGCTTCCTCGGTGGCCTGGTCACCGGCATCGTGGCGGGCCTGCTCGCCCTGTGGCTGACCACCTTCTCCGTGCCGCGTTGGCTCGCCGGCCTCATGCCCGTCGCGATCATCCCGCTCGTGGTCACCTTCCTCACCGGCGCGCTGATGTACATGCTGCTCGGCAAGCCCCTCGCCGCGCTCACGACGGCGCTCTACGACGGCCTCGGCGGCATGACCGGCGGCTCCGTGGTGCTGCTCGGCGTCGTGCTCGGCCTGATGATGTGCTTCGACCTGGGTGGCCCCGTCAACAAGGCGGCCTACCTGTTCGCCACCGCCGGGCTGTCGGCCCAGACCGAGGCATCCTTCATGGTGATGGCCGCGGTCATGGCCGCCGGCATGGTGCCCCCGCTCGCCATGGCGCTCGCCACCACCCTGCGCAAGAAGCTGTTCAGCAAGGGCGAGGTCGAGAACGGCCGCACCGCGTGGCTGCTGGGCGCCGCCTTCTTCTCCGAGGGCGCCATCCCGTTCGCGGCGGCCGACCCGCTGCGGGTCATCCCCAGCATGATGCTCGGTGGCGCGGTCACCGGTGCGCTGTCGATGGCCCTGGGCGTCGGCAGCCGCGCCCCGCACGGCGGCATCTTCGTCGCGTTCGCCATCCAGAACCTGCTCGGCTTCATCATCGCTATCGTTGCGGGCATGATCGTCGGTGCGGTGGCTGTGATCGCAGCGAAGCAGTTCTTCGGTAACAAGGCCGCCGTCAACGCCTGACGGCTCACACCACAAAGGAGAAAACACATGGCAAGCAAGACCGTCATCGTCGGGTCGGCCGTCGGCCTGCACGCCCGTCCCGCCGCGATCATCGCCGAGGCCGCCGAGGCCTACGACGACGAGATCCTCCTCACGCTCGTCGGTGGCGACGACGACGAGGGTGTCGACGCGGCGTCCAGCCTGATGATCATGACCCTGGGTGCCGAGAGGGGCGCGGAGGTCGTCGTGACCTCCGACAACGCCGAAGCCGTCGAGGCCATCGCGGCGCTCATCGAGAAGGACCTCGACGCCTGAGGCAAGCCTCACGAAGCCACGAGTGGGGCGTCCGGGTCGTCGGTCACGTGCACGCCCCCTCGGTGGCCGGCGTCGAGCAGCCCCTCGAGCGACACGTGGAGCCTGCGCTCGACTAGCACCCGAATGCCCCGCACGCCGCTGCGCTCGTCGTGTGCGTTGAGGCAGGAGGCGACGAACCTCGGGGAGATGCTGGCCGCTGACAGGCCGTACTCCTCCAGCACGCGCGTGACGGCCAGGCAGGCAGCCTGCACCTCGGCTGCACCGTCCAGCGCGCCGAACTGGACAATGTCGCTGAGGCGTCCGACCAACTCCGGGCGAAGACCGTGTCGCCGCAGGTGCTGGCGAAGGTCCTCCTCCGCCGCGTTGGCCGGCAGGTCGTCGATCGCGAGGTTCGAGGTGAACAGCACGATGCTCCCGGAGGCGTCGAGTGTGCGTGACTGACCGCGCTGTGGGTTCGGTATCGACACCCGCCCCCGGTCGAGCAGCCCCAGCAGCACGCGGTTCATCAGAGATGGGTGGGCCTTCTCGATCTCGTCGAACATGATGACTGCCGGCCCGCTCGCGAGCGCGTTCGCTAGGGGTGAGCCCTCGTCGTGACCCACGAAGCCCGGGGCCGCACCCAGGATGCGATTCAGTTGGTCCTCCCCGGTGATCTCGCCGCCGTCGATGATGAGGGGCGACCAGCCACGCTGTGGCTCCGTCTCCGCGAGGGCTGCGGCTAGTTGCAGCACGGTCTCGGACTTCCCCACCCCTGTCGGCCCGATGAGCAGCGCCGAGTAGGGAGCCGTTGGCCTGTGCTTGCGCAGGTGGCGGGCTGTTCCTCCGGCGAGGCGCGTGAGCGCCTGCTCCTGGCCGACGATGCGCCGGGTGAGGGATCGCACCAGGCGCTCCGCGGTGGGAGCCGGGGCCGGGGAGCGCAGGGCGGCAACCTCGGCAGGATCGATCGAGGGGGCCTCCTCTGCGGGCACCGCGCGCCACTGCTCCTCAACCTCGCGGGCCAAGGCTGCCAGTGCCTCCGGCCCCGTCAGGACGATCGTCCCTGAGCTGAACAGCTGGCCCACCAGTCCGGCCAGCCGAGGGTTCTCCGCCGGCGCGACGTGGATCGCCACCCCTCCCGTGGAGCGGTGGGAGACGATGACCGGCCCGTTGGGCGGAGCGCTGCCCTCGGGATACGAGAGGCCCATGCCCCCCGGGCGCTTGAAGCGGCGCTGTCGGCCGCGGGGCGGGACCAGTGCGCGGAGCCCGTCGGGTCGGGAGAGTTGGCTGAACAGTTCGATCACGGCGATTCCTTTCGATGAATGGTGCCAAGTCCTCCTATGCAAATGGCGACCGCGGATGCCCTTTGCACAGTTCCGGTGGCGGCCCCGACCGGGGCCCGTGGAAGGAAAACATGCTCGCCAAAAGATCCCTGAAGTCTTCACCCGTGCGACCGCGAAGCGCCGAGGACGCCCGAATCAGCCCCGCCGCCATGGCCACGCTGCACGCCACAATCGGTCTCCAGCGTGCCGAGTCTGGCGCGGTCCTGTTCGCGGACGACTCCGGCGTCATCACCATGGCGGCTTTCGACGCCGGGTCGAGGCGGACGGGTTCGACCTACACCCCCGACCTTGCCTTCGTGAAGGCCATCGACCGGTGGGCCTCACGTCGGCAGGGACTGCAGTTCGTCGGGTTCGCTCACTCCCACCCCGCGGGCAACACACGTCCGTCCGGACCAGACCGCGAGTACGCGAACCGACTGATGGCCTTTAAGAAGATCGACCAGTTGTGGCTGCCGATCTTGCAGACCGTGCCCGACACGAAATCCTTCTCGGTGCACTGGTGGCTGGCCCGCCGCGTCGAGGGAGCCGAAGGCACCTTGGCGGACGTGGTCCGGACCGGTGGCACCGTCGTGACGGAGGACGACACAGCCTGGCTGGACCGGGTGGCCGGGACGTTGGACGTCGCTCGGCTCCGGGATGCCCGCGTCGTGGCGGCCGGAGTGGGTGGAGCACGATCGGCGCTGGAGGACCTGGCTCGCGCCGGAGTCGGCCAGTTCGTCCTCGTTGATCCCGACAGCTATCAGGCGACCAACCTCGCCACCCAGCACGTCCGCAGGTCGGAGCTGGGCCTGGGCAAGGCGATCGCCGCGGCTGAGGCCATCCGGGACATCAATCCCGACGCGCTCGTGGTAGCCATCCCGGGGCGGATCGAGGACGTCCTCGCCGAACCGGTGACCCGCGCGACCCTCTTGGGCGGCGAACTCGCTGGGCGGCGTCCGGCACGCACCTTGTTGGGGGCCTGGACCGACAACCACGCGGCCAACGCCTTCATGGGGCACGTCGGGCTCAAGACGGGCCTGCCGGCGGTCTTTGCGGACCTGTTCCATGGCGCAGCCGCCGGGGCCGTGGCCTTCGTCGCTCCTGGCATCACGCTGGCCTGTCACCGGTGTTGGGTGGGCCCCCGCTACGCGCACTACGAGCGAGGTGGGGCGAACTCGGTGACCAGTGAAGGGGCCGAGATCTGGGCGACCTCCCGGATCAACGCGCTCAAGACCCGACTCAGCCTCCTGCTGTTGCAGGCGGCGGATGACCAGTTGCTCGCGCTGGCGAGCACTCCGACCGCAGTCGTCAAGCTGCGCGCCGACGTCGAGGAGACGATCGGGTTCGGGGCGTTTCGACGCTTCGAGGAGCGCATCCCTGAGGAATTGCGCCCCTCGTTGGCCCTGGACACGACGCTCTGGCTGCCCGTCACACCGAAGGCGGACTGCCCGGAATGCGGCGGAACCGGCGACCTGTTGGCTCTCAAAAGGGAGAAATGGTGATGGTATACATCTCTGATCGGGTGCCCTCGACCCACCGGCACGTCGCGAAGGAGTTCAGCGTGACCGCGTTCGACCCGGCGCGCGAACAACTCCCCGCGAACCGGTGGGTCAAGTACAAGGCGGGTGACGGACACCTCTTCGAGTTCGTCCCAGTTCGTCTCCCCTCGGGGGTCTACCGCGCCTACATCCGCCGTCAGCCCGGCTACGGGACGCGACCCACCGCCGCGGGGCAGACGCACCGCCTGACCGACCAGCACGGCCAGTACATCTGCTGGACCCCCGAGACAACGGACGTGGGGGGCTTGATCAAGGTGATGCGCATGTGGGCCGAGAGCACCGTCGGGTACATCAGGACCGGCACCTTTGGGCCACTCGGGAGGTCATGATGGGACGCTTCTCGGTGGTGGCCCTGGGCCTGGCCCGGGGGAAACAGAGGCGTCCGCGAGGCCAAGGGTTGGTCTACAGGCACGAGCGCGTGCTCTGCGAGGTGTGCGGGAAGCGGCGCTTCCGGGACCGTTCGCAGGCCCGGGACGCGCTCGATGTCGCGCGGTGGGAACGCGCTGCTGGGCGAAGGTGGCGTCGGGAGCAGCGCTTCTACCGATGCCGCTTCTGTGATGGTTGGCACCTCACCAGCCAGTCGCTGAGCCGTGGACCATGGGACCCCGGTGCGGTAAGCGCCCCCTGATGTCCCCCGGTGGGGCCGCCCTTGTGGGTGGCCCCACCCACGCTTAACCAGCCGAGAGAGTGTTTTCGTCCGCCGGATCGACCACCAGCCGGTACCCATCGGTAACCACGATCTCGGAGCGATCTGGTAGCCGGTACACGGGTTGGCCCAGGAGTTGGGACGCCCGCACGAGGTCGCCGCGATGCCGGACCCGGATGGGTTTGAGACCCTTGCCCACAGCGTCGTCTGCCACGTTGACGACACGCTCGTCACCGGGGATGCTCTTGGGCGCGAACGCGAGGTCGCGCATCTGGACGCGCCGGGACTTGCGCTTCTGCGCAGAGGTGACGGCACCCTGGACTACCTCCTGGAGCTCGCGGAAGTTCCCGTGTGCCCAGTCGTGGACGAGCAGTGCGTCCACGACATCAGCATCGATGACCCGCACCGCGAGGCCGTCGATCTCGCGGGGGTTGACCGTCGGCAACTGGGCGACGAAGTCGATCTGAAACAGCTTCTCGCTGTCGGTACGCTCGTTGATGCCCGGCACCCTGAGCTGGATGTTGAAGCGGCGGAGCAGGTCGTGCTGGAAACCACGATCCGCAGACTCCAGGTCGACATTGGTCGCAGCGATGACGCGCGTATGGAGGGGGTACGCGAACAGGCCGGGTGGTTCGATGATCAGGTCGTCGAGCAACGGCTTGAAACGGGACTGGGCGGAGGGATCCATGTCCCCGAGTTCGTCGAGGAAGAGCACGCCGTAGTCGGCCCTGCCGAAGTGCCCCACGCGGCACGCCACGTCGGTGAACTGCCCGGGCCCGGCACCGACCATGAAGTGGTCGAAGTTCTCCGCGGTCATACCGCCGCAGTTGACCTTCACGAACGGCATCTTCCGGTGGTCGTCACCAGCCCATTCCGTGAGCGCAGCGAAGCCCTTCCACATGAGGCTCGCGGCGAGTGTCTTCCCACTCCCACTCTCTCCACGGATGAGGGCCATCGTGGCCTGGACGTGGGTCTGGCGAGCCTTGGCGAGTGCCTCAGCGGTCGCGCCGAGGATGCGGCGTGCATCCAGGTCGGAGGGGAGAGAGTACAAGTCCGAGAGCCGCGGTCGGGTGTTCCCCCGCTTGAGCTTCCAATCGTTGGCCTTCGACTTGTCCAGGCGGGAGGGTTCCCGCTCGAACGGGTCCCACGGTGGGGCCGGCCAAGGTTCGCCCTCGGAGGTTCCCGCCATGCGCTGCACGGCGTAGTTGATGTCGTTCACGAGCTCCTGCAGGCTGGAGGAGACCATCGAGAGCTTGCGGCGGCCCTCGTACGCGTCGTGGCCGCTCTGACCGGTTTCGCTCGTGTAGTAGTCGCCCAGGGTGAGGTCGCCGGTCCCGATCACCCCCAGGGGGTGGCCCTCTGCGAGGGCGACCTGGGCCGCCACCTGCGCGCCCGTGGGGTCAGGCCCCTCGACCCAATGGGTGATCTGGTGCACCAGGAGTCGTCTCACGATGGTGTCATCGGTGAACCGCTCGGTCTGGAAGAGGGTGGTCACGTCATCTTCGCGGAGGGCGCTGAGCCACGCCTGCATGGCCTCCTCGTCCGTGCCGCCCCCGGCCGATTCGTGGACGACGGCCAGGTCCGCCGCCGTGTCGGGTTCATCGGTGAGCGTGGCGAAGCGAACCCGGTATCCCGCATCGGTGAGGACCTGCGTGACCACAGGAGGGACCGAGCCCACCACCATGGCGGTCTTCACCATGCGGACTCCTTGTCGAGTTGTCGGCGCAGGAGGGGCATCAGCTCTTGATCGAAGGCGCCAGCCACGGCCATGACTGCCAGTCGTTCGGTGACCCGTTCGCCAAGGCGTGCAGCGATCAGGCCCCAGTTCCGCTGGGGCTGACACGCACGTTCCGCCAGGACGCGGGCCGGGTTGTTCAGGATGTCGATGAGGCCTTGCTGTTGCCTCAACAGCGTGTCCTCCCGACACCCGTGCTGCGTTGCGATCTGCAAGCGGATGGCCTTGATCTCGACGTTCGTGGCCTTCGTCCGGGTCTGCTCGCGCCGCTCGGGGTGGTCTAGGTCGCCCAAGGCCCCGGCGAGGTCCAGGATCGGCTCGATGAGGGGCAGCTCGGCGCCCTTCTGCGACAGCTTCGTGAGAGTCCCAAGCGTTGTCATGCCCCACGGGAAGTGGAGAACGGTTCCCGCGAGCCGGGTCAGGTTGTCCGACACGGACGGCAGGCGCTGGTCCATCCTCTTGTACAGCTCGTCGGCTGTGGTGCGACGGAAGGCCAGGAGCGCGTCCCACAGGGTCGAAGCGCGGACCGCATCCGCATGGTCGCGCGCGATCACCTCGGCGAGCGCGGCCAGGCGCTCCTCGTGCAGGGCCAGGGTCACGGCCGGAACGGACGAACCAACCCCGGGCCCGCGCACGGCCCACAGCACCGGAGCCTGCGCTTCGTCCCCCGCTTCGGGGTCGACCACCCACCACCGGATCTTCGCCAGAGCCGGGGACGGGCGGAGGGGGATGTCGCGAGCGGGGTCGTCGAGGTCGAGGTCATCGGCGAATCCGAGTTCGGGGAGTTCCGCATCGGCCCAGCCGTCGTCCTGATGGGGGTCCAGTTCCTCCTCCCAAGGGCTCTCCTCGTCGTGGGACTCGTTGAGCAGGCCCTGCAGCGCGGCGCGGCCGGCACGGAAGGCCCTCGAGGTGGTGTCCTTCTGGTTGATGGTGAGGATGCTGACACCGGTACCGACCCTTCTGCGGCGTCGTGGCCCGATCGTCATGCCTGCCGCCTTCCCGCCAGCAAAGTGATGCGATGGTGTTGCAGCAGTTCGTCGGGGACGGCCCCCGCCGGTGCTGCCCCGTGGATCGTGGACACGGCGAGTGGATCTCGCCCGTGCAGCTTCGCCGTGCGGGCGAGCCCACCGGAGCCTGCGCCCCGGCGCCAGACCTCGAACAGTTGCTTCAGCAGGATGTCGATCCAGACGCGGGCGACGGCACCATTGAACCCGGCCTCGATGGCTGCGGACACGGGGTGGAGGTGTGCTCCGACGCCGCCGTCATGGGGCTGGGGGAGGCGCGAGGCGGCGTCCAACCAGCCCGAGAGGGTGGGTTCACCGTCGACCCCCGCCGTCTGGAGGAGTTTCGCGAACAGAGGCGCGGGGCCCTGCCCGAACAGCGAACGCAACGTGGTGAGGTCCACGGCCCCGCTGGCGCCGGCATGGAATGTCTTCATCGCCAGCTGGGTGGAGCGCTCCCCGACGAGCATCGCGGCCAGCAGGCCGATGCGCAGCCCGGGCTGCGGCACCACCCCGTGCGGCAGCCGTCCGACACACGCGGCACAGGGCATCGAGTCGGCGCAGGTCAGGGGGGAACGAGGCTCGGCCGGAGTCTCACAGTCGTTCTGCCCGACCTCCACCTCGTACGCGATCTCGGCCAGGAGTTTGGTGAAGCCCCCGGCGTGCGGGGTCAACAGCTTCTTCTCCGCCAGGCGTGCGGCCCCGGCCCGGGCACCGAGGAACCACTCGGTGTCATCCAACCCGTCGATGAAGCACCCGGCGATGTCCGTGTCGGGCAGCAGCGCGTTGAAGCCACGGTGCACGCCACGGCCCACGAGCAACTGGCGGAGTGCGGCAGTCTTGCCCGCTGCCCCTGCACGGTGCAACGTTCCGAGTGCAGTGCCCCCGAGCGCCGTTGAGAGCGCATCGTCCAGTTCGCTCCCCTCGAGCGGTGCGAGGTGTCCGAGCGACGGTAGGTCCACGAATCCGAGGCTCCATCCCGTGGCTGCCTCCCAGCGCTCCCGTTGGAGCGCAGCCAAGCGGCCGACAGCCTCGTCAGCATCCAAGCCGTCGAGTCCCTCCAGGAAGGTCGCGGTCGTCCCATCCGTGCGCTGGTCGGTGAGGATCTGCTGGCCGAGGGCGAGGTCCAGGTCGGTCTTGGCCAGGAACCCCCCGGATGCTGGGTTGCGCAGGCTGGCGGATGACCCGAACAGGTGCTGGGCCTCGGCCCGGGCGACCGCCGACTGTGGTCGGTGCACGGCCACGGTGTCTCCATCGAAGTCACCGGCCAAGGCCTCGCACAGGTTGGGGTGGAGGTGGATCGAGTGTCCCGAAACCGGCTCGGCTGTCAGGGCGGCGATGTTCGCCGGTCGGAGGGTCGGTTGGCGCACGATGAACACGGTGCCTGACGTGGGGTCCTCCGGGTCGCTGTTTGAACACAGGGCCGCATGGAGTCGCCAGGGGAGACCGACGGTCCCGGGATGTCGATCCGGGTCCGGCACGATGACCCCACGGCCGGAATAAAAGGTGGACGTCCCCAGGAGCGCTTCCCGAAGCAAGCCGGACTTCCCCGTGAGGCGGGCGAGCACGGACCGCGGTTCCAACTGGGCCCTGACCCGCGGGGACATCAACGCGGCGGATGTCCGGTCGACGCCGATGATCGTGTGCACCAGACGGAGGGCGTGCTGGTCGTCGACGCCCCTGCTCGAGAGACCGAGGGCGTCCGCGAGCCGCAGATAAAGCACGTCCAGCCGGTCGCGTCCCTGGGGCCTCAACCCGGGCGGCAGGATCGGCAGGCGGTCGGTCCAACGATCCAGGAGCGGGAGGAGGCGAGTCGCCTCAACGGCCCACTGGCGATCTGCCGGGGTCGGCTCCCGGAGGAGTTGCTCGACATCCTCCCACGCTGGCGCGTGCGCACCGCCGAGAAGTCGTGGAAGCCACCGCGACGCAGTGGCCAGCCACAAGTCCGCCAGGGCAGGGGTTCCTTCAGCGCCCTCGAACATGGCCCGTGCGTGGACTGAGGCGACACACCCGCTCATGCGCACGAGGGCGTCCAGCGCGTCCCCCCGCACCCAGGTGGACGTGGCTGCCCCCGGTGGATGGACGGCGACTGGGCCTTGGTCAATGCGGCCCCCCGCCGCGAAGGCCACGGGGAGTTGGAAGCAGCGGGTGACCCGCATGTCGTCCTCGGGTGGGCAGAACCGGGCGCCGTGGAGGGGGTGGGCCTCAGGGTCCGCCGCGTCCGGGACAAAGTCTTCGGGGGCCATCGGACGGAGGAACCGCCACCGGCTCGGGATCACGTGGAACGCCTCGGCGGAGGCCAGTGCCTGCGGCTCGGGCCAGCCGGGATCGGGTTCGTCCGGACCGAGTTCGTCGCCCGGGGCCACCAGGAGTCCGGTCGCCGCGAGGTGGTTCACCACGCTGGTCAGTACGGGGCGCACCGGCCCGGTGGCCCCGCCGCGCTCGTGGAGGGCGTCGGCGAGCAGGTGTTTGGCCCCCATGGCCTGGAGGGCCCACAACTCCATCTCGCCGAGGCGCTGGCCCGAGCCCACCCGTTCGCCGTCCCGATAGGTGGTGCCGCGGGTCGGTTGGCCGGTCACCGGTGACACGGCTCCCCCCGCTCGCACGGACAGCTTTTGCTCGGCGAAGTGGTGAAGCTTGAGGAAGTGTTGGGGGCCGACCAGCACCGGGCTCCCGTCGAACAAGACGCCGTCCTCGGCGTCGTGCAGCGGGAGACGTCCGCCGGACGCCCCATGTGCGGCCAGCCCAGAGGCCAGTTCCGCACGGTCCGCCACCGTGCGCCCGGCGATGACGTGGTCGGTGCCGTCCAGGAGTGACAGGAGGCCAGCCGCCATCTCGTAGACCTGCCCGATGTTCAGGCGTCGGACGATGCCTGCTGGGCTGATGATCGCGTCCACCACGGTCCCGTCCGGCAGGCGTGGCATATCTTGGTCGGGGACAATCTGCGCGACGACGCCCTTGCCGCCGTGTCGATTGGTGAGCTTGTCACCCACCTCGACGGCGACGGTCCGTTCGATGGACGCCGTGATCCGCTGCCTCACCGGGTCGATGTCGAGTGAGGTGAGCGTCCCACTTGCGGGTGCGCGGAAGCGGCGCAGCCGTGACCCCGAGGCGTCCCTGATGGTGGCGATCACTTCGCCGGTGTAGACGTCCGGGAGCCTCCCGGACGCGGTCCGCTCCGGGGTCATTGTCGGATCCGCCCATTCCCCCGGCCACAGGTCCTCGGACGCCGCGGTCCGCTCCCGGTGCCGCAACCGTCTTGCCGCGGAAGCGCTCACTACGATCGCGTCCTCGTAGTTGCGGCCGTGCCATGGCGTGACGGCAACCATCAGGTCGACGCCCGGAGCCCAGTGGGGTTGGCCGTCCTCGTCGAGCCGCACGTCCGGCGCGTGTGCCAGGACCTCGCCGCGGGCCACCTGCTCGCTGGGAGCGACGCAGGTGAGCCAGTCGGCGCCGGTGGCTCCACCCGGTGCGGCTGGTCCGACGGGATGGCGGTCCCCGGAAGGGTTCCTGCCGGTGCGGATGGTGATCGCGCCGGATTCGACGCGGGCCACGACCCCTCGCGCCGACGCCCGGGTGACCCCGTGGCGTTCGGCGAGGAGCGACTCGACGCCGGTCCGGACCCGGGGGATGTCGGGGGAGATGAGGGGGACGCACTGCTTGAGGTTCTTCGCTGCTAGGATCGCCCGAGCCTGTTCGTCGTGGTTCAGGTAGGGGATGAGGGCAGCGCTCCAGCTCAGGTCACGCCATGAATCGAGGCCGACGTCATCCGTGGTGTCGGCGAGCGCGAGGTGGCGGATGAGCGAGATATGCTCCGACTCCGGGGTGTGGACCGGGCACAGGACCCCGCGCCACCCCGGGTGCAGGTCGCGGAAGTCGAGGCTCCCGCGGACGGGGGGACGCAGTCCGTGGGGTCCGAACACGGTCACCTGACGTCCGGTCTCCGCGAGGGCCAGCGTGTTCTGTGATTGGTCGGGCAGCGTGATGGCGTGGCGTCCTGACAAGAGGACATTGACCCGGTGGGCGATGCGCCGGGACAGCCACGGGCCGAGCCACCCATCCTTGTCGGAGCGGCGTCCGGAGGTCACCATCCACTGGGCGCGCCTGAGTTGTCGTTGGAGGGTCGTGGCGACAGCCTCGCCGAGCAGGTCACCGTAGGCGCGCAGACCCGATGTTCCCGGAGCAAACTTGGTGGCGTCGGCGAAAGCTTCCATCCCGTGGGTCTCTCGCCTTTGCCGATCAGTGTCGATGGCCGCCCGGACGATCGCCGTCAACGCGTCCACATCGGGGGTGTCCCCCGGGGCGAAGGCATCCGGCAAGGTCTCGCGCAGGGCAGCGACAGTCTCGGCCGAGAACAAGCCGGCTGGGGTCACGACCCAATGCGCTTCGGGCTGCGCCCGACGCAGCGTGTGGAAGGTGCGCTCCCAGACGCGTCTCACCACGGCTCGACCGCTGCGGGTGTCGTTGAAGAAGAGTCCCCCACCGGCGTCTGGGGTGACCGACACAGTGGCACGCAGGGCGCTCGTCGCCTCGTCGGGATCCAGTGACGCCTGCGGTGAGCGCCAACGTACCCGCACGCCGGGTGTGTCCCGCAGTTGGGTGAGGGGGACGCGCGGCCCCCCGAACCAGAGTCCCTCATGACGTCCGGCGCCGACATCCGGAGGAGCATCGGTGCGGGCACGGGCGTCCAGCAGCCAGGGTAGGTGGATCTCCAGACGCCCCAGGCCAGTGCTCCGGTGGGAGAGTTCACACGAAAGGCTGGTGACCCATGCCACGTCCAGGTCGACCAGGTGCCACCCGCGAACGGAGGCCCAGGAGGAGGTCGCAATCCCTGCATCCGCCAGGACCGCCGAGACCATCGAGGGAAGCGTCCCTGTCGTCTCCGGGCCGACCAGGCGCATCAACGAGTGTTCGTGCCGTTCCACGCGGTTCCCCCCTCAGTCGGGATCAGCTTAGGGTGCCGCGATGGCGGGCGGGCTGGGTCGGCGCCGATCGGGTCGGAACGGCTGGTTAAGGCACGCGTCGGCCGAGTGGCCGACGCGTGGTGAGGTCAGTTGTGGAAGGTGCCCTCGGGCCAGTCATCGGCTTCCAGGTCGGTCCCGCGCAGGGGCTGGTTGAGCATGTCTCACCTCCTCTGTGGTGGGTTGTGTCTGGGCGGATCGGTCAACAGTAGGACGGGTCGATGCCCTTGCCGTGGCAGCGCATGCAGCGACCGCTGTCGCAGACGCAGCGCGTAGTGAACTTGTTCCCGCGGCAGCTCGGGCAGATGCCGTTGCCGCCGCAGACCACGCAACGTGGTGCACTCATGGGATTCTCACCTCCTCGGGTGTGTCATGGCTGTTCTGCCAACGGCTTCCGTGGTGTCGTTCACCGGTGGTGCCGGCCGTGCAGCGGGCACAGGTGGCCGAGGCCGCAGCTGCAGTGGCGCCCTCGCCAGTCACCGGCGCAGTCCGGGCAGACGACCAAGGGTGTCGCACAGGAGGCGCACGTGGGGAACGGGTCGGTGTCGCGGCGTCGGAACCAGGTCCAGAACCTCATCGTGCGTCACCGTCCCTCGACACTGCCGGGCCCGAAGGTGCCTGGCTCGGGGGAGTCGTCGGTCTTGGGGTCGCCCGCCTCGGGCACCCAGGGCTGCATGACGGCGTCGGTGACTGCGGTGTCTCCCACCAGTCGCACGTACTCGCGGCGGTAGACGTCCTTGACCTCCTCGCCCTGTGCCGGCAGGACGCGGTCGATGTGGTGGTCGTACAGGTCGTCGGTGGCGTCGCGCTGCAACTCCTGCATGGCGACCAGTGCCTTGCTGCGTGTGATCCGGCCGCGCAGCTTCTCGATCACCTTGTCCAGCCGCGCGATGATCCCGTTGTACTGCACCACCTTGGTGCGGTGCGGGTTCCCCGACGCGTGGAGCCACATCAGGGCCGCGCCGACCAGGAGGAAGGTGGCCACCAACATCTGGGTCGACAGGCCGAAGCCGATCTGGCCTGCGTCACGGACTGCGCTCGTGGCGTCACCACGGGACATTCCCAGGATCATGACCAGCCAGAGCCAGATCGCTCCGAGTCCACCGACCAGCAGGATGCGCCGGATCGACTGCGCCCGCGTGGGCTCCTCCTGGGGGTCGGCCTTGCCCTTGAGCGTCTCCCCGATCGTGATAGGAATGAGGAAGAGCGCGGTGGCCAGCAACAGCCCCATCGCCGTGACGGCGACGACGTCCGAGGTGTTCAGGAGGAGCCGGGCGGTGAAGAAGCCCGGCACGGCCTCCAGCAGGCTGAGGAAGGCGGTGAGCGCGGCGGAGCCCGCCAGGAAGCGCCAGGCGCTCGTCTCATCCGGGACGGTTCCGGTCAGTACCCTCCCCCAGGGGTCGGGCTTGGCCCCGGTGAGAATGTCCACCGAGCGCTGGCGCGCCCCGATCGCCTCCCCCCGCCGTGCCATGGCCGACCCAAGCTGCCGTTCCAACTCTTCGATGCTGACGCCGTCGACGCCCTCGGCCCGGGCGCGTTCGATGTGCTGCTCGTTGGTCAGCAGTGCGTCCCGCTTCGCGATGCGCGCGCGTTCCTGCAACTGGCCGGTCTCGCGGTCGATGGTCACCTGGCCGAGGAGGAGCCCGCCGCGGGCGGCGATGCTGTAGGAGTCATCGACGTGGTTGGCGGCGTCGCGCTCGGCCTCCTGCTGGGCCAGTGCCTTGCGCGCCGCGAGGGACGGCTCGCCGGGGATCGTGGGGCCCTGGGCTCCGTGCACGTCGAAGCCGGTGATCGGTGAGGTGGATTCAGTCGTGATCATGGTGGTTCCTTCTGTGTGAGGTGTGTTGGTCGGGTGGGCGGCGGTTGCCGCCCACCCGACTCGTGCCAATGGCGTCCGTGGTCAGCGGGGAGTGACCTGGATGATCACCAGGCGGTTGGCCTGGGCCTTGATGGGGTCGAGCTCACCGCTCGGAGAACGGTCGGGCACGTAGTACTCCGAGTTCATGCCGACCCCCACCGCTTCGATGGTCGATTCGGGGACGCCCATGGCGGCCGCCAACTCGGCCCGGACAGCCTGCGCCCTGCCCTCGGAGAGGCGCGCCCGGTAGGGCTCGTCGCCGCCGGACGCCGTGGTTCCGGTCACCGAGACCGTGCCTGCGCACGAGGCGAGCTCCGCTGCAACGGAGGCGATCGTGGCGCGGGCGCCGCTGGGGTCGAGGAACTCCGTGGAGTCCGGGACGAAGCCGACGCGGTTCTGGCTGAGCACTGTGGTGCATCGAGAGGTTACGTGGATCGCCTCCTGCTCGCGGAGGGGAACTGCGGTCACCGACGGGAGGTCGGCCGCAGTGAAGGCGCGCAACTGGACGCCGCGTGTCTCGGTGACGACGGCCCCCCGGGACGCGAGGACGTGGCTCCAGATGCGAACCAGTTGGGCACGGAGGACGGAGTCGAGCTCCTGCTGCTCGCCTGCTGCAGTACCGGCTGCCAAGAGAACCACCTCGATGCCGGTCAGGTCGGCCTCGGCCGCATCCAGGGTGGGGGCGAGAGCGTCGGTGATCTCGGCTGGGTCGGCGTACAGGTAGCCCTCCTGGAAGGGCAGGAGCCCCGCCGTCTGCAACAGGTTGTCGTTGACGAGGAGGACCTTGCGCCCCTCGTCGCCGACGATCGAGCGGGCGGCGACGAGGATCGCCTCTAGGGTGTTCGCCTCAGGGCGGGTCGCCGGGCTTGCGAGGGCAGCGTCGAGCCCGTTGACGTAGTCGATCAGGGCGTCACGCTCGTCCCGGGGGTGGTCCGGGTTGGGTGCCCACCTCTGGTCCCAGATCGGTGGCCAGCCGGAGCCGTCCGAGACCACGACGACCGAGTGCACCGGCCTGTCGGAGGGATCGGCGAGGTAGCACTTCAGGCTCCGGCTGTCGGCCTGGAGCGTTCCGGCGCGATTGCCCTGGACGAGGGCGACCGATGCGATGGTCGAGGAATCCAAGGCGCAGGTTCCCGTGGTGGGCGAGTGCGCTGTGCAAGCCGCGGAGGTCAGTGCGAGCAGCCCGACGAGAGTGACAGTGAGGGTGCGAAGCAGGTTCTTCATGGCGGTGTCCCTTCCTGGGGTCGGTTCAGAGGTCGCGGAGGATCGCGTCGTAGAGCTGGGCGGCGGTGATGCGTCGGCTGCGGAAGCGGGCGTAGAACATGCAACGCTCGTGAAGGTCGGCCCGCCAGCGGGCGCGGGCCCCCTCCGCCTCGTGGCCCAGGTGCTCCAGCTCTTCGCGGACGACGACGAGATCCTGCTCCGCGGCGGTGCGGGCCATCTGCTGGGCATGCCGTTGGGCCGTTGCCGTTGCGGCCACGCGGTTGTCGGCCGCCCAACCCAAGCGGCCACGACGGTCCAGTCCGTCGAGTTCGCTGACGGGGCGGGTTGCCGCGACGTTCGGGATGGGGGTCTCGAGGACGCGGAGCGCCTGGGCCTCGCGGATGGAGAGCGCCTTGTGGCGCTCGGTCTCCCACTGGGCGACGCGGGTGAGACCCGCCTGCGTCTGGGCCCCGAGGCGTAGGGTGAAGTGGGTGGCCTCGCCCTCGGCGGTCTTGCGGTAGTGCGTGCGGTCGAACAGGCCAGCCAGGCACAGCGACCAGCGGTTCCGGCGACTCAGGTGGCCCGGGGGAAGGGGGATGCCCTTCGCGTCGTGTGTGAGGTCCGGCAAAGGTGATTCGGACATGATTGCTCCTCCAGGTGGTGCGACCGGGGAGTCCGGTCGTCACCTGGGTTGTGCAAAGGGCGTCCGTGGTCCAGGGACTCCCTGCCCTGGTGTTGCAGGAGGTGGGCTAGGGCGTGTCTCGTAACCGTTGGAGCCATCTGATGATCGCGTTCAGGACCGCGGCCCCGCGGTAGACGATGCCGAGTTTGTCGTAGCGGGTGGCGAACCCGCGCCATTGCTTGCCGTGGTTGAAC
>NZ_JACJFX010000035.1:0-29132 GCF_014164675.1 Propioniciclava sp. MC1683 | reverse complement strand
CGAGGACACACAAGAAACCAAAAGGTTCAAGTGTGCAAAACAACAACCAACAACCATCCAAAAACAGTTGAAGGTCACTGGCATTGACCTAAGCACGCTGTTGAGTTCTCAAACTTCCGACACACACCTCGGTTCCCGCTCCATTTGCTGGAAGCGATCCCCTCGGGGCCTCATCTACTCTAGGGAGTCATTTTCACCGAGTCAAATCGGGCTTTTCCTCCCTCGAAGTCCAGTCGCTGACGCCACCCAGGAATTGGGTTGACATCGTTGGTTTGGGCTTCGGCTCCCGGCCCGTCCTTCGTGGCTTGGCCACTCCGTCCGGCTCCCCGAGCGCTTGGTAAACATTACACGGGCCCGCTCCCGATTCCAAATCGAGGGCGGACCCGCGGCGTCCGGCGTAGTCAGACGCAGTTTCAGCGCACGACCTCCACCGCGCCGACGGTCTTCTTGCCCCGGCGCACGACGGCCCAGCGGCCGTCGAGGAGGTCGTCCTGGGTCAGCACGGCGTCCACGTCGGTGACCTTGACGTTGTTGAGGTAGGCACCACCCTCCTCGATCGCGCGGCGTCCGGCGGACTTGCTCGGCACCACGCCCGAGGCGACGAGCACGTCGACCAGGGCCGGCAGCGTCTCCCCCGCCTCGAGGCGCGGAGCCTCGAGCTGCTTGGCCACGGCGGCCAGGGTGCGGGCATCCAGGTCCCGGAGCTCCGACCGCCCGAACAGGGCCGCGGCGGCGGCCTCGGCGGCGCGACGCTCAGGCTCGCCGTGCACCAGGTCGGTGATGTCGTCGGCCAGCGCGCGCTGGGCGATCCGCAGGAACGGCTTCTCCGCCTGCTGGGCGGCGATGTCGTCGATCTCGTCGCGGGGGCGCTCGCTGAACACCTTGAGGTAGGCCACGACCATCTCGTCCTCGGCGTTCAGGAAGTACTGGTGGAACGCGTACGGCGAGGTCATCTCGGGGTCGAGCCACACCGTGCCGGACTCGGTCTTGCCGAACTTCGTGCCGTCGGCCTTGGTGAGCAGCGGCGTCGCCAACGCGTGCACCCGGCCGCCGTCCGAGCGGCGGATCAGGTCCACACCGGCTGTGAGGTTGCCCCACTGGTCGGAGCCGCCGGTCTGCATCGTGACCCCGTGGGAGCGGTACAGCTCGCGGAAGTCGAGCGACTGCAGCAGTACGTAGCTGAACTCGGTGTAGCTGATGCCCGTCTCCAGGCGCGCCTTGACCACCTCGCGGTCGAGCATGCGGTTGACCGAGAAGTGCTTGCCGACGTCGCGGAGGAAGTCCAGCGTCGAGAGCTTCGCCGTCCAGTCGAGGTTGTTGACCAGGGTGCCGGCGTTGGGGCCCTCGAGATCGATGAGCCGGCCGACCTGCGAGCGGATGCGCTCCACCCAGCCGGCCACGACGTCCACGTCGTTCATGACGCGCTCGCCCGCCTGCTTCGGGTCACCGATCAGGCCCGTGGAGCCACCCACCAGGAACATCGGGCGGTGGCCGGCCTTCTGCAGGGCGCGGTGCACCATGACCTGCACGAGGTTGCCCATGTGGATCGACGGTGCCGTGGGGTCGAAGCCCACATACGCGGTGATCGGTCCGGAGTCCAGGTGGGCGCCGAGGGCGTCCAGGTCGGTCGAGTGGGCGATCAGCCCGCGCCAGGACAGTTCGTCGATCAGTGCGTTCACGACGCACCACCCTAGTGGACGCCGCGCCGGGCGCCCGGGTGGGTTCAGGCGTCCGTCGGCGGCTCGGCGAACCAGGCGAGTTCGGCCTCCGCGGGCTCGTAGGGGGTGGGCTCGACCGGCACCAGCCACTCGCTGATCGCGTCGACCGCGTCCGCCACCTCGTTCAGCTGCTCGCCCACGCGGGCCGAGGCCGTGCCGCCGCGACCGTCGCGGGCGTTGATCGAGCCCTCCACGGTCAGCACCTCGAGCACGCCGGGCGTGAGCCGCTCGTCGATGGCCGGCAGGTCGGACGCCGTGAGGCCGGTCAGCTCGATGCCCCGCTCCTCGCAGTAACGGACGGCGGCGCCGGCGACGTGGTGCGCCTGGGCGAACGGCACGCGCTGGCGGACGAGCCAGTCGGCGACGTCGGTGGCCAGCGAGAAGCCCTCGGGGGCCCGGGCCGCCATCCGCTCGGGCTGGAAGCGCAGGGTGCCGATCATCCCCGCCATGGCGGGCAGCAGGACGCGCAGCTGGTCGAGCCCGTCGAAGATCGGCTCCTTGTCCTCCTGCAGGTCGCGGTTGTAGGCCAGCGGGAGTCCTTTGAGGGTGGTGAGCAGGCCGGCGAGGTTGCCCACCAGACGCCCGGCCTTGCCGCGGGCGAGCTCGGCGACGTCGGGGTTCTTCTTCTGCGGCATGATGCTCGACCCGGTCGACCACGCGTCGTCCAGCTTGGCGAAGCCGAACTCGACGGTCGACCAGAGGATGACCTCCTCCGAGATCCGGGAGAGGTCGACGCCGATCATCGCCAGCACGAACGCGGCCTCGGCGACGAGGTCGCGGGCGGCGGTGCCGTCGATCGAGTTGGGCACCGAGCCGGCGAAGCCCAGCTCCGCGGCGACGAACTCAGGGTCCAGGCCCAGCGAGGTGCCGGCCAGGGCAGCCGACCCGTAGGGCGACACGGCGAGCCGCCGGTCGAGGTCGCGGAGGCGCTCGACGTCGCGCAGCAGCGGCCACGCGTGGGCCAGCAGGTGGTGCGACAGCAGCACGGGCTGGGCCGACTGCAGGTGGGTGCGGCCCGGCATCGGCACGCCGAGGTGCTCCACGGCCTGGTCGTGCAGGGCGACGACGACCTCCTGCACCCCGGCGGCGACGACGCGCAGCTCGTCCCGCAGGTACATCCGGATGAGGGTGGCGATCTGGTCGTTGCGCGAGCGGCCGGCGCGCAGGCGTCCGCCGAGCTCGGGGCCGACGCGCTCCATCAGACCGCGCTCGAGGGCCCCGTGCACGTCCTCGTCGGTGGGGGCGGCGAAGAAGGCGCCGGAGGTGACGTCGGCGTCCAGCCCGTCGATGCCGGCCAGCATGGCGGCCAGCTCGTCGTCGGTCAGCAGCCCGGCCCTGTTCAGGGCGCGCGCGTGCGCGCGCGAGCCGGCGAGGTCGTAGGGGGCCAGCCGCCAGTCGAACTGGGTGGACTTGCTGAGCGCGAACATCGCCTCCGCGGGCCCCCCGGAGAACCGTCCGCCCCAGAGCCTGCCCTCGGCCTCGCTCATGCTTCGCCTTCCTTGTCGTCCCCGCCCAGCGCGAGGAGGTGTTCGGCCAGCGCGGAGCCCCCGTCGGGCGCCCGGCTGACGATGAGGATGGAATCGTCCCCGGCGATGGTACCGAGCACGGTGTCGAGGCCGGCCTTGTCGATCGCCGAGGCGAGGAACTGCGCCGCCCCCGGCGGGGTCTTGACGACGACGAGGTTCGCGGACGCCTCGGCCGAGAGGAGCAGCTCGGACGCCAGCCGGACCAGGCGGGCGTGCGCCCGCTTCACGTCGGACGCCTCGACGTCGCGCACGGCGTAGGTCAGCTCACCGGACGCCCCGCGCAACCGGACGGCGCCCACGTCGACCAGGTCCTTGGACAGCGTCCCCTGCGTGACGACGAAGCCCTCGGCCGCGAGCAGCTCGGCCAGCTCGGTCTGCGACCGGATCGCCTCGCGGGTCAACAGGTCGACGATGAGGCCCTGGCGGGCGGCCTTGGTGCCGGGCACCGACCGCTCGGTCATGCCCGCACCAGGCCGGGCAGGGCGTCGACGAAGAGCTGGAGCTCGTCGCGGGTGACCACCAGTGGCGGGGCCAGCCGCAGCACGTCGGGGCGGGGCGCGTTGACGATGAACCCGGCCTCCAGCGCGGCGGCGAGCACCTCGCGCGCGTTCGGCTGGTTGAGCACCACGCCGCGCAGCAGGCCGCGCCCACGGACGTGGCTGACCTCGGACAGGCCGAGGCCCTCGATCGCGCCGGCGAGCCAGTCGCCGGTCTCCCGGGCGTGCTCCAACAGTCCCTCGGACTCGATGACGTCGAGCACCGTCAGGGCCACGGTGGCGGCCAGGGGGTTGCCCCCGAAGGTGGTGCCGTGGTGCCCGGCCTGTAGCAGGGTCGCGGCGTCGCCGACGGCCACGCAGGCCCCGACCGGGAAGCCGCCGCCCAGGCCCTTGGCGAGGGTGACGACGTCACCACGCACGCCCTCGGTCGCCGATGCCAGCCAGCCCCCGCAGCGCCCGATGCCGGTCTGGACCTCGTCCAGCCACAGCAGCGCGCCATGCTCGTCGCACAGCGCTCGGACGCCGGCGAGCCAGCCCTCCGGCGGGCTGATCGCTCCGTTCTCGCCCTGGACGGGTTCGACCACGACCGCGGCGACGTCGTCGCCCATCACGGCCGCGAGGGCGTCCAGGTCGCCGTAGGGCACCCACGTGACGTTGCCCGGCAGCGGCTCGAACGGCTCGCGGTACGCGGCCGCCGCGGTGACCGACAGCGCGCCGAGCGACCGGCCGTGGAAGGAGCCCTCCATGGCCACCAGGCGCGGCCGCCCGGTCAGGCGGGTCACCTTGAGGGCGGCCTCGTTGGCCTCGGTGCCGGAGTTGGTCAGGAACGTGCGCGCGGGGAGGCCCGAGTCGCCGGCCACGAGCGCGTCGAGGCGCTCGCCGAGGGCGACCTGGGGCTCGGAGGCGAACAGGTTCGAGATGTGCATCAGGCGCCCGGCCTGCTCGGTGATCGCCGCCAACACGCGCGGGTGGGCGTGGCCGAGGGAGTTCACCGCGATGCCGGCCAGGAGGTCCAGGTAACGGGTGCCGTCGGCGTCCCACACCCAGGGGCCCGCGCCGCGCACGAGCACCCGCGGCGGGATGCCGAAGGTCTGCATCATGGCCGCGCCGTAGCGGCCCAGGACGTCCGCGTTGCTCATCCGGGCACCACCATCGTGCCGACACCCTCGTCGGTGAAGATCTCCAGCAGCAGCGAGTGCGGCTGGCGACCGTCGACGATCGTGGCCAGCGGCACGCCGTCCGCGACCGCGGCCAGGCACGCCTCCATCTTGGGGATCATCCCGCTGGCCAGCGTGGGCAGCAGGGCCCGCAGGTCGGAGGTGGTGATCCGGGCGATGATCTCGTCGGTGCTGGGCCAGTTGGCGTACAGGCCCTCGACGTCGGTGAGGATGATCAGCCGGTCGGCGCCCAGCGCGGCGGCGAGGGCGGCGGCGGCGGTGTCGGCGTTGAGGTTGTGGACCGCACCCTCGGCGTCCGGGGACACCGAGGCGACCACGGGGATGCGCCCGGCCTCGATGAGGTCGGAGATCGCGTCGGTGTTGACCGAGGCGACCTCGCCGACGAGCCCGAGGTCGACCTCCTCGCCGTCGACGACGGTGCCGCGGCGCTGGGCGGTGAACAGGCCGCCGTCCTCGCCCGACATGCCGACGGCCAGGGGTCCGTGCTGGTTGAGCAGGCCGACGAGCTCGCGCCCGACCTGGCCGACGAGGACCATCCGGACGACGTCCATGGCCTCGGGGCTGGTGACGCGCAGGCCGCCCTTGAACTCGCTGGCGATGCCGAGCTTGTCGAGCATCACGTTGATCTGGGGGCCGCCGCCGTGCACGACGACGGGCCGGATGCCGCAGCGGCGCAGGAACACGATGTCCTCCACGAAGGCGCGCTTGAGCTCCTCGCTGACCATCGCGTTGCCGCCGTACTTCACCACCAGCGTGGCGCCGGCGTACTTGGTGAGCCAGGGCAGCGCCTCGATGAGGGTGCCGGCCTTGGTGTAGACCTCGCCCTGGAGCTCGGCGGTGCGGGTGGTGTAGGTCATGAGCTGTACTCCGCGTTCTCGCGCACGTAGTCGTAGGTGAGGTCGTTGGTCCACACGGTGGCCGACGCCGGGCCGGCGGCGAGGTCGATCTCGACGAGCACCTCGCGGTCGGTGAGGTCGACCAGCGAGCGGTCCTCGCCGAGGGCACCGGTGTCGAAGACCTTCACGCCGTTGAACGAGACGCTCACCCGGTCGGGGTCGAAGGTCGCCCTCGAGGTGCCGGCCGAGGCCAGGACCCGGCCCCAGTTGGGGTCGTTGCCGAAGATCGCGGTCTTGAACAGGTTGGAGCGGGTCACGCAGCGAGCGACATCGACGGCGTCGTCCTCGGTGGCGGCGTTGACGACCGTGACGGCGATGTCGTGGCTGGAGCCCTCGGCGTCGCCCAGCAGCTGGCGGGCCAGCGAGCCGCAGACCTGGGTGAGGGCGTCGGTGAACGCCTCGAGGTCGGGGGCCACGCCCGAGGCGCCGGAGGCCATCAGGATCACGGTGTCGTTGGTGGACATGCAGCCGTCGGAGTCGGTGCGGTCGAACGTCACCCGGGTGGCGGCGCGCAGGGCGGTGTCGGCCTCCGCGGGGGTGAGGTCGGCGTCGGTGGTGACGACCACGAGCATGGTGGCAAGCGCGGGGGCCAGCATGCCGGCGCCCTTGGCCATGCCGCCGACGCTCCAGCCGGCCTCGCTGGTGGTGGCCGCCTGCTTCGGCACGGTGTCGGTGGTCATGATCGCCAGCGCGGCGTCCGAGGCCCCGTCGGCGGCGAGGCCGGCGGCAGCGGCGGCGATGCCGGCGTGCACGGCGTCCATGGGGAGGCGGACGCCGATCAGGCCTGTCGAGCAGACCGCAACCTGGTCGGGGGTGGTGCCGAGCGCGGACGCCGTGGCCTCGGCCATGGCGCGGGTGTCGGCCAGCCCGTCGGGGCCGGTGCAGGCGTTGGCGCCGCCGGAGTTGAGGACGACGGCGTCCAGCTGGCCGCCGGCGAGCACGTCGATGGACCACACCACGGGGGCGGCCTGGAAGCGGTTGGTGGTGAAGACGCCGGCCGCGACCTTGGCCGGGCCCTCGTTGCGCACGAGCGCGAGGTCGTGGTTGCCGGACGCCTTGATGCCGGCCTTGACGCCGGCGGCGGTGAAGCCCTTGGCTGCGGTGACGCTCACGGGGCGACTCCCAACGTGGTGAGGCCGAGGGTCTCGGGGAGGCCCAGGGCGAGGTTCATGGACTGGATGGCACCGCCGGCGGTGCCCTTGGTGAGGTTGTCGAGGGCGGCGACCACAACCAGGCGGTTCGCGGCGGCGTCGACGGCCACCTGCACGTGCACGTGGTTGGAGCCGACCACCGACTGGGTCTGGGGCCACAGGCCCTCCGGCAGCAGGTGCACGAACGGCTCGTCGGCCCAGGCCTGCTCGTAGGCGGCGCGGGCCTCGGCGGTGGTCGTGGCTCCGGCCAGCGGGGCGGTGACCGTGGCCAGGATGCCGCGCGACATCGGGACCAGGACCGGGGTGAAGGAGATGGTCGGTGCCTCGGCGCCCAGCTTGCGGAAGTTCTGCAGCATCTCCGGGACGTGGCGGTGCACTCCCCCGACCCCGTAGGCGGACGCCGAGCCCATCAGCTCGCTGCCCAGCAGGTGCGGCTTGAGGGACTTGCCCGCGCCCGAGGGGCCGGTCGGGGCGACCACGACGACGTCGTGCCCGTCGACGAGGCCCGCCTGCAGGGCCGGGGCGAGGCCGAGGGTGACCGTGGTCGGGAAGCAACCGGGCACGGCGATGCGCTTGGCCGTGGCCAGGGCCTCGCGCTGGCCGGGCAGCTCGGGCAGGCCGTAGGGCCAGGTCCCCGCGTGCTCGGTGCCGTAGAACTGCCGCCAGGCCTCGGAATCCTCGAGGCGGAAGTCGGCGCCGGAGTCGATGACCAGCACGTCGTCGCCCAGCTGGGCCGCGACCTCGGCCGACGTGCCGTGCGGCAGGGCGAGGAAGACGACGTCGTGGCCGGCGAGGTTCTCGGGGGTGGTGTCGAGGACGACGCGGTCGAACAGCGGCGCCAGGTGCTGGTGGTGCTCGCCCAGGCGGGACCCGGCGGAGGACTTCGCCGTCAGGGCACCGATCTCGATGTCGTCGCGCCCCAGGAGGAGCCGCAGGATCTCTCCCCCGGCGTACCCCGTGCAGCCCGCGACCGCAATCTTCGTCGTCATGCGCATGAGTATGCCCTCATTGGAATAGATATTCCAAGTCGTCTCAGCGCCGACAGCCCGTGCTCCGTGCGCCGCGGCGAAGCGGGAGGCACGACCAGAGCCTGCGCTCAGCGCGCGGACACGCCGTCGAGGATCAGCCCCACCCCGAGGGCGAACGCAGCGTCGGCGTCCATGGCCTTGCCGGGGTCGGCGGGGTGGAACCGTTCCCAGTCGAGCCGCGCCTGTTCCTCGGCGACGTGGCCGAGGACGAAGTACAACAGAGCGGACGCCGCGCCGCGCGCCTCGACGGTGGACAGCCCCGCGGTGGCCAACAGCGTCGCCGGGTGACGCGTGGTGTCGTGGCGCGAGAGGCGGAAGCCACGGGCCGTCGCGACCAACTCGGCCGAGTCGCGGTGGGCGAGCAGGACCGCGCGCAGGCTGGCGGTCCAGGCCTCCACGGCCGGACGCCACAGCCCGAGGGGTTCGTCGACCTCCCCGAGGATCTGGTCCGCGACCCCGGCCAGCAGGGTCTGCTTGTCGGGGACGTGGTGGTAGAGCGCCCCGGGCTGGACCTCGAGCGCGGCGGCGACCCGACGCATGGACAGCCCCTCGAGCCCATCGGCATCCAGGATCGAACGCGCCGCGTCGAGCACCTGGTGCGCGGAGAGGGCCATGGTACGATCGTATCGGCCCGAACCGGCCGCCCGGGGATGGGTACAGTGTTCCCCGGTGTGCCGGGAAGTCTGGTCGGCGTCGATGTCCGACGACCCCGGGAGAATCCCTTGAACCCGTCATCCCCCAGCCGCCTGCGCCGCATCCTGTCGCCCGGCAGCTATCCGGAGCACCTGCGCATCGGCGCGATCCTGCGCAAGGAGACCACCGGCGGCATCATGCTCATGGTGGCCGCCCTGGTCGCCATCATCTGGGCCAACTCCCCCGCGGCCGACTCCTACTTCGCCCTGCGCGACCTGCGCATCGGCCCCGCGTCGCTCCACCTCGACCTGAGCCTCGGCGCGTGGGCGGCGGACGGCCTGCTGGCCGTGTTCTTCTTCCTGGTCGGCCTCGAGCTCAAGCACGAGTTCGTCGCGGGCGACCTGCGCAACCCCCAGCGGGCGATGGTCCCGGTCGTGGCGGCGGCGGGCGGCGTCATCGTCCCCGCGCTGATCTACGCGGCGATCAACTGGGGCCAGGGCGAGACACTGCGCGGCTGGGCGATCCCGACCGCGACCGACATCGCGTTCGCCGTGGCGGTGCTGGCCATCATCGGCTCCCACCTGCCCTCGCCGCTGCGCATCTTCCTGCTGACGCTCGCCGTGGTCGACGACCTGATCGCGATCACGATCATCGCGCTCTTCTACACCGAGTCGGTCAACGTGGTCGCGCTCGGGTTGTTCCTGGTGCCGGTGGCGCTGTACGGCGTCCTCGTCCAGACCCGCCCCCGCTGGTTCGCCGAACGGCCGTGGACGCCGTGGCTCGTCCTGCTCCCGATCGCGGTCGTGGCGTGGGCCCTGCTCCACGAGGCGGGGATCCACGCCACCATCGCGGGCGTCGTCCTGGGCTTCCTGGTCCCCGTGCGCCGCAAGGACCTCGACGCCGGCGAGGGCCACGGCCTGGCCATGACGTTCGAGCACGCCTACCGCCCCCTCTCGACGGGGTTCGCGGTGCCCGTGTTCGCCTTCTTCTCCGCGGGCGTCGCCGTCGGCGGCCTCGACGGCCTCGTCGAGGCGGTCACCTCCCCGGTGGCCCTCGGCATCATCGTCGGCCTCGTGCTGGGCAAGCCGATCGGCATCGTCGCCTCCACGTTCCTGCTGACAAGGTTCACCCGCGCCACGCTCGACCCGGCCCTGCGCTGGGGCGACATGGCCGGCGTCGGCGTGCTGGCCGGCATCGGGTTCACCGTGTCGCTGCTGGTGGGCGAGCTCAGCTTCGGGCTGGGCAGCGACCACAACGACGCCGCCAAGGTGGGCGTGCTGCTCGCCTCGGTCCTGGCCGCGATCCTGGCCGCCGGCATCCTCGTGCCCAGCAACCGGCGGCACCGGGCGGTCGCCCTGGCCGAGGCCAGGGACTCCGATGCCGACGGCGTCCCCGATGCCTTCGACACCGCGCCGCAGGACCCGACCCGCCACTGACGAGGCCGGGAGGTGGGCACGCATGCCGCTGCGGAGCGATTCCCGATAGCCTCCCGGCGTGACCCGCCAGACGCCTTCGCCCGCCTTCTCGATCCGCACCCGCCTCAGCATGGTGAACGAGCCGGGCACGCTCGGCCGCGTCGCCGTGGCCATCGGCGACGTGGGCGCGAACATCACCGCCCTGGAGGGCTTCACCGTCCACGGGGCCGTCCTGCACGACGACATCACGATCTACTGCTACTCCCTCGACCACCAGAACGAGGTCCGGCAGGCCATCGAGGACCTCGAGGGCGTCGAGATCCTCGAGTGGGACGACCGGGTGCACAGCCTGCACGAGGGCGGCAAGATCGCCGTGGTCTCGAAGTCGGAACTCACCGACATGGACGACCTCGCCATGCTCTACACCCCCGGCGTGGCCCGCGAGTGCCGCGCGATCGCGGCCGACCCCGCCCGCTCGTTCACGCACACGATCCGCAAGAACACCGTCGCGATCGTCTCCGACGGCACCGCCGTGCTCGGCCTGGGCAACATCGGCCCGCGCGCCGCCATGCCGGTCATGGAGGGCAAGGCCCAGCTGTTCAAGCACTTCGGCGGGGTGGACGCCTTCCCGATCTGCATCGACACCACCGACCCCGACGAGATCGTCTCGCTGGTGCAGAAGCTCGAGCCCACGTTCGGCGGCATCAACCTCGAGGACATCGCCGCCCCGCAGGCCTTCGACATCGAGGAGCGCCTGGCCGCGTCGATGGACATCCCCGTGTTCCACGACGACCAGCACGGCACCGCGATCGTCGTGGTCGCGGCCCTCATCAACGCCCTGAAGATCGTCGGCAAGGACATCGCGGACATCAAACTCGTCACCGCGGGGGTCGGAGCGGCCGGCATCGCGGTGATGAAGATGGTGATGGCGCTGGGCGCCACCCACATCATCGGCGTCGACCACGCCGGCGTCGTGCACGAGGGCCGTGAGGACCTCGACTCGAGCAAGCGCTGGTTCGCCGAGAACACCAACCCCGACAAGCTCGAGGGCTCGATCACCGACGTGATCGCCGGCGCCGACGTCTTCGTCGGCCTGTCGGCCCCCAACGTGCTGACCGTCGACGACGTGCGCTCGATGGCGCCGAACCCGATCGTGTTCGCGATGGCCAACCCCGACCCCGAGATCCGCCCCGAGCTGATCAAGGACATCGCGGCCGTCATCGCCACCGGGCGCAGCGACTTCCCGAACCAGATCAACAACGTCCTCGCATTCCCCGGCATCTTCCGGGGCGCCCTCGACGCCCGCGCCCGCAGGATCACCGAGAACATGAAGCTGGCCGCCGCGCACGCGATCGCCGACGTGGTCGGCGAGGACCTCAGCCCGGTCCACATCATCCCGACCGTGTTCGACGCCCGCGTGGCCCCGGCCGTGGCCGCCGCCGCCCGCGCCGCCGCGGTCGCCGACGGGGTGTGCCGGGAGGCCTGACGGCAACCGACGGGCCCGATGACGGCGATCGGGGCCTCGGCAAGTATGCTTGTCACGGTCGGATCGCGTCAGGGGCACGCCGACCGACGCGAAGCGGAGGGTGGCATGCAGCGACTGCATCCCGGGTTGGTTCTGGCCGGTCGCTACCGGATGATCCGCCACGTGGCCTCCGGCGGCATGGGCCAGGTGTGGGAGGCCGTCGACGAGACCCTGGAGCGCCAGGTCGCCCTCAAGATCATGCACCCCCACACCCAGGACGAGCTCGCCCTGGTCGAGCGCTTCCGCGACGAGGCGAGGTTCGCCGCCCAGATCTCCCACCCCAACACCGTCACCGTCCACGACTTCGGCGAGCACGAGGGATTGTTCTTCCTCGTCATGGAGTTCGTGGACGGGCCGACCCTCGCCGGAGTCCTCCGCGCCGGGCCGCTGCCCGTCGCGGACGTCCGCCGCCTGCTGGGCCAGCTGGCCTCCGCCCTGGCCGTGGCGCACGACGCCGGCATCATCCACCGCGACATCAAGCCCGCCAACATCCTGATCAGCGGCGACCAGGCCCGGCTGATGGACTTCGGCATCGCGCGCTCGATCGACAGCGACTCGCGCACCATGACCGGCAACGTGCTGGGCACCGCGCACTACCTCAGCCCCGAGCAGGCGATGGGTCAGACGGTCGGCCCGCCGACCGACATCTACGGCCTGGGCGTCCTGGCCCACGAGATGCTGTCGGCGTCGAAGCCGTTCGACAAGGGCACCCCCATCGCGACGGCCCTCGCGCACGTCCAGGACCCACCGCCGCCCTTGCCCGACGACACGCCCGCCGACCTCGAGCAGCTGATCACGGCCTGCCTGGCCAAGGAGCCCGAGGAACGCCCCACCGCCGCCCTGATCGCCCACCTGCTCACCGAGCAGCAGACCGAGGCCGCGACGGCCCCGGCGACGGCCGAGCCGGTCGACGAGGACGCCACCGTGGCGATGCCGGCGCTCCCGCGCCGCGCGCTGTTCGACGACTGAGGCCGGTCAGTCCTGGCGACTGAAGTCGGTGACGTGGACCACCAGGTCGCCGGCCTCGTCGCACTCGTCGAGGTCGACCCACGCGTGCAGTGCCCAGTCGTGGTTGCCCTCCGGGTCGGCCACCACCTGACGCACCTGCCACGTCCGGCCGGCCCGTGAGCCGGTGGCGACCGTCACGTCGAAGTACTTCGGCCCGCGTGCGTCGGCGTCGGTGCCGATCTCGTCGTGCTCGTCCCAGTAGGCGCCCAACGCCTCGTCCCAGTGCGCCCGCGTCATCACGACCGACTGGCCGGTCTCGAGCGTGGCCAGCGTGTCCACGTCATCGTCGGCCATGAGCTCGATGCGCCGCCACATCGCGTTGCGGACCAGCACCCGGAACGCGCGCTCGTTGCCCGTCACCGGTCGGCTCGGCGGCGGGGCCTCGTCGACGGACGCCGCCGGCTCACCCGCGAGGTCGGCCAGCTTGTTCCACTCGTCGATCAGCGAGGAGTCGGTGAGGCGGGTGACCTCGCCGAGCCAGGCGATCAGGTCGGCCAGTTCCTCGGTGCGGGACGCCTCGGGCACCGTCTGCCGCAGGGCCCGGTACGCGTCGGACAGGTAGCGCAGCAGCAGGCCCTCGCTGCGCTGCACCTTGTAGTGCGCCACGAACTCGCCGAACCGCATGCCGCGCTCGTACATGTCCCGCACCACGCTCTTGGGACGCACCGGTGTCTCGGCCAGCCACGGGTGCGCGGCGGCGTAGGTGGCGTGGGCGTGCTCGAGGAACTCCGCGAGCGGCTGCGGCCAGGTCACCTCGTCGAGGGCGTCCATGCGCTCGTCGTACTCCATGCCGTCGGCCTTCATCTCGGCCACGGCCTCGCCGCGCGCACGGAACTGCTGCTGGAGCAGCACCACCATCGGGTTCTCGAGGGTGGCCTCGATGACGCTCACGACGTCGAGGGCGTAGCCGGGGGCCTCGGCGTCAAGGGTCTCGACCACGGCGACCGCGAAGGCTGACAGGGGCTGGTTGAGCGCGAAGTCGCGCTGCAGGTCGACCGCGAGCGCGTGGCGGCGGCCGCCCGCGGTGGGGGCGGCCAGGCGGGTCACGACGCCGGCCCGCAGCAGCGAGCGGCCGATCTGCGCCGCACGCCGGATGAGCCGCCGACGCGTGGCGGCGTCCGGGTCGACGGAGTCGATCAGGCGGGCCACGGCCGCGCCGGTGTCCTCGTCGCGCTGCAGCAGGTTGAGCAGCAGCGCGTGGCTGATCGCCAGCCGCGGGTGCAGCTCCTCGGGCTCGGACTCGACGAGCTTGGTGAAGGTGGTCTCGGTCCAGTTGACGAAGCCCTCGGGCGCCTTCTTGCGGCGCACCGAGCGCAGCTTCTTGGGGTCGTCGGCGAACTTCGCGAGGATCTTCGCGTTCTCGACCTCGTGCTCGGGGGCCTGCGCGACCACGTACCCGACCGTGTCGAAGCCGGCCCGACCGGCGCGCCCGCCGATCTGGTGGAACTCCCGGCTGCGCAGGATGCGCTGGCGGCGCCCGTCGAACTTGGTCAGCGCCGAGAACAGCACGGTGCGGATCGGCACGTTGATGCCCACCCCGAGCGTGTCGGTGCCGCAGATCACCGCGAGCAGGCCGCGCTGGGCGAGGCGCTCGACGAGGCGGCGGTAGCGCGGCAGCATGCCCGCGTGGTGCACGGCGATGCCGGCGCGCAGCAGCTTGGCCAGGCTCTGGCCGAAGCCCGACGCGAACGGGAAGCCCTTGAGCTCCTCGGCCAACTCGGCCCGGCGTCCCGCGTCGGTGACGCCCTGGCTGAGCAGCGCCTGGGCCCGCTCCACCGCCGCGGCCTGCGTGGAGTGCACGACGTACACCGGGGCCTGGTGGGTCGCCACGAGCTGGGAGATCGTCTCGTGGATCGGCTCCAGCGACCACGCGTACGACAGCGGCACCGGGCGGGTGACCCCGCCGATGACGGCCGTGGGCCGGTCCGTGGTGGCCTCGAGGCGTCCGGCGAGCTTGGTGACGTCACCCAGCGTGGCCGACATGATCACGAACTGCGCCTGCGGCAGCTCCACCAGCGGCACGTGCCAGGCCCAGCCCCGGTCGGGGTCGGCGATGAAGTGGAACTCGTCCATGACGACCTGGCCGACGTCGGCGTCCGCCCCCTCGCGCAGGGCGATGTTGGCCAGGATCTCGGCGGTGCAGCACACGATCGGCGCGTCCCCGTTGACCGAGGCGTCGCCGGTGACCATGCCCACGTTCGCCGCCCCGAAGGTGTCGACGAGCGCGAAGAACTTCTCGCTGACCAGCGCCTTGATGGGCGCCGTGTAGTAGGTGCGCTGCCCCGCCGCCCGCGCCGCGAAGTGCGCCGCGGTGGCGATGAGCGACTTGCCGCTGCCCGTCGGGGTGGTGACGACGACGTTGCTGCCCGAGAGGACCTCGATGAGCGCCTCGTCCTGGTGCGGGTAGAGCACCAGCCCGTCGCGCTGCGCCCACGCGCTGAACGAGTCGTACAGCGCGTCGGCGTCGGCGACGTCGTCGGGGAAGAACGGCAGCAGGGTCATCGACGACCTCAGGCGCGCAGCTCGGCCCCGAAGCGCTCGACGGCAGCGGCGACGGACGCCTCGCGCACGGCCGCGGCGTCGGCGTCGGTGAGCGTGCGGTCGGACGCCCGCAGGCGCAGCGCGAACGCCACCGACTTCTTGCCCTCGGGCACCTGCGCGCCGCGGTAGATGTCGAACAGCCGCACGGACTCCAGCAGCTCTCCCCCACCGGACTCGACGGCGGCCTGGAGCTCGGCCACGGGCACGGACTCGTCCACGATCAGCGCGATGTCCTCCTTGGCCACCGGCTGCGCCGACACGGGGTCGAGCACGCCGGCGCCGCCGAACAGGCTGACCAGCAGGTCGAGGTCGAGCTCGACCGCCGCGGTGCGTGCGGGCAGCTCGAAGGCCTTGACCACGCTCGGGTGCAGCTCGCCGGCGTAGCCGACGACGGTGTCGCCGACCACGAGCTCGGCGCACCGGCCGGGGTGCCACGGCGCCTGCTGGGCGGCGCGGCGCTCCAGCGGCACGCCGACCACGCCCGCGGCCACCTCGGCGAAGGCGATCGCCTGGGTCCAGGACGCCGGCGTCGCGGCCCCCTGCCACCCGGCGGGCTGCCAGGCGCCCGTCAGGACGGCGGCCAGGTTGCGCGGCTGCCACGGGATGGCGCGCTCGATGCCCTCGAGCTCGTCGTCGCTGGGCCGGCCGGCGACCGACGGCAGCGGGGCCGCCTCGCCGGTCTCGGAGGCGAAGAACACCCGGCCCGCCTCGAAGAGCGCGAGGTCGTCGGCGCCGCGTGACGCGTTGCGCGCGACGGCCCCGAACAGCCCCGGCAGCAGCGAGGTGCGCAGCAGCGGCGCCGTCTCGGCCAGCGGGTTGCTCAGGGCGACGGTGCGGCGGCGCGGGTCGTCGGCGTCCAGGCCGAGCGCGTCGGCGTCGGCGTCCGAGGCCCACGGGAAGGTCAGCACCTCGACGAAACCGGACGCCGCCAGCGCGCGGCCGATGGCGCGGCGCAGCTTCTGCTCAGTGGTGTAGCCGTGGCTCACCGGGGCCGTCGGCACGATCGAGGGCAGGTGGTCGTAGCCGACCTTGATGCCGACTTCCTCGACGTAGTCGTAGGCGTCGACGAGGTCGGCGCGCCACGACGGCGGCGTCAGGGTGAGCGTGTCGCCGTCGCGGGCGACCTCCACCCCGGAGGCGGTGAGGATCTCGACCACGCGGTCGGCGTCCACGGGCATGCCGAGGATGCGCTGCGGCAGGCCGGCGTCGATCGTCTGCACCGGCATGGCGGGGACCGCACCGGCGACCGTCTCGGCCGCGAGGCGTCCGCCACCGAGCTCGATGAGCAGGTCGGCGACGCGGCGGGCGGCGCCGTAGGCGGCCCCCGGGTCGACCGAGCGCTCGAAGCGCCGCGAGGCCTCGGAGCCCAGCTTGTGCCGGCGCGAGGTGCGCGCGATCGAGACCGGGTCGAAGTTGGCGGCCTCGATCACGATGCGGGTCGTGGTGTCGCGCAGCTCGGTGTCCTCGCCGCCCATGACGCCGGCGATGCCGATGGGGCCACGGTCGTCGGTGATGACCAGGTCGGCCTCGTCCAGCGTGCGCACGACGTCGTCGAGCGTGGTGATGGTCTCGCCCGGCTTCGCCTGGCGCACCACGATCGCGCCCTGCAGGGCGTCGGCGTCGTAGCAGTGGTTGGGCTGGCCGGTCTCGAGCATCACGTAGTTGGAGATGTCGACGCTCAGCGAGATCGAGCGCATGCCGCACGCGGCGAGGCGCTGCTTCATCCAGGCCGGCGACTCGGCGGTGGGGTCGAAGCCCTCCACCGTGAGCGCGACGAACAGCGGGCAGGCCTCGGACTCGAGCACGACGGGGTGGCCGCCCTGGCTCGGGGCCGGGGTGGCGTGGGCGATGACGTCGCGGTAGCCGACGCCGAGGGCCTGGGACGCCTCGCGGGCCAGGCCGCGCACGCTCAGGCAGTGCCCCATGTCGGGGGTGACCGGCATGTCGAGGACGTCGTCGGACACGCCCATGGCTTCCAGCGCCGGGGCGCCGATGGTCCAGGGGTTGCCCGCGTCGTCGGCGTCACCGAGCACGATGATGCCGGTGTGGTCCTCGCCCAGGCCCAGCTCGTCCTCGGCGCAGATCATGCCGTCGGAGACGTGCCCGTAGGTCTTGCGCGAGCCGATCGGGAACGGGCCGGGCAGCGTGGCGCCCGGGAGCGCGACCACGACGTGGTCGCCGGGGACGAAGTTCAGTGCGCCGCAGATGACACCGCGCGGCCAGTAGGCGTCACCGGACGCCGTGGCCAGTTCCGCGACCTCCCCGCCCTTGGCCAGCGGGCCGGGGGCGGCGTCCGGGGCGTGCTCGGGGCCGACGTCGACGTGGCACCAGCGGATGGTCTTGCCGTTCTTCTGCGCCTCCTCGACGAAGTCGACGACGCGGCCGATGACGACCGGCCCCGACACGTCGCCGCCGATGGTCTCGACCTGCTCGACCTCCAGCCCGGCGCTGACCAGCGCGTCCGCCAGCTGCCACACGCCGAGGCCGGCGGGCAGGTCGGCGTACTCGGCGATCCAGCTCTTGGTTGCCCTCACCGGGACTCTCCCTTCAGCATCCGGCTGAACCGGACGTCTCCCTCGACCATGTCGCGCATGTCGGCGGCGTTGTTGCGGAACATCAGCGTGCGCTCGATGCCCATGCCGAACGCGAAGCCCGAGTAGACGCTCGAGTCGACGCCGGCGGCCTCCAGCACGCGCGGGTTGACGACGCCGCAGCCGCCCCACTCGATCCAGCCCTCGCTGCGGCAGGTCTTGCAGGGCGCGTCGGGGTTGCCCACCGAGGCGCCGTGGCACACGAAGCACTCGAGGTCGTACTCGGCGCTCGGCTCGGTGAACGGGAAGTAGTTGGGGCGGAACCGCGTGCGGATGTCGCCGAACATCTCGCGTGCCAGGTGGTCGAGGGTGCCCTTGAGGTGGGCCATGGTGATGCCCTGGTCGACGACGAGGCCCTCGATCTGGTGGAACACCGGGACGTGCGTCGCGTCGAACTCGTCGGCGCGGTAGACCTTGCCGGGGCACACGACGTAGACCGGCAGCTCACGGTCGAGCAACGACCGGATCTGGACCGGCGAGGTGTGGGTGCGCATCACGACGTGGCTGTTGGCCGGCGCCACGAACAGGGTGTCGGTCTCGCCCCGCGCGGGGTGGTCGGGGCTGATGTTGAGCGCGTCGAAGTTCAGCCACTCGGCCTCGGCCTCGGGACCCTCGGCGACCTCCCAGCCCATGGCGACGAAGACGTCGCTCATCAGGTCGATCAGGCCCGTGATCGGGTGGATCGCACCCTGCGGGGCCAGCGCCACCGGCAGCGTGACGTCGACGGTCTCCTCGACCAGGGCACGCTCCAGCTCGGCGGCCTCGACCTTGGCCTGACGTGCCGCGAGGCCCTCGGTGATCAGGGCGCGGGCGGCCCCGATGCGCTGGCCGGCGTCCTTGCGGGCGGCCGGAGGCAGCGCGCCGATCTCACGGTTGGCCAGCGCGATGGGCGCCCGCTCACCGGCGTGGGCCAGGCGGGCCTCCTTCAACGCCGCACTGTCGGACGCCGCGGCGAACGCCGCCAGCGCAGCCGCCACCATCGCGTCCAGGGACTCCGCGCTCAGCGCGGCCACCTGCTTCGGGTCGTAGTTGTCGTTCGGCCCGGACATGGGCCCTCCTTGTCGGTTCGTTCGTCGACGCTCAGTTGGTGGCGCGCTGGGCCGAGGCCGAGGCGTACAGGCAGATCGCGGCCGCGGTGGCCAGGTTCAGGGACTCGGCGTGGCCGTAGATCGGCACGGCGACCGTCTGGTCGGCCAGGGCGAGGTGCTCGCTCGGCAGGCCCCAGGCCTCGTTCCCCATCACCCACGCGGTGGGGCGGGACAGCTCGGCGTCCAGGTCGGTGAGGTCGACACCGGCGTCACCGTCGGTGGCGAAGACCTGCATGCCGGCGGCGCGGCAGGCCTCGATGGCCTGCTCCAGCGGCACGCCGGTCACGACGGGCAGGTGGAAGATGCTGCCGACGCTGGCGCGCACGGTCTTGGGGTTGTACACCTCGACCGAGTCGGTGCTGAGGATGACCGCGTCGGCGCCGAACGCGTCGGCGCACCGGATGACGGTGCCGGCGTTGCCGGGGTCGCGGATCTGGGCGCAGATCACGATGAGCCCGACGTCCTTGCGGCGGTGCTTCTTCTTCTCCACTGCCGGGTTCTTGCGCCTGGTGCCGAGCAGCTCGCTCAGCGTGATGTCGATGTTGCGCGCCACGGCCGTGATGCCCTGCGGGGTCACGGTGTCGGACATGGTGGCGAGGTTCTGCTCGCTGACCGCGTACACCTGCACGCCGGAGGAGCGGGCGAGGTCGATGAGGTCGAGGTTGTCGTGGACGCTGGCCCAGCGCACGAACAGCCACTTCACGACGCCGGGGGCCTTCAGGGCCTCGCGCACGGCCTGGCGGCCCTCGACGAGGAACTCCCCCGCATCCTTGCGCTCCTTGCTTCGCAGCAGCTTGCGTGCCTCTCGCAGGACAGCCTGGCTCGGCTCGTCCAGCTCGATCCGTTCGGGGCTCATCTCACCATCCTCGTCGTCGTTCGGGTTCACCTTGCCACACCTGATCCGGCACGAAGCGGCAGCCCCCGGGAGTGGACCCGGGAACTGCCGCTGTCGTGTCGTGCGCGTGGCTCAGGCAGCCGCGGGCTGGTTGGCCTTGGCCAGCTCGACGAGCTTCGCGAACGCGTTCTCGTCGGTGACGGCCAGGTCGGCCAGGATCTTGCGGTCGACCTCGACACCAGCGGTCTTGAGGCCCGAGATGAAGCGGTTGTACGTCATGCCGTTGGCGCGGGCAGCGGCGTTGATGCGCTGGATCCACAGCGAACGGAAGTCGCCCTTCTTGTCCTTGCGGTGGGCGTAGCTGTAGGTATAGCTGTGGAGCATCTGCTCCTTCGCCTTGCGGTAGAGGCGCGAACGCTGCCCCCGGTAACCGGAGGCGAGCTCCAGCACCTCGCGGCGCTTCTTCGCCGCGTTCACTGCGCGCTTGACGCGAGCCATGATCGATCTCCTTGTTGTCTGTGCGTGTGGTGGTGGGGGCTGGCCTTACAGGCCGAGCAGCTTCCGCGCGGTCTTCTGGTCGGCCTTGCTCAGGGCGACGTCGTTGCTCAGGCGGCGCGTGCGCTTGGTGGGCTTGTGCTCGTTGAGGTGGCGCTTGCCCGCGCGCTGGCGCATGAGCTTGCCGCTCCCGGTGACCCGGATGCGCTTCTTGGCACCGGAGTGCGTCTTCATCTTCGGCATGTCGCCGCTCTCTTTCTCTCGTGAACTCGCGTTCGGTCCGGGGCCCGCGCCGAGCCGGTGGGCTGGCACGTGGACCCGGGAGTCTCTTACAGGTCGATGTCGGGGTCCAGGTTGTCGGCCGGCCCCCGCTTCTTCTTCGGCTGGGCCGCGGCATGCTCGGCGGCGCGGTGCTCGGCGAGCTGGCGCGCCTCCTCCTCGGCGGCCGCCCTGCGCTGCGACATGCGCGCCTCCTTGGCGGCCTCGCCCTCGGCACGCGCCTCGGCCTTCTTGCGGGTCGGGGCGAGCACCATCAGCATGTTGCGGCCGTCCTGCCGCGGCTGGCTCTCGACGGTGCCGTCCTCGGCGACGTCCTCGGCCAGCTTCTTCAGCAGGTTGAAACCGAGCTCGGGACGGCTCTGCTCGCGACCACGGAACATGATCGTGATCTTGACCTTGTCGCCGGCCTTGAGGAAGCGGACCACGTGGCCCTTCTTCGTCTCGTAGTCGTGCTCGTCGATCTTCGGGCGGAGCTTCATCTCCTTGATGACGGTGTTCGCCTGGTTGCGGCGGCTCTCACGCGCCTTCTGCGCGGACTCGTACTTGAACTTGCCGTAGTCCATGAGCTTGGCGACCGGCGGGCGGGCCTGCGCGGCAACCTCGACGAGGTCGAGGTCGGCCTCGCGAGCCAGGCGCAGGGCGTCGTCGATGCGCACGATGCCGACCTGCTCGCCGTTGGGGCCAACAAGACGAACCTCGTTCGCATGGATGCGCTCGTTGATGCGCGGTTCGGTGCTGATGTGTTCCTCCATCGTTCGTGGTGTGGCTCGCCCACGAAAAAAGGCCCCCGCAGCGTGCGGGAGCCCAAGCCGACGGCACTCACCCTCTCAACGAGGGGCACCTGGACCCGGCAGCCGTGAGGCCGATCGGGTGGGAGCTTGGCGACTCCACTTGCCACGGACGCACCTTCTCAGGTGGTCGAACCGGACCAGCATAGCGGACGGCTGGGCCCGGACCCAATCGGGGCGAGGGGCGCGACACTCACCTTCGTCACATCCACGGGGGAAGGCAAGCCCCCTCAGGCGTGACAACGGTGAGTGTCGTGCTCAGTGCCCGTGGTCGTCGCCGGCGTCCTCGCGGTCGAGATACATCCAGCCGAAGCCGCCGTCGGGGAGCTCCACCAGCCGGTGACCCTGGGCCAACTCGTCGATGACGCCCGCCTCGATCACCAGGGGGTGCGGCCCCGGCAGGTCGATGACGACCGCGGCCGACTTCGTCTCGACCGCGGTTGCCGCCACGTCGTCCAGCGTGCACGGGACCGGGCGGGCGTCGGGCTTCCAGGCGTTCAGGGAGTCGATGCCGGTGAACACCGGGACCGCGGTGGCCCCCGAGTCAGAGCGCACCAGCACCGCCGCCATCTCGGCGTGGCGGTCAGGGTCGGGGCCCGAACCGGGCTCCCCCTCGTCGCCGGCAGCCACGATCGGCAGCAGCAGACGGGCGGTGCACAGGGCCGCGATGGCCCGGTGGTAGTTCGTGCCGCCGTCGTACGCCGTGGCCAGGATCGAGCGCAGCTCGGGGTCGGGGTGTCCGTGGTCCCCCGCGAAGGCGGCGTTGGGCTGTCCGAGCGTCTTCATGGGCATCACCGTTGCACAACCGGGGCAACCACCCAAACCGCGCCCACGTCCAGCCCGTACGCTGGTGCCCATGGACCCCAATGTTCTCCACCTGGTCGTCGCCGCCGTGCTGACCGTCGCGTTCGTCGTCATCACCGCGCTGGTCTGGTCGCGCGCCCAGGTCAAGACGGTCTTCTGGTGGATCGGGCTCAGCCTGCTGCCCATGGGGCTCTACCTGCTCGGC
Source organism: Propioniciclava sp. MC1683 (assembly GCF_014164675.1). Lineage (NCBI taxonomy): Bacteria > Bacillati > Actinomycetota > Actinomycetes > Propionibacteriales > Propionibacteriaceae > Propioniciclava > Propioniciclava sp. MC1683. Next base: position 6,931 of record NZ_JACJFX010000035.1, on the reverse strand, counting down.
CTCGCCCCCGCCGTCGTCGGCGCGTACGAGACGCTGCGCGACTGGGCCTACGCCCTCCAGCTCACGCCGGTGGCGTGGGTCGGCATCGCCCTGGCCGGGCTGTCGGCGCTGCTGATGCTCGGCTCGCGGCTCATCCCGTCGGAGTCCTACCGCGACCGCCGCGCCGCGCAGAAGGAGAAGAAGGCCAAGGCTGCTGCCTCCGGCTCGGCGCGCCCCCAGGTCGGCAGCGGGACGCCGTCCCGGCCGGCTGCCCAGGCCCCGGCTCCCCGGCCCGCGAGCCAGCCGCGGCCCGCGGCGTCCAAGGGCGGGAGTGGGGACGCCGAGATGGACGAGATCACCGAACTGCTGCGCAAGCGCGGCATCAACTGACGCCGCGCGCGCCTCAGCGCGCGAGGTACTTGGCGGCGACGGCAGCGAGGCCGTCGAACTGCTCCTGGGCCAGGCGGCCGTCGGAGCGCATGATCCCCAGCACCGGGCGGTCGGAGGTGTCGGCCAGCTCGACGAACGCCCAGTGGTCGGCCGGGCCGAAGCGCACCGACGCGATCTCCGACCACGGGATCTCGTGGGTGACGGCCATGTTGCGGAACTTCATGCCCTGCGGGCCCGCCTTGACGTAGCCGAGGGCCGCGGCCCAGACGATGCCCAGCATCACGGCCACGAAGAAGATGAGCGTGGCGATCTGGAAGCCGTTGAAGAGGACCCGGATGTTCTGGGGAAGCATGAACCACCCGAACACGGCGGCACCACCCATCACGATCGTCCAGATCGCAGCCTGGCGGCGCAGCATGTGCGGGTGCGCCGTGAACTCCCACGTGGAGGTGTTGTCAGCCATGTGGTCAGAGCCTACAAGCCGCGATGTCGGTGACGAGGATGCCCTCGGCGCCCACGTTCCACAGCTCGTCCATGATCGTCGGCGCGTCCTTGGCCGGGATCATCGCGCGGACGGCGAGCCAGCCCTCGCGGGCCAGGTGCGACACGGTCGGGCTGTCGATGCCCGGCGTGATCGCGCTGGCGCGCTCGAGGTTCGAGGCGGCGACGTTGTAGTCGATCATCTTGTAGTTGCGCGCGGTCATCACGCCGGCGAGGCGGCGGGTGAGCCGGTCGAGCCCCTCGGGCCGGTCGACGCCGGTGGGCTGGATCAGGATGGCCTCGGAGATCAGGATCGGCTCGCCGAACATCTCCAGGCCGGCCCGCTTCAGGGTCGACCCGGTCTCGACGACGTCGGCCACGGCGTCCGCGACGCCCAGCTTGACCGCGGACTCCACCGCGCCGTCCAGCTTGATCAGGCGGGCGTTGATGCCGCGCTCGGACAGCCAGGCGCCCAGCAGGCCGGGGTAGGAGGTGGCGATGCGCTTGCCCTCGAGGTCGGACGCCGTCCACGACGAGCCGCCGGGCGCGGCGAAGCGGAACCGGGTGCCGCCGAAGCCGAGCGCCAGCACCTCCTGGGCCGAGGCGCCCGAGTCGAGCAGCATGTCGCGGCCGGTGAAGCCGAGGTCGAGCGTGCGCTCCCCCACGTACACCGCGATGTCGCGCGGGCGCAGGTAGTAGAACTCGACGCCGTTGGCCTCGTCGACGAGCACGAGGTCCTTGCTGTCGGAGCGCTGCTTGTAGCCGGCCTCGGTCAGCATCGCGTGCGTGGCCTCGGCCAGCGAGCCCTTGTTGGGCAGCGCGATGCGCAGCAGGGGACGGTCGTTCACTTCGGCTCCGATCACAGGTAGCGGTAGACGTCGTCGAGGGTGATGCCCTTGGCGACCATGAGCACCTGCACGTGGTAGAGCAGCTGGCTGATCTCCTCGGCGGCCTCGTCGTGGGACTGGAACTCGGCGGCCATCCAGGTCTCGGCGGCCTCCTCGACGATCTTCTTGCCGATGAAGTGGACGCCGGCGTCCAGCTCGCGCACGGTGCCCGAGTTCTCGGGTCGGGTCCTCGCCTTCTCGGTGAGTTCGGCGAACAGCTCCTCGAACGTCTTCACGTGGCGTGAGTCTACGTCTCAGACCCGGACGCCCAGCAGCGCGTCCACCAGCGTCAGGACCTCGGTGACGCTCTCGGTCTCGTCGGTCTCGACGGCCGCCGAGGCCGCGACCCAGGTGTCGACCGCGGCCAGCGCGGCCGGGGCGTCGAGGTCGTCACGGAGGGCGTCCCGGATCGCCTGGACCGTCTCGGTGGCGGGGAACGCGGTCGGGTTGTTCGCGATGGACCGCCACGCCGCCAGCCGCTCGGTGGCCCGCTCGAGGTCGGCGTCGGTGTACTCCCAGTCGGAGCGGTAGTGGTGGTCGAGCAGCACCAGCCGGATCGCCATCGGGTCGACGCCCGCCGCGCGCAGCTTCGAGACGAGCACCAGGTTGCCCTTGGACTTGCTCATCTTCTCGCCCTGGTAGCCGACCATGCCGCCGTGCACGTAGGCGCGGGCGAAGGGCTGGCCCGTGGCCGCGCGGCCCTGGCTGGCGCTCATCTCGTGGTGCGGGAAGACCAGGTCGGAGCCGCCGCCCTGCACGTCGAAGGCGGGCCCGAGGTGCTCCAAAGCGATGGCGGTGCACTCGATGTGCCAGCCGGGACGCCCCTTGCCGAGCGGGGAGTCCCAGCTCGGCTCACCGTCGCGCTCGAGCCGCCACACGAGGCAGTCGAGGGCGTCGCGCTTGCCGGGGCGCTCGGGGTCGCCGCCGCGCTCGCCGAAGATGGCCAGCGCGGCCTCGCGGTCGAGGTGGGAGACCTCACCGGCGCCGGGGGCGGCGCTGCAGGCGAAGTACCAGTCGGGGTGCTCGGGGTCGTCGACCTGGTAGACCAGCCCGGTCGGGACCAAGCGCTGGATCAGCTCGGTGACCAGCGGGACCGACTCGACCGCGCCGACGTAGTGGTCGGGCGGGATGACCCGCAACGCCTCCATGTCGGTGCGGAACAGCTGCGTCTGGTCCTCGGCCAGCTCCACCCAGTCGACGCCGGTGGCCTCGGCGCGCTCCAGCAGCGGGTCGTCGACGTCGGTGACGTTCTGGGTGTAGGTGACCTCGAGGCCGGCGTCGCGCCAGGTGCGCACGAGCAGGTCGAAGGCGACGTAGGTGTTGGCGTGGCCCAGGTGGGTCGCGTCGTACGGCGTGATGCCGCACACGTACAGGCGGGCGGGGCCGTCGGCGGGGCCGACCTCCACGAGTTCGCCGGTGGCGGTGTCGTGCACACGCGGACGCCGCGGGTCCGGGGACACGCGGGGGACGTCGGGGCGCGACCACGCCTTCATGGGACTCCTCGGGGCGACTCACCGGGCGTGGCACCGTGCCACGCGCGCTCGCCAGCCTAACGTGGCCCGTGCGGGGTACGCTGGCCCGGCCGTGGGCGCCGAGACGACTGTGCCCGGGAACGAGAGGGAACACATGTTGGAGTGGTGGCAGTCGGTGATCCTCGGGATCGTCGAGGGCGTCACGGAGTTCCTCCCCATCAGCTCCACCGGTCACCTCACCGTGGTCGAGAAGCTGATGGGCCTGCAGATCAACGACCCGTCGGTGACGGCGTACACGGCGATCATCCAGATCGGCGCCATGGTCGCCTCGATCGTCTACTTCTGGGGCGACATCATCCGCATCGCCGGGGCGTGGTTCGCCGGCCTGGCGAACAAGGAGCGCCGCGGCCCCGACTACCAGCTCGGCTGGGCCGTCATCGTCGGCTTCACCGTGACCGCGGTCGTCGCCCTGCTCCTCAAGGACCTCATCGAGGGCCCCCTGCGGTCGCTGTGGTTCGTGGTGGGCGGCCTGCTGGTGTGGAGCGTGGCCATGTTCGTCGGCGACCGGGTCGGCAAGCAGGAACGCGGCGAGGACTCGATCACGTGGAAGGACGGCGCGCTGCTCGGCCTCGTCCAGTGCCTCTCGCTGGTGCCGGGCGTGAGCCGCTCGGGTGCCACCATCACCGGGGCGCTGTTCCTCGGCATCGACCGTGTCACCGCCACGCGGATGAGCTTCTTCCTCGGCATCCCCACGCTCGTGGCGGCCGGGTCGTTCCAGGCCGTCACGTCGGCGTCCGACATCGCCGCCCCCGGCGGCATCGGCTGGGTCGCCACCATCATCGGCATCGTCGTGTCGTTCGTCGTCGCCTACGCCTCCATCGCGTGGTTGCTGAAGTTCGTGGCCACCAACGACTTCACCGCGTTCGTCGTCTACCGCGTGGTCGTCGGACTGGTCATCGCCGGCCTGCTGCTGGCGAACGTGATCACGCCGGTGTAGCTATCGTGGCCGCCATGTTGCGCCGGAGTGTGGGGACCAGCGGGTTGACCGTCGGACGCCTCGGGCTCGGCACGATGACCTGGGGGCGCGACACCCGCCCCGAGGACGCCAAGGAGGTGCTGCGCGCGTTCGTGGCCGCCGGTGGCGACCTCGTCGACACCGCGCCCGCCTACTCGCGGGGCGCGGCCGAGCGTATCCTCGGCAAGCTGCTGCGCACCGACATCGACCGGGACGACGTGGTGATCGCCACCAAGGCCGGGTTCACCTTCCGCGACGGCGTGCGGGTCGTGGACACCTCGCGACGGGTGCTGCTGGACGACCTGCACGAGTCCCTGCGCCGGCTGGGCACCGACCACATCGACGTCTGGCAGGTTCACGCCTGGGGGCAGGCCCCGCTCGAGGAGACCCTTGCGGCCCTCGACCACGCGGTGTCGACCGGTGTGGTGCGCTACGCGGGCGTGTCGAACTTCGTCGGCTGGCAGACCGCGGCAGCGGCGACGTGGCAGTCGGCGTTCCCCGGGCGGGCGCGCCTGGTGAGCAACCAGGTCGAGTACTCCCTGCTGGCCCGCCGGGCCGAGGTCGAGGTCCTGCCCGCCCTGCGCCACTTCGAGATGGGCTTCTTCCCGTGGTCCCCCATGGGCCGCGGCGTCCTCACCGGCAAGTACCGCGGCGGGGTGCCCCGCGACTCGCGGGCGGCGACGGCGCACTTCGGCTGGTACGTCGAGCCCTACCTCGAGGCCCGTTCGCGCGCCGTGGTCGAGGCGGTGGCGAAGGCCGCCGACGGGCTCGGGGTGTCGCCGCTGCAGGTGGCGTGGCTGTGGGTCCGGGACGCCCCGGGCGTGACCGCCCCCCTGCTCGGGGTCCGGACCGCCGCCCAGCTGGCCCCCTACCTCGAGGCGGAGCCGATGACCCTGCCGCCCGAGATCGCCGCCGCCCTCGACGACGTGTCGGGCGGCCAAAATGAGGCACGCACCACCTGAACCACCCGCAACCCTGATCCCGGGCAGACGCGGACGCCGGCGTGCCCCAGGTGCTGCGCCACGTCACCGCGAAGGTGGGACCCGTCGGCTGACGTACGCTGGCGACCTCACGAGGGAAGGGGTTGACATGCCCAAGCAGCGCGTCGTCGTCATCGGGTCCGGCTTCGGGGGCTTGTTCACGGCCAAGGCACTCCGGGACGCGGATGTGGCCGTGACGCTGATCTCGAAGACCAGCCACCACCTCTTCCAACCGTTGCTCTACCAGGTCGCGACGGGGATCCTCTCCGAGGGCTCCATCGCCCCGGCCACCCGCGAGATCCTGCGCGGCCACCGCAACACCACCGTCGTCACCGGCCTGGTGACCGACATCGACACCGAAGCGCGCACGGTCACCCACCGGCACCACGACACCGAGACCACCACGCCCTACGACCACCTGGTCGTGGCCGCGGGGGCGGGCCAGAGCTACTTCGGCAACGACCACTTCGCCACCTACGCGCCCGGCATGAAGACCATCGACGACGCCCTCGAACTGCGCGCCCGCATCTTCTCCGCCTTCGAGAACGCCGAGATCGCGGACTCCCCCGAGGAGCGGCAGAAGCTGCTCACCTTCGTGGTCGTCGGCGCCGGACCGACCGGCGTGGAGATGGCCGGCCAGATCGCCGAGCTCTCCCGCGTCACGCTGCGGGGGCAGTTCCGGCGCATCGATCCGGCCGCCGCGCGCATCATCCTGATCGATGGCGCAGACCAGGTCCTGCCCCCGTTCGGTCCCCGCCTCGGGCGCAGCACCCAGCGGTCGCTGGAGCGGTCCGGCGTCGAGGTCGTGCTGAACGCGATCGTGACCGAGGTGGATTCCGAGTCCGTCACCTGGCGCACGGCTGACGGGCAGACGACGCGCGTGCCGTCGGCGGCCAAGGTCTGGGCCGCGGGCGTCCGGGGCAGCGAGCTCGGCGCCCTGCTGGCCGCCCGGACCGGCGTCCCCCTCGACCGCGCCGGGCGTGTGGTCGTCGACGAACACCTCGCGGTCCCCGGGCACCCCGAGGTCACCGTCATCGGCGACCTCGCCGCCGTCCCCGACGTCCCGGGCGTCGCCCAGGGAGCGATTCAGGGCGCACGGTTCGTCGCCCGGCGCATCGCCGCCAGGGCCGCAGGCCGCGAGCCCGACCCCGCCCCGTTCCGGTACACCGACAAGGGGTCGATGGCGACCATCTCCAAGTTCGCCGCCGTCGTGAAGATCGGACGCCTCGAGCTCACCGGGGTCGTCGCCTGGGCGGCCTGGCTCTTCCTGCACCTGCTCTACATCGCCGGGTTCAAGTCCCGCATCACCACGCTGCTGCACTGGGCGATCAGCTTCCTCGGCACGGGTCGCACCGAACGCGTGATCACCAACCAACAACTCGTCGGACGCCTCGCGCTGGAGCACCTCGGCCAACGAGTCACCGGACGCCTCCTGCGTGGCGAGACCAACGTCCGCGGCGAGCAGCCGCGACGCGACGCCTGACCAGCCACCCGCGGGGGGCGGCCGGACTCTCGGCGCCCCCGCACGGCGGCCCGGATGCCGCGCCGGCCTGCTTGGCCCCGGGCACGCATGCGCGCCCGGGGCCAAGCAGTGGACCATGTCAGACGGTATGAGCAGCTCCTCTTGTGTGAGGGGTTGCGGGCCAGGGCCTCTCTCGCGCATGTTCGTGGGTTACCGAACGAGGGTGGTCCTTGGTTCGGCCTATCCACAGTCGTGAGGAGGCCCCG
>NZ_JACJFX010000034.1:0-31099 GCF_014164675.1 Propioniciclava sp. MC1683 | reverse complement strand
CGGCGAACAACGCGTCCGGGAACAGGCGGTGCCGGTGCTCGGCCAAGAACCGGAACACGCTGCCAGCCGGCAACAAATGCCCCGCCAGCGACTCCACGTCCAACACATCCCGCTGCGGACTCGACTCACCCTGCACAACCCAACAATTCCAGCCAGCTGCCGGTCAGTCCCGTGGGCACGCGGACAGATTGTTCAGCAGGCTCCTAGCCCAGCAGCGGCTTGAGGAACTCGCCGGTGTGGCTGTCGGGGTTGGCCGCGATGTCCTCGGGCGTGCCGACCCCCACGACGAGGCCGCCGCCCGCGCCGCCCTCGGGACCCATGTCGATGACCCAGTCGGCCGTCTTGATGACGTCGAGGTTGTGCTCGATCACGATCACCGAGTTGCCCTGGTCGACCAGGCGGTTCAGCACGCCGAGCAGCTTGGCGATGTCCTCGAAGTGCAGGCCGGTGGTCGGCTCGTCGAGGATGTAGACCGTCCGCCCCGTCGAGCGCCGCTGCAGCTCGGTCGCGAGCTTCACGCGCTGGGCCTCGCCGCCGGACAGCGTCGTGGCCGGCTGGCCCAGGCGCACGTAGCCGAGCCCGACGTCGACCAGCGTGTCCATGTACCGCCGGATCGCGTTGATCGGCTCGAAGAAGACCGCGGCCTCCTCGATCGGCATGTTGAGCACCTCGGCGATCGACTTGCCCTTGTAGTGCACCTCGAGCGTCTCGCGGTTGTAGCGGGCCCCGTGGCACACCTCGCAGGGCACGTAGACGTCGGGCAGGAAGTTCATCTCGATCTTGATCGTGCCGTCGCCGGCGCAGTTCTCGCAGCGGCCGCCCTTGACGTTGAACGAGAACCGGCCCGGCTGGTAACCGCGGGCCTTGGCCTCGGGGGTCTCGGCGAACAGCTTGCGGATGCGGTCGAACACCCCGGTGTAGGTCGCGGGGTTGGACCGCGGCGTCCGCCCGATCGGGCTCTGGTCGACGTGGATGGCCTTGTCGATGTTCTCGAGCCCGGTGATCTTGCGGTGCCGACCGGGCACGTCCTTGGCCGAGTACAGGTGCCGGGCCAGCGCCTTGGACAGGATGTGGTTGACCAGCGAGCTCTTGCCCGACCCGGACACCCCGGTGACGGCCACCATGCAGCCGAGCGGGAACTCCACCGACACGTCGCGCAGGTTGTTCTCGGCCGCGCCCTCCACGCCGAGCACCTTGCCGTTGCCCGTGCGCCGGATGGCGGGCACCGGGATGCTGCGGCGTCCGGACAGGTACGCACCGGTCAACGACTGCTTGTTGGCCAGCAGCTCCTTCACCGAGCCCGACACGATGATGTTGCCGCCGTGCTCACCCGCGCCGGGGCCGATGTCGACGACGTGGTCGGCGGTGCGGATCGTGTCTTCGTCGTGCTCGACGACGATCAGGGTGTTGCCCAGGTTGCGCAGCCGGATGAGCGTGTCGATCAGCCGCCGGTTGTCGCGCTGGTGCAGGCCGATGCTCGGCTCGTCGAGCACGTACAGGACGCCGACCAGGCCCGAGCCGATCTGCGTGGCCAGCCGGATGCGCTGCGCCTCGCCACCGGACAGGCTGCCGGCCGACCGGGACAGCGTGAGGTACTCGAGGCCGACGTCGAGCAGGAACCGCAGCCGTTCGCCGATCTCCTTGACCACCCGCTCGGCGATGGCGGCCTCGCGCTCGGTGAGCACCAGCCCGCGCATGAACGCCTGGGCGTCTGCGATCGACAGGTTCGCGACCTCGGAGATGTTGAGCCCGCCGATCGTGACGGCCAGCGAGGTGGGCTTGAGCCGGGCGCCCTCGCACGCGTCGCAGGGGCGCTCGCGCATGAAGCCGGCGAACCGGTCGCGCGCGTTGTCGCTCTCGGCCTCGGTGAACCGGCGCCGCACGTACGGCAGCGCGCCCTCGAAGCTGGCGTTGTAGCTCGTGCGCCGCCCGTGGCGGTTGACGTTGGTGACCCTCAGCGTGCCCTTGACGCCGTTGAAGATCATGTTCTGGACCTTGGCCGGCAGGTCCTCGAACGGGGTGTCGACCGAGAAGTTGTGCATCTCTGCGAGCGTGCGGAAGATCGTCTGGAAGTAGCCCGAGACGTACACCGAGTTCCACGGCACCACCGCGTTGTCGGACAGGCTCTTGCTGCGGTCGGGCACGACCAGGTCGGGGTCGACCTCCATGCGCGTGCCGAGGCCCGAGCACGTCGGGCAGGCACCCCACGGCGCGTTGAACGAGAACTGGCGGGGCTCGAGCTCTTCCAGCGAGATGTCGTGGTTGTTCGGGCAGGCCAGCTTCTCGGAGTACCGCCGGTGACGCTTGGGGTCGCCCTCGGGCACGTCGACGAACTCGATCTCGACCACGCCCTGGGCGAGGTTCAGCGCGGTCTCGACCGAGTCGGTCAGGCGCTGCTTGATGGACGCCTTGGCCGCCAGCCGGTCGACCACCACCTCGATGTTGTGGCGGATCTGCTTGTCGAGCGTGGGCGGGTTGGTGAGCTGGTGGACCTCACCGTTGACGCGCACGCGGGTGAAGCCCTGCGTGATGTAGGAGCGCATCAGCTCGATGTGCTCGCCCTTGCGGCCGCGCACGACCGGGGCGAGCACCATGAACCGGGTGCCCTCGGGCAGCTCGAGCAGCCGGTCGACGATCTGCTGCGGCGTCTGCCGGGTGATGGGCTCGCCGCACTCGGGGCAGTGCGGGTGGCCGATGCGCGCGTACAGCAGGCGCAGGTAGTCGTAGACCTCGGTGATCGTGCCGACCGTGGAGCGCGGGTTGCGGCTGGTCGACTTCTGGTCGATCGACACCGCCGGGGACAGGCCCTCGATGAAGTCGACGTCGGGCTTGTCCATCTGCCCGAGGAACTGGCGTGCGTAGGCGGACAGCGACTCGACGTACCGGCGCTGGCCCTCGGCGAAGATCGTGTCGAACGCCAGCGACGACTTGCCCGAGCCGGACAGCCCGGTGAAGACGATGAGGGAATCGCGCGGAAGCTCGAGGCTCACGTTCCGCAGGTTGTGCTCGCGCGCACCAGCGACGATCAGGCGTTCAGTCACCCGCACCATGTTAGGCGCGGCCTCTGACAGTTTCCGTACCGCCCTCCACGGCGGTGAGCCAGGTAGGGCTAGGGTGACCTTCATGCTCGCGATCCTGAACCAAGGACAGGTGGAGCCTGCCCTCCGTCGCATCGCGACCGCGACCCAGGCGCTGCTGCGCCACACCCTCGACCTCGAGGAGGACGACTGGCGCGCCCCGTCCCTCCTCCCGGGCTGGTCGCGCGCCCACGTCGCGTCGCACATCAGCCGCAACGCGGACGCCCTACGTCGCGTCATCGCGGCCGCCCGCGACGGCGAACCGGCGCCTCTCTACCCCTCGTCGGCGGCGAAGTTCAACGACATCGAGCGCGGCTCGGAACGCAGCGGACTGGAGCTCCACGTCGACCTCGACACCTCGGCCGGAGAACTGGCCAACCTCTGCGAGCGCGTCGAGGACTGGCTCGTCCCCGTCCGCCTCATCGGCGGCGAGTTTCCCCTGTCGGTGGTCACGCTGATCCGCCTCCACGAGCTGACGCTGCACCACCTCGACCTCGACACCGGCTTCACCTGGGAAGACGTCGACCTCATCCCCGCCCGCTGGATGCTGGAGTGGATGCTCATCCTCCTCCGCGACGACCAGTCCCTGCCCGCCGTCGACATCGTGTCGGACGCTGGCGTCGCGGCCTCGCTGGGGGGTGTGGGAGAGCGCCGCACGGTGACCGGCCCGGACGCCGCGCTCTGGGCCTGGGTGACCGGCCGCACCAAGGGCCAGGGCCTCACGGACGCCGAGGGCATCACCTTCCCCCTCGCCGGCTGATCGCCGAGAGCCCGTGTTCCCAGCGCCGAGAGCCCGTGTTCCCAGCGCCGAGAGCCCGACAACCCTTGCCACCGTGCCACTCCTCGCGTAGGAACAACCCATGGACATCGCCAGCGCCGTCGTCGGAACCATGGGGAACAACGCCTACCTGCTCACCGATGCGGGCGAGGGACTGCTGATCGATGCAGCCGACGACCCTGTCGCGCTGCTGGCCCTGATCGGCGACACCCCGCTCACCGCGATCGTCACGACCCACCGCCACCAGGACCACCTCCGCGCCCTGGCCGCCGTCGCCGCCCACACCGGTGCCCGCCTCATCGCCGGTGAACCGGACGCCGACGCCATCGAATCCGCCACCGGGGTCACCATCGACCAACGCGTCTGGGACGGCGACACCCTCCGCGTCGGCAACACCGGGCTCACCGTCGTCGGCCTGGTCGGCCACACGCCCGGGTCGATCGCGCTCATCCACTCCCCCGACGAGGGCCACGCCCACGTGTTCAGCGGCGACTCCCTCTTCCCCGGCGGGGTCGGGAAGACGCACACCCCCGATGAATTCACCTCCCTGTACGAGGGCGTCACCACCAAACTCTTCGACCAACTCCCCGACGACACGGTCATCCACCCCGGCCACGGCGACCCGACGACGCTCGGCCACGAGCGCCCGCAGCTGGACGCGTGGCGGGAGCGTGGCTGGTGACACCCATCCCCCACCAGCTCGCGCCCTACCTCGCCGACCTCACCGCGATGGTCCGGGACGCCGTCGGCCCCGACCTCGTCGGCATCTGGCTCATCGGCAGCGCCGCACAGGAGGCGTACGAGCACGGGGTCAGCGACGTCGACGTGTTCGCCGTCACGCGCTCCCGACACCCCGAGCACGACCGGGTCACCCTCGGCGAGCGCATCGTCCACCCCGCACTCCCCTGCCCGACGGTGGGGCTGGAGTTCGTCTGGTACGCCCTCCCCGACCTCGATCCCCTCGGCGACCCCGTCCAGTTCCAGCTCAACGTCAACGGCGGCCTCGCCCGCCCGTCGGTCATCCAGCTCGCCCCCGAGGGCCCGAACTACTGGGCCGTCCTCGACCTCGCAGCGGCGCTGCGGGTCGGCGTCCCGCTCGGCGACTCCCCACCACCCGAGGACGCCCTCCCAGCACTCCCCGACCACCGGGTCGCCCAGGCGATCCGGGAGTCGCTCGCCTGGCACGACGGCCCCGACGCGGGCTCCCCCAACCGGGTGCTCAACCTGGCCCGGTTGCTCGTCCTCGTCGAGGACGGCACGTGGCTCAGCAAGCAGGCCGGGGCCGCGGCCCTCATCGCCCGCCACCCCGAGTTCGCGGACGCCGTCAGCGAGGCCCTGCTCGCACGCGCCGAAGGGCGCTGGATGGACCCGCACCTCGCGGACCCACTCAGCTCCCTCCTGCAGGCAGCTACGGCTGGACGCTGACCCCGACGTTGCGGCGCCCGGCGTCGGACGTCCACACCTCGCCCGGGATCCCGGACACGTGGGGGTTCTCGTTCAAGTCGAACACACGCTCCATGACCGGGGTGTCCTTCTGGGCCTGGAAGTCGCGCAGCGCGCCGACCGCCTTCTTGCCCAGCAGGAACAGCGCGATCAGGTTGATCACGGCCATGACCGACATGAACACGTCGGCGATCGCGAACAGCAGGTCGAGGCCCTGCAGCGCACCCCACGCGGTGGACCCCACGACCAGCAAACGAACCAGCAGGTTGCCGACGCGCCCACCGCCGAGGAAGTCCTGGTTGACCTCGGCGTAGGAGTAGTTGCCCAGGATCGTGGAGTAGGCGAACACGAAGATTAGGATCGCCATGACGGGGGCCGTCCACGCGCCCAACTCACCGGCCAGCGACTGCTGGGTGATGGTGGCCGCGACGTCCGCGCTGGTCACGCCGGGGGTGTAGACCTCGGGCGAGGAGAGCAGGATCACGATCGCGGTCGCCGTGCAGACGATCATGGTGTCGACGAACACGCCCGCCGACTGGATGAGCCCCTGGTGCACCGGGTGCGAGGTCGTCGCGGTCGCGGCCGCGTTGGGCGCCGAGCCCATGCCCGCCTCGTTGGAGTACATGCCGCGCTTCACGCCGTTCAGCATCGACGCCAGGATGCCACCCGCTGTCCCGGACAGCGCCGGGTTCAACCCGAACGCGCCCGCGAAGATGGACCCGATGATGCCGGGCACCGCGGGCAGGTTCGTCACGATCACGACCAGGGCGAGCAGCACGTAGACCAGCGCCATGCCGGGCGCGAGGATCTCCGACACCCGGGCCACCGACTTGATTCCGCCGAAGACGATGAGCGCGGTCAGCACACCCAGGCCGATGGCCGTCCAGATCGGGTCGATGCCCCACGTGGACTGGAACACACTGGCGATGGTGCCGGCCTGGATCATCTCGAACGCGAAGCCGAAGGTGAAGATCAGCGCGCAGGCGAACACGATGCCGAAGGCCCGCGAGCCGAGCCCGCGTTGGATGTAGTACGCCGGGCCGCCACGGAAGGTGCCGTCCTCGTGGGGGATCTTGTAGATCTGCGCGGTCGTCGCCTCGACGAACGCGGTCGCCATGCCGAGTAGCGCCATCAGCCACATCCAGAAGATCGCGCCGGGCCCGCCGAGCGTCAGCGCGACCGCGACGCCCACGATGTTGCCGACGCCCACGCGGGAGGCCAGCGAGATCGCGAACGCCTGGAACGACGAGATGCCGCCCTCCACGTGGCTGCGCGAGTTGAAGATGACTTTCCACATCGTCGCGAACAGCCGGAACTGCACGCCCTTCGTCATCACCGTGAAGGCCACGCCGGCCGCGATCAGGAAGACGATCAACACCCACGTGAGGTTGTCGTTGAGGAAGGCGATGACGGCGTCCATGCGTTCGCTCCGTTCGGTTCGGGTGGCAGCACACTACGTCACACACCCACCCCCGACCCGGACGCCGCCCCGACTACTTCGTCGCCTCCACCATCTGCCGGATCATCTTCTTCAGGTCGTGGATCTCGTCGCGCAACCGCGCTGCCGTCTCGAACTGCAACTCACGCGCAGCCTCGTGCATCTGGTCGCTGAGCTCGTGCACGAGCTTCGCCAGCTCCGAGGTCGGCAGCGACCCGAGGTCGCGGTCGCCCTTCTTCAGCGCCGGCACCGGGGCGCCCTTGTCGCCGAACTTGCCGACGACGTCCCAGGTGTCGGCATCCTCGCGGGCGAGCATGTCGGTGATGTCGGCGATCTTCTTGCGCAGCGGCTGCGGGTCGATGCCGTGCTCGGTGTTGTACGCCACCTGCTTGGCGCGACGCCGGTTGGTCTCGTCGATGGCCGCCTCCATCGACGGCGTCATCTTGTCGGCGTACATGTGCACCTGGCCGCCGACGTTACGGGCGGCACGGCCGATCGTCTGGATCAGCGACCGCTCCGAGCGCAGGAAGCCCTCCTTGTCGGCGTCGAGGATCGCCACCAGCGACACCTCGGGAAGGTCGAGGCCCTCGCGCAGCAGGTTGATGCCGACCAGCACGTCGTACTCGCCCATGCGCAGCTCGCGCAGCAACTCGATGCGGCGCAGGGTGTCGACCTCGGAGTGCAGGTACCGCGTCCGGATCCCGTTCTCCATGAGGTAGTCGGTCAGGTCCTCGGCCATCTTTTTGGTGAGGGTGGTGACCAGCACGCGCTCGTTCTTCTCGACGCGCAGCTTGATCTCGCCCATGAGGTCGTCGATCTGCCCCTTGGTGGGCTTCACGATCACCTCGGGGTCGACCAGGCCGGTCGGGCGGATGACCTGCTCGACCACGCCGTCGGCCCGCGCCATCTCGTAGGGCCCCGGCGTCGCCGAGAGATACACGGTCTGCCCGATGCGCTCGGTGAACTCCTCGAACCGCAGCGGCCGGTTGTCCATCGCCGACGGCAGCCGGAACCCGAAATCGACCAGCGTGCGCTTGCGTGACATGTCGCCCTCGTACATGCCGCCGATCTGCGGTACCGACACGTGCGACTCGTCGATCACGAGCACGAAGTCCTCGGGGAAGTAGTCCAGCAGGCAGTTCGGCGGCGTGCCCGGCCCCCGCCCATCGATGTGGCGGCTGTAGTTCTCGATGCCCGAGCAGGTGCCGATCTGGCGCATCATCTCGATGTCGTAGCCGGTACGCATGCGCAGTCGCTGCGCCTCCAGCAGCTTGTTGGACGCCTCGAGGTCGGCCAGGCGCTCCCCCAGCTCGGCCTCGATGCCGGACAGCGCCCGCTCCATGCGTTCGGGGCCGGCGACGTAGTGGGACGCCGGGAAGACGTAGACCTCGGCGTCCTCGCTCAGCACCTCGCCGGTGAGGGGGTGCAGGGTGGACAGCGCCTCGATCTCGTCGCCGAAGAACTCCACGCGGACGGCGTTCTCCTCATACATCGGGAAGATCTCCATCGTGTCGCCCCGCACCCGGAACGTGCCGCGCGTCGCAGCCAGGTCGTTGCGCACGTACTGGTTCGTGACCAGACGGCGGGCCAGCGACTCCATGTCATGGCTCTCCCCCACCCGCAGCCGGATCATGCGGTCGACGTACTCCTGCGGCGTCCCCAGACCGTAGATCGCCGAGACCGTCGCCACCACGATGACGTCACGGCGAGTCAGCAGCGAGTTGGTGGCCGAGTGGCGCAGACGCTCGACCTCCTCGTTGAGCGAGGAGTCCTTCTCGATGTAGGTGTCCGTCTGCGGGACGTACGCCTCGGGCTGGTAGTAGTCGTAGTAGCTGACGAAGTACTCGACCGCGTTGTCGGGGAAGAACTGCCGCAGCTCGTTCGCGAACTGCGCGGCGAGCGTCTTGTTCGGCTGCATGACCAGCATCGGACGCTGCAGCCGCTCGGCCAGCCACGCCACCGTCGCGGTCTTGCCGGTACCGGTGGCACCCAGCAGCACGACGTCGTTCTCGCCCGCGCGAATACGGCGCTCGAGCTCGTCGATCGCGGCCGGCTGGTCGCCAGCCGGGGAGAAGTCAGCGTGCACCTCGAACGGTGCCACGCGGCGCTGGATGTCGGTCGTGGGACGCATGGTGTCCAGCGTAGGCGGCACCTCTGACACTTTCCCGGCCCGGAGGACGGGGACGAGCAGCCGCTGGCGTCGTCCCCTGCGGCAGGGGGCGTCGGGTCCTACAGCTCCACCCGGTCGCCGAGCAGCCACGCGAACAGCAGCACCGCGACGCTGGCGACGAGCAGCACGAACGACAGGCCGACGGCGAGCGCCATGTTGGACTCGAACCCGATGAAGATCGCCAGCGGCATCGTCTGGGTCACGCCCTCGCGGTTCCCCGCGAAGAAGATCGTCGCCCCGAACTCGCCCAGCGCCCTGGCCCACGCGAGCACCAGCCCGCTCAACAACGCCCGCTTGGCGACCGGCACCATGATGTGGCGGAACAACTGGCCCTCCGAGGCCCCGTCGACGTGCGCGGCCTCGGGCACGGCCGGGTCGATCGACGCGAACCCCACCCGGGCGGCCCGCACGTAGAACGGGCCCGCGACGAACACCTGAGACAGCACGACGGCGGCCGTGGTGAACGGCAGCGAGATGCCCAGGAACGCGAGCGGCTCGCCCAGCCAGCCCCGGCGTCCGAACACCTCGAGCAGGGCGATGCCGGCCACCATGGGCGGCAGCACGATCGGCAGGTCGACCAGCAGCTGCACCAGCGTCCGCCCCGGGAACCGCCAGCGGGCCAGCGCATAGGCCAGCGGCGTCCCGGTGGCGATGATCACCAGGGCGCTGAACGCCGACGTGCCCAGCGACAGCTTCACCGCCGCGTGCACCGCGGGGTCGGCCAGGTAGGTTGCGAGGTCGCTGCTCAGGGCGAGCCAGACCAGGCCCGCGACCGGCACGGCGAGCAGCCCCACGAGGCTGCCGGCCGGGATCGCGAAGCCGAGGACGTCGCGCGCCAGAGTCCTCACGCGGCGGGCGGCAGGTAGCCGGCCTCCGTGAGGATCTCCCTGCCCTCACCCGCGGTCATGAAGGCGATGAACGCCGCGGCGCCCGCCGGGTTCTTCCCCGCCGTGACCGGCGCGATCGACAGGGGCAGCTCCGCGTTGAACGCGTCCGGCACCTGGACGATCTCGGCGTCGGCCGGCACGTCGGTGACGAACACCACCCCGGCGTCGGCCTCGCCCTTGGTGACCTTGGTCACGATCGGCTGGACGCCCATCTCCCGGCTCACCGTGTTGGCCGTGACGGCCGCGGTGAAGCCCGGGTGGGCCGCCTCGACCTTCGTGAACCCGCGCTCGGTCACCTTCCAGATCGGCAGCGTCTCGGCGCCGAGCAGCACCGTCACGCCGGGCTTGGCGAGGTCCTCGATCCCGGCGATGCCGGCCGGGTTGCCGGGCGCGACCACGACGACCAGCTTGGTGCGGGCGAGCTGCTGAACCCGGTCGGCGACCACCAGGCCGGCCTCGGCGGCCGAGGTCATGTCGGCTGGGTTGGCGGCGACCCACACGTCCGGCGTGGCCCCCTTGGCCAGCTGCTCGCGCTGGATCGGCGTGTGCCCCACCTCGACCACCGTGTGCGCCCCGCCCACGTCGAAGGCGGCCGCCAGCCCCTTCGCGTGCGCGGCCATCGCGCCGGGCACGAAGACCGTGACCTCGGACGCCGCGGGCGAAGCCGGGGCGGTGCCGGCGGACCGCGTGGCCGGGGCGGCAGCGGGAGCGGGGGTGGCGGTGGGACCGGCGCACGCCGCCAGCGGGACGAGGGCGAGCGCGGCGAGGACGCGACGACGGGACAGGGACACGGGACTCCTCCTTGTTCACCTCAGGAGTCGTCCCGGGGCGCCGGAAAGTTCCCGGCGATTCCAGCCGGATCAGGAGGCCGGGTCAGCCGGCCAGGCGCAAGGCGTCCAGTTCGGCGGCTGCGTCGGACCACCGGGCAAGCAGGTCCGCGCGGGCGCGGGCGACCCGCGAGCGGATCGTGCCGACCGCCACCCCGGCGATCGTGGCGGCCTCGGCGTAGGAGTAGCCGAACACCTGGGTGAGGACGAGCGCCTCGCGGCGGTCGGCGTCCAGCCAGGCGAGCATGGCGTCGATCTCGACGCGGTCGGTGTCGTCGCCCACGGCGTCCGAGCCGCAGTCGCCGGGCGCACACGGAGCAGAAGGCCGCGCAACCTCGTAACGCACCCGGTCGGCCGCGGTGCGGCGGGCGATCGTCAGCAGCCAGGAGCGGGCCGAGGCCTCGCCGCGGAAGCCGGGCAGGGCGTCCATGGCCCGCAGGTACGTCTCCTGGGTGAGGTCGTCGGCCGCGTCGGCGTCGGCTAGGTGGGCCAGGAAGCGCCACACGTCGGCCTGCGTCAGGCGGATGAACTCCCCCAGCGCCACGCGGTCGCCCCGGCCGGCCGCCAGCGCGAGGCCGGTGACCTCGGCGTCGAGGGCGGTGCGGGGTGACATGGGCACGCCCAGCACCCTAACGCTAGGCTCGGACCGTGCCCCAGCCGACCTGCCCGCAGCCCCGCCGTTGGCGGCTCGCGGCGTCGGCCCTGCTCGACGGCGAACCCCTCCCCGTCCCCCGCGAGAAGCTGGACGCCCACCTGGCCGCCTGCCCCGACTGCCGGGCGTGGGTGGCCCAGGCCCGCACGCTGTCGCCGGAGCTGCGCCGCGACAGCCTGCGCCCGCCCGACCTCACGCGGATGCTGATCGGGGTCACCGAGGCCCACATCTGCGGCTGCCACACGGGCGGCGAGTGCCTGTGCACCGACTGCCAGTGCCCGACGTGCACGTGCAAGCCGGTGGCGTGATGGCCACCGCCGCGGGGCGCGACCTGCGCATCCTGGTCGCCGACGACGACGCGATGGTGCGCGAGGCCTACCGCGCCTTCTTCGCGCGCACCGACGGGTTCGAGCTGGTCGGGGAGGCCACCGACGGCGACGAGGCGTTCGACGCCTACGTGCGCCTGCGACCCGACTGCGTGCTGATGGACCTGCAGATGCCCGGTGCGTCCGGGGTGCGGGGCATCCATCGGATCACCCAGGCCTTCCCGGACGCCTGCTGCGTGGCCCTGACGACCTTCGGCGGGCAGGACTATGTCGTCGCGGCCCTGCGGGCCGGGGCGTCCGGCTACCTGCTCAAGGACGCCGGCGCCGACGCGCTGCGGGCGGCGATCCGCCAGGCCGTGGCCGGCGAGATGCCGCTGTCGCCGAGCGTCCGGCAGGCGGTGGTGGCGTCCGTGCGTGACGGCAGCGGGCCGATGCCGGGTGAGGAGGCACCGCACCTCACCGCCCGCGAGGCCGAGGTGCTGTCCTTGGTGGCGGGCCTGTCGAACGCGCAGATCGCCGCGCGCCTGTTCCTGTCGGAGGGGGCGGTCAAGCAACACCTCACCCGCATCGGCCACAAGCTCGGGGTGACCTCACGGACCCAGATCGTGGTGCGCGCCATCCAGGTGGGGCTGCTCGACCCGAACGAACTCGACGTCGGCGACTGATGTCATCCTGATCCGGCGACGGGTTGGTCGGCGCGCAGCACGCCGACGAGGCGGCGCAGGTCGACGAGTGCCTCGCGCGCGGCCGATTCCACCCGATCGAGCGCGGTGTGCAGCTCGTCGGGGTCATCGCTGTCCGCGTAGGACATGCCCTGCAGCGAGACCAGCGTGAGCTGCCGGGTCACCAGGTCGTGCAGTTCGCGAGCCAGCAGGTCCTGCTCACGGGAGCGCACCTCCGCCAGGCCGGCGTCGGCCCGGGCGAGGCGCTCACGGCGTTGCTCTGCACGACGCCCCAGGTGTCGGGCGATCAACCCGAGACTGCTGATCACACCGATGACCAGGCCGCTCTGGACGACCAGCGCCGCGATCTCCAGGGGGCTGCCGCCCGTCCAGCCGCCGATGAGAAACACGACCCACACCCCCGCCACCACGACCGCAGCCAGCCGGGGTGGCAGCCAGGCACCCGCCACGAACAGCGCGTAGACGATCAGGGTGACCAGGGCCGACCAGGTCCCCGGGATGGCACGCAACACCCCACCCACGACCAGCGCCACCACGGCTCCCACCCGGGGGCGCCAGATCAGCAGCAGGATGGGCACCGTGGCGACGAGCGCAGCGACGGCCGGGGTGGGCCAGGACACCCAGTCATCCCAGAACATGAGCGGGAGCGTGGCGGACGCCGCCACCCGCCCGGGCGAGGTGCGGGCGGCGGCGCGCAGCCAGTGCCACCGATCCCCGGCCTCGTGGTCCGGCGCGGCATCCCCCTGCGTCGGGAGGTCGGCCTCGACGACCCAGGCGTCGCCAACCGGACCCGCGGTGAGGCTCCCGCCGACCAGCCGGACACGCTCGGCCAGCCCGGGCAGCCCCGCCCCACCGGACAGGCCGGCGGCCCGTTCCGGCGTCCCGTCGGGCAGGGGGTTGGTGATCCCGATGCGGACGCCCCGCGGCGCGTTCGTCAGGCGCAGCACCACCCTGCTGCCCGCGGGGGCATAACGCAGGATGTTCGTGACCGCCTCGGTGAGGATGCGACGGCAGGTGGTTGCCACGAGCGGGTCGAGGACGCCCTCCACCACGGGCGTGGGGTCATCAACGGCGAAGCCGTGGGCCCGCAGCGTCCGGACGGCGGCAAGGACGCTCTGTACCAGCGGCACCTCGTCGTCGAGTTCGTCGACCAGCCCGGTGGGCGTGTCGGACGGCGACCGCAGGCCGTCCAGGAGGACGCGCAGTTCGTCGAGCCCGGCCCGGGCCGCCTGCTCGGAGTGCGCGAGCATCCCCCGCAGGTCGGCCACCTCGTGTGCCTCCCGGTGACCGAGGATGCGCATCAGGATGAGCGACAGTTGGTGGCCCACCACGTCGTGCAGGTCCCGGGCGACCCGGCGGCGCACGTCGGCGCGCACCGATCCCTGGCGCTGGGCCACATCGTCGAGCCGACGCCGCAAGGCGGCACGGTCGAGCGCCTCGGCCCGGATCACCACCCCCAGCACCGTGCCGAGGACGAGCGCGCCCACCGGAAACACCTGATTGGCGACCACCAGGATCACGAGCAGGCCCACCCCGATGTGCCAGCCCCAGCGCGGCCTGGCGATGGTCACGACCAAGGCGAGCACGAAAGCGGACAGGGTCGCGTCCTGGACCGAGGGCACGGCCAGGCTCGCCAACACCAGCGGCACGGCCAGGACGACCCCCCAGCGCGGTCGAACCACGGCCAGCAGCGTCCACGCCACGGTCGCCGCCGCATGCAGCCGGCCGGGCACATCGCCCGGCACGATCAGCCGGATCGCCCACTCGGATCCCGGCGTTCCACTCCGGAACACCGCGAACCCCAGCGCCGCCCACGCCAGGGTCACGAGGACGGCCACCCGCAGCGGTCGCTGCTCGAGCGGTGCCTCGGCGACGGGTACCAGGGGGACGGTCACCCCAGCAGGCTAACGCCGCACCCGGCGGACGGCGTCCCGGGGGTAACTTCCGGCCACATCCGCCGTCCCGGGGGTGGCCGTTCGGCAGGAACCCGGGGCCGCGGCGTCCGGGAGCGGCTTGGGTGGCATCAGGTCAAGCGAAAGGCAACCCCATGAGCATCGACACCCACACCCAGGCCCGACCCGGAGTCCGGCCCGTCACCCACCGCACGGCGCTGGTCGCCGCCCACGACGTGCGCAAGCAGTACCGAGTCGGCAAGCGCGACGTCGAGATCCTGCACGGCATCACCCTGGGCGTCGAACCGGGCGAGATGGTCGCCGTGATGGGGCCTTCCGGGTCGGGCAAGTCGACCCTGCTGTACTGCCTGGCGGGTCTGGAGCGGCCCACCACCGGCGAGGTCGACCTGCTCGGACGCCCCCTGTCGGGGCTGTCGGCCAAGGCGCTGGCCGAGCTGCGCCGCAGCGAGGTCGGGTTCGTCTTCCAGCAGTACAACCTCGTCCCCACCCTCAGCGTGTACGAGAACGTCGCCCTGCCGCACCGCCTGCGGCGCGACACCCCGCCCCGCGACGAGATCCTGGCCACCCTGGAGCTGGTCGGCATCGCCGAGCTCGCCGGCAAGCTGCCGCCGACGCTGTCGGGCGGCGAGCAGCAGCGGGTCGCCCTGGCCCGGGTGCTCGCCCAGCAGCCGCGCATCGTCTTCGCCGACGAACCGACCGGTGCCCTGGACACGCGCACGGGCGCCCAGGTGCTGGCCGCCCTGCAGGACCTGGCCCACGGCGAGGGCCGGTGCGTGCTCACCGTGACCCACGACCCGACCGTCGCCGCCCATTGCGACCGCGTGCTGTTCCTGCGCGACGGACGCCTCGTCCGCGAGCTGGTCGGCCCGACGGCCGAGCAGGTGGCCGGCGTCCTGGCAGGGCTGTCGGAGCGGGTCGAGTCATGAGGCAGCTCTACCGCGCCGAGGTGCGCGGATCGGCGGGCGCGTGGGCGGCCGTGTCGTTCACGTTCGTCGGCCTGGCCTTCGCGCTGGCCCTGTCGCTGATGGTCGCCGACACCGGGATGGCGGCCCACACCAGCGGCCTGCTGACCCTGCCGGAGGCCAGCTCGATCTTCAGCATGGGCTACCTCAACGTCGTGCTGTGCAGTCTGGTCGGGCTCTCGGTGGTCGGCAGCTCCACGAGCCTGGTGGTCAACTCCCGACGGGGCTCGGTGGCCCGGATCGCGCTGGCCGGTGCCACGCCCGGCCAGGTGGTCCAGACGGTCATGGTGCAGCTCGCCGTGGTGTCGATCGCCTGCTCCGTGGCCGGCGCGGTGCTCGCGGTGCCGGCCCTGGCGCCGGCCGTCACCTTCGTCGCCACCACCCGTGACGGCGGCGTCCCGGTGCCGCCGATGGTGTACAACCCGGGCAGCATCGTCCTCGCCGCCCTCGTCACGCTCGGCGTGGCGCTGCTCGGCGGCTGGCGGCAGGCCCGCAGGGCGAGCCGGATCCCCCCGGTGGAAGCGCTGCGCCAGGCCACCATCGGCGTGGAGTCCCGCCACGGCTGGCTCCGCTGGACGATGTTCGGTCTCTGGCTGGTCGTGATCGCCGGGGCGTTCGCGGCCGCGCCGACGATCGTGGCGATGAGCCCGGCGAAGGAGGCGTTCACCAACGTCTTCTTCGTCTCGATGCTCATGCTGGTGGTGGCCGGCGTCGCGCTCGCGGCCGGCGGGCCGCTGACCGTGGGTGGGCTGACCCGCCTGTGGACGGCCGCCATCCCGCCCTCGGCGAGCCCCACCTGGCACCTCGCGCGCAACACGGTGCTGGCCAAGTCCGAACGCCTCAGCCGCTCGGTTGTCCCGGCGATGTTCGCGGTCGGACTGCTCTTCGGCATGGAGGCCATGGGCGCGAGCCTGATCGCCACCGTGTACCTGTTCGACCCGACGACGCAGTTGGAGAACTCGGGGATCGACACCCTGATCCACTTCCTCGGCATGCCGATCGCTTTGGCGCTCCTGGCGTCGGTCGGGTCGCTGGTCATGATGGGGAGGCAGCGGGACGCCGAACTCGCCCTCGCGGGCATCGTCGGGGCCACGCCCGCGCAGCAGCGGGTGCTGCCCGTGATGGAGGGGCTGATCATCAGCGTGACGGCCACGATCCTGGGCCTGGTGATGACCGCCACCTGCCTCGGCTACGCGGCCTTCGGCATCACCTTCACGCAGTGGCCGTTCGTCGGCGTCCTCCCGTGGGCGGTGCTGGTGGCCACGGCCGTGGTGGTCGCGCTGATCACCATCGCGGCCACCGCGCTGCCGACGCTGCCCGCCCTGCGGCTGCCCGCGCCGCGGGTCATCGCGCGGTTGGTGGCGGACTGATCGGCGAGGTCAGCCCTCGGCCGCCGCGCGGGCCCGCAGCCAGGCGACGCCCGCGCGGTGGGCCATGATCCCGTAGTCGAGCGTGGCCACCTGGTAGTGGAACACCCGCTTCGCCTCCGCGGGGAGGCCGTCCCGCGCCGCCTCGAGGTGGGCCGCCAGGCCCTCCAGTTCCTCGAGGCGGTGCTGGGCGGCGTCCGCCATGCCGGTGAGGATGGATGCGCGGTCGGCGGCGTCCTCGACCAGACCGAGGTGGAAGATCCGCGACAGCGCGGCGAGCTCGACGTCGCCCTCGATCTGGCCACGGACCCACGCGTGGAACGCCACCACTCCGTCCTCGGTGATGGTGTGCACCTTCTTGAGCCGGCCGTTCTCGGTGACCTCGGTGACGCCCACGTGACCGGCCGCCACGAGCCCGCGCAGCGCCGACTGCAGGCCGCCGAAGCTGGCCGAGTAGAACTGCGACGCGCCCGCCTGGAACTGCTTGTTCAGCGAGTAGAGCGTCTGCGGCCCGAACGTCAACAGCATGCCGAGGATGAACTGGCCCACGGGGCTTCCTCCTTCCGACACTGTCGGCTATATTCCTGAGCGGGATATATCGCTTCGGTATGTGCCGCTCCGTGATACGAGGAGTGTTCCACATGGACGCCGCCGGATTCGCCGCCACGCTCGACCGCCACCTGTCCCGGACGCCCCACGCCCAGGTCGGCGTCCGCGCGCCGGCCCTCGGCCTCGAGTACGAGGCGGGTCCGACGCTGCCCTTCCATGCCGCCAGCGTCGGCAAGCTCGCCACCACCGCGCTGGTGGGCCAGCTCGTCGAGGCGGACGCCCTGGGTTGGGGCACGCCGGTGGTCGACGTCCTCGGCCCGGCCGAGGTGCGCGGCCTGTTCACCGACCCGGACGCCGTGACCATCGAGCACCTGCTCACCCACACCTCCGGCGTCGCGGACTACTTCGAGGGCAAGGTGACCCACGGCGTCCCGGTCTGGAAGGAGGCCATCGCCCACCCTGAGCGCCGCTGGACGCCGGCCGAGTTGCTGGAGGTCACCCGCGAGCGGCAACGCCCGGTCGGACGCCCCGGCCAGCGGTTCGCCTACTCCGACACCGGGTTCGTGCTGCTGGGACGGGTGCTGGAGGAGGTGACCGGATCGGCCTTCGAGGCACTGGTCCACGAGCGGATCGCCGAACCGCTGGGACTGGACAGCATGTTCCTGCCCGAGCGCACGGTGCCGACCACCGGGTCGACCGAGATCGTGCCCCTGGTGCTGGACCGCACCGACGTCAGCCGCTCCCCCAGCCTGACCTGCGACTGGGCCGGCGGCGGCATCGCGGCGACCACCACCGACTGGCTGACCTTCGGCGCCGCGCTGTTCGACGGCCGATTGGTCGCCCCCGACACCCTCGGCGTGCTCACCGGGCCCCGGAACAAGTTCCGGTCCGGGCTCGACTACGGCGCGGGCACCATGACCGTGCGGTTCGAGGGGTTCGTGCCGTGGGCGCGCGGCTGGCCGCGGCTGGTCGGGCACCTCGGGATCAGCGCGGCCCACCTGTGGCACGACCCCGCCTCGGGCGCGACGATCACGATCAACCTCGGATGGACGCGCCAGATGACGCGCAGCTTCCGCGTGCTGTTCGCGGTGGTGCAGCAGCTGCGCAAGCTCGCGGCGTCCTGATCAGGCTTCCGCCAGGCGGCGCGCGACGCGCAGCACGAGCCGGTCGGCGCCGTGCGCGCCGATGACCTGCACGGCGAGCGGCAGCCCCTCTTCGGAGCGGCCCATGGGCACGCTCACCGCAGGATTGCCGGCCAGGTTCCAGTGGTTGGTGAAGCTGATCGCCGGTGTCGACGCCCCCATGGACGCCGGGGCGCCCCGGTCCCACAACCGGGGCGTGGGCGGCGGGAGCGTCGGGGTGACCGGCGTCAGCAGCACGTCGAGGCGGGTGAACAGCCGAGCCATGTCGGCCGCCATCCGTGACGAGTCGCGCAAGGCCCAGCGCAGCACGCTGTCGGGGATGCTGCGCCCGACCGCGGCCGCCTGGCGGGAGCGGCGCTCGATGCGTCCGGGGTCGTCGAGGCGGTCGACCTCGTCCAGCACGCCGCGGTGGAACTGCACCAGGTACGCCAGCGGCTGCGGCCGCCAGCGCACCGTGCCCCGCTCGACGGCGTGTCCGTCGGAGGCCAGAATCGACGCCGCGTTCTCGACGGCCGCCGCGACCTCGGGTTCGGGGGTGATCCGGTCGTACCAGAGGTTGGGGTGGGGCGCGGTCGAGACGGCGCCGCGGGTCGGCTTGAGCCCGACGATCCCGCACCACGCCGAGGGGATGCGGACCGAACCGCCGGCGTCCCCACCGATGGCGACCGGCACCATGCGCGTGGCCACGGCGACGGCCGAACCGCCCGAGGACCCGCCGGGGCTGCGGCCGGGCGCGACCGGGTTCCTGGTCGCGCCCCAGGCCCCGTCGGTGAACGGCGCCTGCCCGAACTCCGGCATGTGGGTCTTCCCGACGACCACCGCCCCCGCGGCGCGCAGCCGGGCGACGACCTCGGAGTCCACCGCGGCGGGCCCGGTGTTGGCCGACGTGCCGAGCGTCGTGACCAGGCCGGCGACGTCGAGCTGCTCCTTGATCGCGACCGGCACGCCGAACAGCGGCAGCTCTTCCCGCTCGGCGGGCGGACGCCGGTCGAGCGCCTCGGCATCACGGGACGCCCCGGGGTTCAGTTGGCTGAACGCCAGGTGCTGCGGGTCGAGGGCGGCGATCCGGTCTAGGACCGCGACGAGGTGGTCGGCGACCGTCGACGGCCCGTGCCGCAGCGCGGCGGCCAGGGCACGGGCGTCGAGGTCGAGCAGGGAGTCCGTCACACGCGCACGGGGAATGTGAACGGGGTGTCCTCGCTCGAGGTGCCGAGGTACACGGTGTAGTTCCCGGGCCGGACGACGAAGTCGTTGGCGACGTAGTCCCAGACGCCGAACGGGTGGTTGGTCGCGGCCGGGTCGACCGTGATGCTCACCTGCTCCGACGCGCCGGGCGTGACGGTCACCTTCTGGAAGCCGACCAAGCGCTTGGGCGGCTGGCCCTCGACCGGCACCTCGAGGTAGACCTGCACGACCTCGGCACCCTCGCGGTCGCCGGTGTTGGTCACGGTGGCGGTCACCACGAGCGGCTCCCCCGCGCCGGGCGAACCGGTGGCCGCGGCGTCCGAGACCTCGAAGGTGGTGTAGGACAGGCCGTACCCGAAGGGGAACAGGGGCTTGATGCCCTTCTCCTGGAACCAGCGGTACCCGACGAGCAGTTGCTCGGTGTAGCGCATCTTGGGGTAGCCCTCGCCCTCGTCGGTGCCGGGGTAGCGGACGGGGTCGCCGTGGTGCATGAGGTCCTCGGCACGGCGGGCGTAGGTGGTGGGCACCTTGCCCGACGGGTTGACCACGCCCCACAACAGCTCGGGGACGACGTGGCCGTCCTCGGCGCCCTGGTTCCAGACCTCGATCACGGTCTCGGCGGCGTCGATCCACGGCAGGATCATCGGCGCCGAGCTCTTCAGCACCACGACGGCGTTCGGGTTAGCGGTGAGCAGGGCCGCGACCATCGCGTCCTGGTTGTAGGGCAGCTCGGGGGCAGGCATGTCGGCGCCCTCGGTGGCGATCAGGCCGGCCATGATGACCACGACGTCGGCCGCCCTGGCGGCCTCGACGGCGGCGTCCAGGTTCGACTGGTCGCGCTCGACGACGACCAGCTTGGGGCTGGCTGGCGTCGCTGCCGATGTCTCTCAGCACGTCCTCCATGCCCGGCAGCGGGTCGACGGTGTAGAGGGGGTCGACCTTGGACGAGCCGCCGCCGCCGCCCTGGCAGGCGTACTGGGCGAAGCTGTCCATGCCGACGATGAGCACCTTGCCGGCGTCCTTGGCGAGCGGCAGGCGTCCGGCGTCGTTCTTGAGCAGGACGGCCATCTGCTGGCCCATCCGGCGGCTGATCGCGCCGTGCTCGGCGGCCGGGATCTCGGTGGGCGCGTACGGCTTCTCGAAGTGCCCGAACCGGAACATCTGCGTGAACCGGCGCACCAGCGCACGGTCGAGGGTCGCCATCTCCCGCGACGTGTCGTTCAGCGCGTTCTGGACGTTCGTCGCGTTGAGCCACTGGGCGTCGGGCATCTCGAGGTCGAGGCCGGCGTCTCATGATCGACGCGACGTCGCCGTCCTTGCAGTTCATCTCGAACGGCAGCAGGTACAGCTCGCGCAGCACCTGCTCGTCGACCTCGACGCTGTTGCGGAACCGCTCGTACTCCTGGTCGTTGACGACGTAGTGCTTGGCCATCGCGATGACGTCGTTGGCCTGGATCGCCTTCGTCACCTCGACGCCCATGACGCCGGTGAGGTACGGGTCCTCGGAGAAGTACTCGAAGTTGCGCCCGCCGATCGGGGTGCGGTGCAGGCACAGGCCCGGCCCCTCCAGCACGTGCTGGCCGAGGTGCACGCACTCCTTCCCGATCAGGTCGCCGTACTCGTGGGCGAGTTCGGGGTCGAAGGACGCCGCCACACCGATGGTCATCGGCAGGGCGGTCGCCGGCGGAGAGGGCGTCCCGTCACCCATCCGACGCCCACCGGGCCATTGGTGATGCGCATGCGCGGGATGCCGAGGCGGTCGTTCGCCTTCACGTGCCGCTCGACGCGGATCTGCGCGGCGAGCTGCTCCATCTCCTCGGCGGTCTCGGCCTTGTTGGACAGGCCGTAGATGTCGATCGTCTCCATGTTGCCGTGGAGCTGCTCGATCTTCTCCTCCAGCGCCATCGCCTCGACCAGGGCGATCGCCCGGTCGCGGGGGCTCAGGGCGGCGTCCATCCAGGGGCGCGCGGCGGTGTCGGTCATGCCGACAGCTATCCGCACGGACGCCTTCCGCGCGGGTGTTCCGCCGAAACGACCAACGGTGGGGAGGGCTCCCCGTCGACGCCCCAGCCCCCGGCAAGGAGGTTTGCTAAGGTGCAGAGCAGACCCCGACCCCGACACCCCACCGAGGTTCCTCCATGCGCCTGCGCTCGTCGCTGCTCGCCGCCCTCTCCACCCTGGCCCTGCTCGCCGGCTGCACGGGGGACGGCCCCGGCCCGATCCAGCTCCCCGGCGGGGGCTCGCTGCCCGGAGGTGGCCCCGCCGTCGAGGTGCGCGCCGAACGCGCCCCGGCGGGGACGGAGGAGGACGTCAGCGTCCGCGTCGACGAGGTGACCCGCGTCGGCGACGACCTCGCCATCGCCCTCACCCTGGCCACCTCGCGCCAGGAGGCCCGCCTGTACGAGCACGCCGTCGAGGCGACCACGAACACCGGCCAGCGCATCCGGGGCACCGCCGGCGAGGACCTCCGCATCCCCGAGCGCTCCACCGCCCCGGCGACCCTGCACCTCCCCCTGCCCGAGGGCGAGGTGTCCACGCTGTCGTTCCAGGTGGGCACCCGGTGGCCGACCGTCTCCGTGCCCGTGCCGGCGGAGGACGGGTCCTTCGTCTGGGCTCCCGCCCCGCTGCGACAGGTCGGTCTCGAGCAGCGCCCCGTGCGCAACAACGACGCCGAACTGGTGCTGGACGCGATCCGCTCCGAGGGCATGGTGACCGAGGTCGAGGTGCACGGCTCGGGGCTGACCCGCGGGCGTCTCGAGATCTGCCGCTACGGCAACCGCTGCACCCTCGTCGAGGCCGACGGCACCACGCACCCCTTCATCGAGGGCCCCGACCAGGAGCGGCCCCCGGCCGACGCGCGCGTGCGCGGCACCCTGCGCTTCCTCGGTGAGCTCGACCCCGAGGCCACCGACCTCACCCTCACGCTGAACACCGGCTCCGGCGGCCCGCTCGACCCGCAGCGGGTCACCCTGCCGACGCACGCGGACTCCCCCACCGTCGCGGCCGCCGGCGACCTGTCCCGCCCGCCGTTCGAGGTCGAGCCGGTGACGCTGCGCCACGAGGAGACCGGGGCCGAGGTGACGGTCACCGGCCTCGACGTGCTGTCGGACCACGTCCAGATGCACATCACCGCCAAGGGCGGCGAGCGTCCCCTCCGCCTCGACCGGACGCCCGGCACGTACGAGGGCAGCGCGCTGATCGAGCCCAACGGGTTCCGCCACACCATCCAGGTGCCCGCCGACTCCGAGCTCACGCTACGCCCCGGCGACACGCTCGAGGCCAGCCTCGTCTTCCAGGGCTCGGTGGGCGCCGACATCACGCAGCTGACCCTCGAGCTCGGCGGCCGCTACACGGAGGGCGAGGCGCTCACGACGTCGTTCACCATCCCGACCACCGACGGGGCCGCGCCCGAGGCGTCCGGAACGCTGGGTGGGGTGGAGACCGACCCCGTGGCGGCGCCAACCCCGCGCGCCACGCCGGACGTCCCCCAGCCGACGGCCAAGCCTGACGAGACCGCCACGCCGCGTGCGACCGCCGGTGCGCTCCGCGTGGACGACATCCAGCCCCTGCCGCAGACCACGGTCGCGGTGATCGGCCCCGTGCGCACCGCCATCGCCGGCGTCACGCCACCCGGCCAGACGGCGTCCGCCGACGACGTGGACGCCAAGGCCGAGGCCGAGGCCCAGCGCACGCTGCAGGACCTGGGCGCCCAGCGCACCCCGGACGGCTGGGTGCTGACCCTGCCCGAGACGGTGCTGTTCGACTACAACGAGGCCGACATCAAGCCCGCCGCGGCGACCAAGCTCACCGAGGTCGCGGAGCTGCTGGCCTACTTCGACCGGGCGCAGGTCGCCGTCCAAGGCCACACCGACACCGACGGCAGCGCCGAGCACAACCAGGACCTGTCCCAGCGCCGTGCCCAGGCGGTCGCGGACGCGCTGTCCGGCCAGGGCGTCGCGTCGTCGCGCATGACCGTGGAGGGCTTCGGGTTCGACCGGCCGGTGGCGTCGAACGCCGACGACGCCGGCAAGGCCAAGAACCGCCGCGTGGAGATCGTGCTGCGCGAGAACGCCTGACGCGTCAGGCGGCGGTGAGGCGGCGCCACAGCGCGTCGACGGACGCCTCGAGCTCGGCCCGGGTGCCGGTGTTGTCGACCACGTGGTCGGCCACGGCGAGCCGGTCGTCGCGGGACGCCTGGGCGGCCAGGCGGGCCATCGCCTCGTCGCGCGTGAAGCCGTCCCGGCGGCGCAGGCGCTCGACCTGCACCTCCTCGGGGACGTCGACCACGATGACCTCGTCGAACCGGCCGGCCAACCCGACCTCGACCAGCAGCGGGATCACGTCGATGACGACGGCACCCTCGGGGGCCGCGACGCGCAGGGCGTCGGCCCGGGCCCGGATGCGGGGGTGGGTGATCGCCTCGAGGTCGGCGCGGGCGGCGGGGTCGGCGAAGACGATGGCCCCTAGGGCGGGCCGGTCAAGGGCGCCGTCGTCACGCAGGACGCCCTCGCCGAATCGCTCGACGATCGCGGCGAGCCCGGGGGTCCCGGGCTCGACGACCTCACGGGCGCTGACGTCGGAGTCGATGATCACCGCCCCGCGCTCGGCGAGCAGATCGGCCACGGAGGACTTGCCCGAGGCGATCCCCCCGGTCAACGCGATGCGCTTGGTCACGCGGCCATCCTGCCACGGCGGGTGGACCTTCCCCGGCGACAGGTATCTTGATGTCGAGACGTTCGGGAGGGGGTGCGCGTGTACCGGTTGATCTTCTGGCCCGTCCTCGCGCCCTCGTTCCTGCTCGGCGTGGCGAGCGGGGCCATGGTTCCGGTGCTCGTGCTGGGCGCGCTGGCCTTGGGCGCTTCCCCCGCGCTGGCGGCCGGGATCGTTGCGATGGCCGGGGCGACGGCGCTGGCCGTGACGGTTCCCGTCGGGGTGTTCATCGACCGCGTCGGCGAACGACGGGCCATGGCGATCGCCACGGCCGCGGCCGACGGCTCGATCCTGCTGGCCGTGGTGGCGCTGGCTGGCCGGCTCGGTGTGGACGGTCGTGGTCGCGCCGTGGACCCGCCTCCCCGGCCGCTCCCCGCGTCGGCCGGACTGACCCTCCGCGTGGGTACCGTGGGTCCCATGCCGTCGTCGCCCCTGGCACGCCCCCGCCGCGTCCTCGCGTCCGCCCTCGTCGCCCTCCCCCTGACCGCGTGCAGCCTCGCCCCGGCCCCCTCCCCGTCGCCAATAACGTCCGCGCCCTCCCCGACGGCGGGGGCGACGACGGCCGCGTCCACGCCCGAACCCGCCCCGGCGTCCGCACCCACGGTCGTGGGGCTGGGCGACTCGATCATGGCGGGCACCAACTGCGCCTGCGCCGGGCCGCTGGCCGCGTACGCCGACGCCGTCGAGCGCGCGGGGGGCGCGCGTCCGGAAGTCACCAACCTGGGGGTCGCCGGCTGGACGAGCCAGGACCTGCGCAGCTTCGTGCTCACCGACCCCGACGCCCGGGCCGCGCTGGCCGGGGCCGACACCGTGGTGGTGGTCATCGGGGCCAACGACCTGTTCCGCATGGGTGGGCCCTCGGACACGGCCCGGGCCACGACGCTGCCGCGGAAGGTCCTCCTGCTGCACGCCGGGGTGGGCGCCGCCCTCCAGGCCATCCGCGAGGTTGCTGGCGACGGCCCGGACACCTACCTCGTCGCCGGCTACTGGGACATCCTCGCCCCGTCGGGCCGGTCGACGCCCAGAGCGCCGCGACCACGGCCGCGGTCAACGAGGCCCTGCGCGCCGCCGTCGAGGACAGCGGGATGGACTACGTCGACCTGGCCTCGGCGTTCGCGGCCTCCGGCGACGTGGCCGCGCTGATCTCCGACGACGGCCTGCACCCCAACGCGGAGGGCATCCGGGTCATCGGCGAGGCACTGGCCGCCGCGCACCCCTGACCCCGAACGCGACGGTGCCCCGCTCCACGAGGGAGCGGGGCACCGTTTCGTCAGATGACGGGGGGCGTCAGTTGGCGCCGCCGGTCAGCTTGTCGCGCAGGGCCTGCAGGGCCTCGTCGGAGGCCAGCGAACCCTCGGGGGCGCTGGTCGACGTGGAACCGGCGGAGTAGGACGCGGCGGACGCGGCCTCGACGGCGGCCTGCGACTCGGCGGCCTCCGCCTCCTCGACCTGCTTCTTGTGGGCCAGCCAACGGGCCTGCGCCTCGGCGTACTGCTGCTCCCAGGCGCGCTGCTGCTCCTCGTAGCCGGGCTTCCACTCCTGGGTCTCCGGGTCGAAGCCCTCGGGGTAGATGTAGTTGCCCTGGTCGTCGTAGCTGGCGGTCATGCCGTACAGCGACGGGTCGAAGTCGTCAGCGGCGACGTCGACACCCTCGTTGGCCTGCTTGAGGCTCAGCGAGATGCGGCGACGCTCGAGGTCGATGTCGATGATCTTGACCATGACCTCGTCGTTGACGGCGACGACCTGCTCGGGGATCTCCACGTGGCGCTCGGCCAGCTCGGAGACGTGCACCAGGCCCTCGATGCCCTCGCCCACGCGGACGAACGCACCGAACGGAACCAGCTTCGTGACCTTGCCGGGCACGATGTGGCCGATCTGGTGGGTGCGGGCGAAGGTCTGCCACGGGTCTTCCTGGGTGGCCTTCAGCGACAGGGAGACGCGCTCGCGGTCCATGTCGACGTCGAGCACCTCGACCGTGACCTCCTGGCCCACCTCGACGACCTCGGACGGGTGGTCGATGTGCTTCCAGGACAACTCGGAGACGTGCACGAGGCCGTCCACACCGCCGAGGTCGACGAACGCACCGAAGTTGACGATGCTCGAGACGACACCCTTGCGGATCTGGCCCTTGGCCAGCTGGTTGAGGAAGGTGTGGCGCACCTCGGACTGGGTCTGCTCCAGCCAAGCGCGGCGGGACAGCACCACGTTGTTGCGGTTCTTGTCCAGCTCGATGATCTTCGCCTCGAGCTCCTGGCCCACGTAGGGCTGCAGGTCGCGGACGCGACGCATCTCCACCAGCGACGCGGGCAGGAAGCCGCGCAGGCCGATGTCGACGATGAGACCACCCTTGACGACCTCGATGACGCGGCCGGTGACGACCCCGTCCTCCTCCTTGACCTTCTCGATCGTGCCCCAGGCGCGCTCGTACTGGGCGCGCTTCTTGGACAGGATCAGGCGGCCTTCCTTGTCCTCCTTCTGCTGGACGAGGGCCTCGATCTCGTCGCCCACGGAGACGACGTCGAAGGGGTCCACATCG
Organism: Propioniciclava sp. MC1683; assembly: GCF_014164675.1. Classification (NCBI taxonomy): domain Bacteria; kingdom Bacillati; phylum Actinomycetota; class Actinomycetes; order Propionibacteriales; family Propionibacteriaceae; genus Propioniciclava; species Propioniciclava sp. MC1683. The sequence continues at coordinate 4,454 of NZ_JACJFX010000034.1, read as the reverse complement.
TGCTTGATGGAGAGTTCCTTGGAAGGGATGACACCTTCGGTCTTGTAGCCGATGTCGAGCAGGACCTCGTCCCGGTCGACCTTGACGACGGTGCCGGTGACGATGTCACCGTCGTTGAAGTACTTGATAGTGGCGTCGACGGCCTGGGCGAATTCCTCGGCGGTGGCGAAATCGTCGACTGCGACCTGAGCGGCCTCAGGAGTGGAGGTCATGTAGTAGGGCTCCGATGACTGGATGGATCTGGACGTGGTGGTGTGTTCCTGTGGCGCCGACCCCACTCGGTCCGGAGGAGGGCAGAACGCACCGGTTCACCAGCTTACTTGCCGGGACCGTGGGCGCGCAAAAGGCCCGCGCCAGGTTGCCGGTACGTGGGACGCCCCGCACCCGGGTCGGGTAGGGGGCGTCCGTGGAATTGCGCTCAGGCGTGGGCCCCGGCCAACTCGGGCTCGGCGTCCGCGATGACCTTGTGGCCGTTGTAGACGTCCTCGTCGAGGATGCCGTTGCGCTTGGCCACGATCGTCGGGATCAGCGACTGGCCGGCCACGTTGGTGGCGGTGCGGGCCATGTCGAGGATCGGGTCGATCGCCAGCAGCAGGCCGACGCCCTCCAGGGGCAGGCCGAGCGTCGACAGGGTCAGCGTCAGCATGACGATGGCGCCGGTGAGGCCGGCGGTGGCCGCCGAGCCGACCACGGCGACGAACGCGATCAGCACGTAGTGCTGCAGGCCGAGATGGATGTCGAACAGCTGCGCGACGGTGATCGCGGCGAGGGCCGGGTAGATGGCGGCGCAGCCGTCCATCTTGGTGGTGGCGCCCAACGGCACCGCGAAGCTGGCGTAGCTGCGCGGGACGCCCAGCTTGTAGACCGTGTTGCTCTGGGTGACGGGCAGCGTGCCCAGCGAGCTGCGGGTGACGAAGGCGAGGGTGATGGACTCCCAGGCGCCGGCGAACCAGCGGCGCACCGACAGGCCGTGCGCCTTCAGCAGGAGCGGGTAGAGCCCGAACACCACCAGGGCGCAGCCGAGGTACACGTCGAGGGTGAAGATGCCCAGCGGCGCGATGAGGTCCCAGCCGTAGGTGGCGACGGCGCGGCCGATGAGGCCGGCGGTGCCGATCGGGGCGAGGAGGATGATCCACCACACGAGCTTCTGGAAGATCGCCAGCAGCGACTCCGCGACGTTGATGAACGGGGCGGCCTTCTCCCCCACCGCGAGCGCGGCGGCGCCGAGCACGATGCCGAGCACGACGAGCTGCAGCACGTTGAAGTTGAGGCTGGTCGCCACCGTGGCGGCCTCGGCGTTGAAGCGGCTGGACGCCTCGAGCCCGAACACGTTGGCCGGGACGAGGCCCTTGATGAAGTCGAGCCAGGTGCCCTGGGTCGCGACGGCCTTCGCGCCCTCGGTGCCGATGGACGCCGAGGCGCCCGGGTTGGTCAGCACGCCCAGGCCGATGCCGATCAGCACCGAGATGAACGCGGTGATCGCGAACCAGACGAGCGTCTGGACGGCCAGCTTGGCCGCGTTCGCGACGTGGCGCAGCTGGGTGATGGAGACGATGAGCGCGGTCAGGACGAGCGGGACGACGATGACGCGCAGCAGCTGCACGAAGATCGTGCCAACGGTCGAGAGCAGCTCCTTGAGCCAGGCGACGTCGAAGGTGCGCGCGACCCAGCCGAGCAGGACGCCGACGACGAGGCCGGCCAGGACCTGGGCCCAGAAGGGGAAGGCCGGCTTGCGCCGGGCGGTGGGGGCGGCGTCGGACGCCGCGGGTGCGGTGGACATGGTGGTGCCTTTCACGGGTGGTTCAGTGGGTGTCCGCCGAATGTGGTCCCTCGACCCGAGGACACGTGCACCACGTTCAAGGAGCACATGTCGAGAGCAGGACGAGCGAGCAGGCCGACGGGGCGCCAAGAGGCGCGGTGGGACGCTGGGGGCGAAGGCTCAGCCCCGACAACCACAGGTGCTGCGCAGGCAGAGGTCGACGTCGAGTCGACGCCAGAAGCCCGTCATGCTGCACCCCCTCAGAAGAAGTTGACCCGTGAACCATACGCCCACGCGGGGTGGGCGTCGAGAACCGTCCGGCAACCGAGGCAACCGGCGTGTCGGGCTCGCGTCAGGAGCGCCACCACGTGTCGTGGATGGTGACCGGGATCGTCCGCTTGTGGCGGGTGCGGCGCCACGTGGTCTCGATGCGCTCGGCGGCGGCGTCCGGCACGTCGCGGCCCTCGAGGTAGTCGTCGATGTGGTCGTAGCTGATGCCCAGCTCGTCCTCGTCGGGGCGTCCAGCGTTGCCGTCGAGCAGGTCGGCGGTGGGCACCTTGGCCCACAGGCGCTCGGGGGCGCCCAGGTGCTGCAGGAGCTGGCGGTTCTGGCGCTTGTTCAGGCCGAACAGGGGCAGGATGTCGGCGGCCCCGTCACCGAACTTGGTGAAGAAGCCCATCACGGACTCGGCCCCGTGGTCGGTGCCGATCACCAGCAGTCCGTTGTCGCCGGCGACCGCGTACTGGGCGACCATGCGCAGGCGGGCCTTCACGTTGCCCTTGTTGAAGTCGGTCATGTCCTCGCCGACGGCGGTGTCGTACTCGGAATCGAAGCCGTCCACGGCCGGGGCGATGTTGTACGTGATCGCCCGGTCGGCGGCGACGAACTCGATGGCGGCTGCCGCGTCGGCCTCGTCGTGCTGCACCTTGTAGGGCAGGCGCATCGCGATGAAGGTGGCCTCGCCCCCGTCCGCGCGCACCCGCTCGACGGCCATCTGTGCGAGCCGGCCGGACAGCGTGGAGTCCAGCCCCCCGGAGATGCCGAGCACGAAGCCCTTGGTGCGCGTCTCGGCCAGGTAGTCGACCAGGAACTGGACCCGCGCCTCCACCTCGGCGGCGGGGTCGATCTCGGGCTTGACGCCGAACTCGTCGACGATGGTCTGCTGCAGCTCACGCATGGTGGCCATTGTGGCCCATCCGCCGAGGGCTTGGGTTTCGCGCGCCGAGGGCTCTACTCCTGCCCCACCAGCGCAGCGACGATGGACGCCGCGGGCTCGGCCCGGGGCGCCGCCCCCTCCCCCACCCACAGCGGCGTGAAGTCCAGACTCCCGGACGCCTCGGCCGCTGCCCGCAGCGGGCCCATCGCCCCGCCGGCCAGCGGGAACTTCGGCGCGAGGGGCGAAAAACTCAAGCCCTCGGCGCCGCCCAGCTCGCGGATGGCCCGGTTGACCAGGCCGCGTGCGGGGCGGCGCCTCAGCGACCGTCGTGGCGGTCGACATGACCACGGCTCCCCACCCCCACACCCGGGAGAGCAGGTCGGGCTCGGGCAGGCCGAAGTGGAAGCTCACCACGGGCGGGGCGAACGCGGCCAGCACCTCGCCCGCCTCGGCCGAGAACGGCGCCCGCCCGGGTCCGGCGGGTGCATCGGCGGCCACCCCGAGCTCGGCGAAGTACGGCGCCAAGGCGGCACGCCAGCGCGCCTCGGCGTCGGCGTCGGGCGCCGGTGGGGTGTGGGCGAAGAAGTTCACGTTGTACGGCACCCCCGCCTCCCGGAGGCGGGACAGCTCGGCGCGGAGGGCGTCCGGGCTCAGCATCGCGGCGGGCAGGGACCCGAGCGCGCCGACCTGCCCCACCGCGATCGCGAGCGCGCTGCCCTGCACGCCCGCCATGGGGGCCTGGATCAGGGGGTACCGGGTGCCGAACAGGGCTGCGAGGTCGACCATGGTGCCATCGTGCCCCCTCCACTAGCGTGTCGTCATGAGCGGAACCGCAGACGTCTACACGCAGGCCACCCTGTCCCCCTCCAAGCTCGAGCTGCTCGCCCCCTGGCTCGTGCAGCAGTCCTGGTTCGAGGGCGATGCCGCCGACCTCGAGCGGGTCGCGTTCTTCCGATTCGTGGACCCCGACGGCGAGGTGGGCCTCGACTCGATGCTCATCGCGTCGGGCGGCGCGATCTACCACGTGCCGGTCACATGGCGGGGGTCCGAACTCGAGGGCGGCGAGCTCATCGGCACCCTCGATCACTCCGAGCTGGGCACCCGCTACGGCTACGACGCGACCACCGACCCGGTCTACGTCTCCGAACTCGTGCGCGTGATCACCGAGGGCGACACCGGCTCGCCCATCACCAACGTCGAGACCGGCGAGCCGCTGCCCGCCACCGCCGAGGTCGTCGGCTCGGGCGTCACGCCGGGCGTGGACGCCCAGGGTGCGGTCCGCCTGATCCGGGTTCTGGACGCCGAGCACGAGGACACCCACGCCGCCCGCGGCGTGCTCACCGCCACGTGGACCCACGACGGCGTCGAGCGCGAGGACGTCCTCGCCGTCCTGCGCTGACCCGGCAGCCGGCTCAGACGGTATGAGCAGCTCCTCTTGTGTGAGGGGTTGCGGGCCAGGGCCTCTCTCGCGCATGTTCGTGGGTTACCGAACGAGGGTGGTCCTTGGTTCGGCCTATCCACAGTCGTGAGGAGGCCCCG
>NZ_JACJFX010000033.1:0-31553 GCF_014164675.1 Propioniciclava sp. MC1683 | reverse complement strand
CTGTCTTGCGTCAGGGATCGTGTCGCATTTCGGGGTTTGAATCAGACCACACTGTGGGGGTCTGGCTGACCCGAGAGTGAGTGTCGATGTCCTCGACGAACAAGGATGCCGGGGCGAGCCCGGCGAGCCCTACGCGGCGCGCGAAGAAGTTGTTGGCGCCGTCGGTGAAGTACGAGATCTTCCTCCAGCTCGTGCGTGGCGAGACGACCATCAACGCCGCCGCGGAGGCGGCGGGGGTGGACCGTTCGACGATCATGAAGCTCCGCCAGGTCGCCAAGGAGGGCGCGATGGCGGCCTTGTCGGCGTCGAAACCCGGGGTGGGCAAGACCCCCCGGGATGTCGAGTTGGAGGCCGCGAACGCCGAGGTCGCCCGGCTGTCGGAGGCGGTGAAGGAGTTGGCGGTCAAGCTCACCTTGCTGGAGGGAAAAGGGGGCTCCGGATGGCGGTGACCGAGCCTGTTCCGGTGCGTGTCGACGCCGTCGGCAAGGCCGGCCTCCTCGGTCTGGTGGACCACGCGGTCGGCGAGGGCTGGAGCTTGCAGGCCGTGTGCGAGGTGCTCAAGATCAGCCGGCGGCGGGTCGAACGCTGGCAGGCCCGGCGCACGGACCTGGCCGACCGGAAGCCCGGCGGGGTCGCAGTCAACGGTCTCCTCGACGATGAGGTTCAGCAGATTCTGGCGGTGTTCAACGAGTGGGGCGAACGGGACCGCTCCCACCGGCGGCTGGCGCATCGGGGCTCGTATGTGGGCCGGTTCTGGGCATCACCGTCCACCGTGCGCAGGGTGTTGATCGAGTCTGACAAGCACTTTCGTCCGCTGCCGCGGCCGGTCCGTGGGGAACGCAAGCCGTTCCCGGACTGGGCGTCCTACAAGCCGAATTCCCTATGGATCTACGACACGACCCACTTCACCCGCTGCGGGGCGAAGGTGCTGATCATCGAGGACCTCGTGTCCCGCAAGTGGCTCACCCACCTGGTATCCAGCGAGGAGACCACCACCCAAGTGCAGGCCGCGTTCACCACGGCCCTGGAATCCGAGGGCCTGCTGAAGGAAGCCCTGGCTCGGGCGGCGACCGGCCGGGTCGACCCCGACGCCGACGACGGCCTCACCCCGCTACTGCTGGCGGTATCGGACAACGGGTCGCAGATGATCGCCACCGGCACCCGCCGGTTCATGGCCCTGGTCGCGATCGCGCAACACTTCGGCCGGCCCTCCACCCCGACCGATCAGGCGTGGATCGAGTCGTTGAACGGCACCCTGAAGGCCGAATGGCCGCACCTGCTGGCAATCACCGACCCGGCCGTCCTGCGGGCCGAGCTCGACCGCATCCAGATCGAGTACAACACCGTCCGCCTGCACTCCAGCATCGGCTACGTGACCCCCGACGATGAACACCAAGGCAGGGGCGAGGCCATCCGCGCCGCCCGCCGCAAGGGCCTGCACGACGCCCACCAGCGTCGTCTTGCTCACCACCGCCAACAGCGGAACAATCAGATCCACAACCACCGTCCAGACCCGCCAGGGGTGGACTGATCAAAGCCGCGAAATGCGACATTTGAGCTGAAACAGGTCAGTGACCGGGATGTGTTCTTCACCCGATCCCGGCCCTACAAGAGCAACGACCAAGCCACCATCGAGTCCAAGAACGGCCACCTCGTGCGCCGATACGGGTTCTACCACCGCTACGACACCCCGGCCGAACTCGACCTCCTGACCCAGTTGTGGCCCTTGGTCAACGACAGGTTGAACTTCTTCACCCCCACCAAGAAACCCATCGGGTACGGCACCGACAAACTCGGCCGCCGCAAGCGTCTCTACGACCAGCCCCGCTCCCCCTACCGACGGCTCCTCGAGGCAGGCGTCCTCAGCCCCGCCCAAGAACACGAACTCGCCGCCTACAAGGCCACCCTCAAACCCACCCGGATCGCCCGGCAGATCACCGAACTCCAAGCCGAACTGACCCGCTTGGCCGCCACCAAGACCCGCCGCCTCGAAGACCAACTCACCTGGCGAGCCCCCGACATCAAAGCCCTCAAAATCCGCGCCGGCTAGACCCCCGTTCCCGGGGAAAAATCTGTGAGGCACACGCCCCATCAGCCGGGGACTTGACTATGAGGCACCACGGTCAGCGCATCGGGTCCAGCACGCGGAGGCGGATCAGGCGCGTCAGCGGGTTGTTCCAGCGCTGGCCGGACAGGGCCCGGGCACCGCCGACGATGGTGAGCAACAGCCAGCCGACCCAGCCCAGCGGCATGATGACCTCCATCGCCGCCTCGGGCAGCAGGATGCCCCCCACGATGGCGGTGACGAGGAACGTCAGGCCCGCGACCAGCTGGTAGTTGAACGCGTGGGCCGCCTCGCGCCGCGCCGGGGTCCCCGGGGTCGAGCAGGCGTAGAGGAACAGCGGCCCGAAGATCCAGGTGAGCAGGCCCGAGAAGTGCGCGGTGGCTCCCAGGGAGGTCGCCTGGGGGCTGCGCGGCGCGACCGCCCGCGGGGCCACGAAGCGGGCCGGGAGGCCCGCCACGGAGGCGTTGAGGTCACGACGCGTCTGCGCCGTCATCACCATCCCCAGCCGCTCGTCGAGCTCGACCTCGTCGAGGCGTCCGGCACAGTACGCGTCCTGCAGCAGGGCTTCGGCCCGCGCACGCTCGGTGTCGCCGACCCGCAGGTCCAGGGAGGGGAGGTTGCTCATGGCGCCATCCTGCCCGCCGTAGGACACATACCCATCGGGCCTTCCCCCGACCCGTCCCCCGAATGCACTTCCGGGTGGCAGGTCCCCAAGGATCCTTGGGGTCCTGCCACCCGGAGATGCACACGGGGACGTCACACGCCGGTCAGCGCACACCCACCAGGTCGCAGACGAAGACGAGGGTCTCGTTGGGCTTGATCACACCGCCGGCGCCGCGCGCGCCGTAGCCGAGGTGCGGCGGGATGGTGATGCGGCGACGGCCGCCGACCTTCATGCCGGCGATGCCGGAGTCCCAGCCCTGGATGACCTGACCGGCGCCCAGGCCAAAGACCAGCGGCTCGCCGCGGTCGTAGGAGTTGTCGAACTCGGTGCCGTCGGACCAGGCGACGCCGACGTAGTGCACGGCGACCTGCTGGCCCGGCTTGGCCTCGGGGCCGGTGCCGACCTCGAGGTCGTCGAGCACGAGCTCGGCGGGGGCGTCGGTGTCGGGGATCTCAATGGTTGGCTTGTCCATGGGCCCCAACCCTACTCACCAGCTGCCGCCGCCGCCTCCGCCGCCACCGCCGCCGGAGAAGCCGCCACCGAAGCCACCGCCCCCACCGAAGGCCGAACCGCCGCCACCGAAGCCGATGTCGTTGCTGAAGCTCGGCCCGTGCGAGGCCACCGACGGCGCCGTGGCCGGCGGGATCGACCGGCCCAGGCTGTCGAGGTGCCACAGGATCATGTGGGTGTCGAAGTAGGCCCCGCCGTACCACGAGGCGTCCGGCTGCCGCAGGCGGCCCAGGGCGATGGCCTGCTCACACACGCGCACCCACCGCTCGGCCAGGCCGAACAGCACGGCCCAGGGCAGGTACTTGCTGAAGATGTCCTCCCCCTCCTCGAACTGGAGCTGGTCCGCCTCGGCGGTGGCGATGTAGGTGCGGAAGCCCTCGACCTGGTCGGTCCAGGCCCGGCCCAGGGCGGTGCGCTGGCCGCGCGCCATCTTGGTCTGCACGACGATCCACGTGATGACCAGGGCCACCGTCGCCGGCCCGAGCAGCCAGGCCAGTCCGGACAGCGCGCGCACGTCGAAGAAGAACGACCCCATCATGACGACCCACAGCAGGCCCATGATCGAGAAGCTCTTGCGTCCGCGCGCGACGCCGCGGAACCACTTGTTGCCCAGCGCGACCGAGCGGGCGTCGGCCTCGAGGGCGTCGGACGCCTCGGCGAGCTGGCCCGCCCTGTCGAGCCGGACGGTGGTGCGGCGTCCGTCGAAGAGCTCGGACAGCAGGATCTCGCTGGGCTCGTCGGGCGCCCTGCGGGGGTCGCGGAGCTCCGCCTCGGGGCGTCCCTCGGAGGTCAGCGTGATCGCCCCGTTCGTGGCGAGCCCGACCAGCGTGGCGGTGAGGTGCTCGGTCTTGTACTGGCCGTCGAGGAGGAAGCCGGCGTAGGTGAGCGGCAGCTTCGGCGGCGCGAACGAGACGGGCACGGGGGTCTTCGGGTCGTTGCGCTCCACGTGCGTGGGCTGGCCCGCGAGCGGCACCGTGCCCGGCGGGACGCCGGCGTAGCGCTCGTCGTGCCCGCGGCGGCGGTAGTAGAGCCAGCCGACGACGGGGATCGCGAGGGCGGCCGCCCCGCCCGCGGCCTGCATGACCCGCGTGGAGCGCTGCTGGGCTGCGTCCCCGCGCTCGACCCGGATCGGGGTGGCGTTCGACACGGACGCCGGGTCCAGCTGCACGCCGAACGTCAGCAGGCTGCCGGTCGGGATGCCGTCGGGCTGGGTGAACGTCGCGGTGTCCCCGCTGGTGGAGACGTCGGAGCAGGGATTCTCGGCCCGGGGCGGGCCGGCGAAGCAGACGGCGTCCTGGACGGCCCCGGGGGCCGTGACCCGGACCGTGGACGAACGGATGGCTCCCATGGTGGAGCCCGTGACGTCCCAGTAGAACTCGGGCAGTCTGGTCTGCTCGGGCGTGCGCAGGGCCCCGCGCACGTCGTAGGAGATGACGTAGGTCGCCGTCGGGCCGGTGTTGCGCCGGTCGGGGTCGCCGATGCGGATCTTCACCACCGACTCGCGCGGCGTGTTGGAGTAGTTGCTCACCTGGGTGGCCGTGGAGACCGCGTCGGGGCTGGTGACGCGGACGTTGGTCACCTCGTAGAGCATGTCCTCGTCGTCGTCGAACGGTTCGCGGGTGACGAGGTAACGCTCGTAGCCCCGCCTGCCCGAGTTGGGGCCGAAGCGCAGCACGATGGTCTCGGTGACGTGGACGGTGCCCTGGGGCGTGATCGTGTAGTCGACGTCGAACCGGTCGTAGGTGTCTCCGGCGGCGTGCGCGGGGGTCGCGACACCGAGCACGAAGGCGAGGGCGACCACCACGGCGACGGCCAGGCGTCGGGCGGCGCGCAGCATGTCAGCGCCTGCCCTTGTTGCGGGCCGACAGCGCGCGCTGGGCCTCGCGGTTGGCGTCCCGCTCGGCGATGGTCTGGCGCTTGTCCCAGTCCTTCTTGCCCGTGGCGACGGCGATCTCCACCTTGGCGTAGCCATCGCTGAAGTAGATCGACAGCGGGACCAGCGTGCGGCCGGAGTTGGCGACCTCCTTCTCCAGCTTGGCGATCTCGCGGCGGTGCATGAGCAGCTTGCGGTTGCGCAGCGGGCCGTGGGAGTGGGTGCCGAACTTGTACTCGGGGATGTTCACGCCACGGAGCCAGACCTCGCCGTCGTCGATCGTGGCGAAGCCGTCGACCAGCGACGCGCGGCCGGCGCGCAGGGACTTCACCTCGGTGCCGAGCAGCACCAGGCCGGCCTCGACACGGTCACCGATGTGGTAGTCGTGGCGGGCCTTCTTGTTCTGGGCGACGAGGATGCGCCCCTCGGGTCGCGGCATGGCCGGTGTGCTCCTTCGAAAGCGAGAGTGCCGCCCAGCATATAGCCGGGCGGCACTCGGGCCGGGTGGTGCGGGTCAGGGGACGTAGCGGACCGGGTTGACCGGCGTCCCGTTGAGGCGCAGCTCGAAGTGGAGGTGCGGCGTGGTCGACAGGCCGGTGTTGCCCACGTAGCCGATCAGCTGGCCGCGCTCGACCCGCTGCCCGGCGCGGACGAGGATCCGCGACTGGTGGGCGTACCCGGTCGTCGTGAGCTTGCCGTCGACGATCGAACCGTGCGAGATCAGGGTGTACTGGCCGAAGCCGCCGTTCGTCCCGGCCTGGAGCACGGTACCGGCCTGCGCGGCGTAGATCGGGGTGCCGGTCGGGGCGCCCATGTCGACGCCGTTGTGGGGGCGCCAGTACTTCAGGATCGGGTGGAACCGCAGGCCGAAGGCCGATCCGTAGTTGGCGTTCACAGGACGGACGAAGCCCCAGGCCGACGTGTTGCGCGCGGGTGCTGCGGCGCCGCCGGAGGACCGGTCCGGCTTGGCGGCGGCCTCGGCGCGGGCCGACTCGACGGCCGCGGCGTCCGCCCTGGCCTTCTTGTCGGCCGCGTCCTGGGCGCGGGTGCGCTCGGCAGCCTCCGCCTCGGCCTTGGCCCGGGCGGCCTCCTCGCGCTTGATCCGGGCTTCCTCCTCACGGCGGGCACGTTCCTCGGCCTCGCGCTTGATCCGGGCCTCCTCTGCGGCCTTGATCCGGGCGATCTCCTGCTGGATCAGGCGCTGCGTGTCCTGCTCGGCCGCCTGCAGCGTGCGGTAGTCGGCCTCGTCGGCGTCCAGTTCGGTCTGGGCGGCGGCGCGGGCCTGCTCGTTGGCGGCCACCAGGCCCGCCACCGTGTTGCGCTGCTGTTCGGCACGGCGCTCCAGGTCGGCGACACGGGCGACGTTGCGCTCCGATTCGGCCTTGTCGCGGGCGATGCGTGCCTCGACCTCTGCCTGCGCCTGGCGGGCGGCCTCGAGCTCGGCGAGCACCTGGTCGAGGCGCGACTTCTCGGCGGCCTGGGTGTCGAAGATGGTGGTGTTCCACTGCAGACGCTGGCTGAGCTCGGCCGGGGACTCCGACCCGAAGACCACCGACAGTCCGCGCAGGTCCGTCTGCTGCTGGTAGGACTCGCGTGCCGCGGACCCGATGAGCGCCAGCTGGGTCGTCACGTCCTGCTCCGCCTTGGCCACCCGCTGCTTGGCGCGCTCCAGCTCCTCGCGGGCCGCCTCGAGGTCGGCAGCGATGCGTGCATCATTCTCCCGGGCCGCCTGCAATTGCACCGAAATGTCCTGCAGGACGGCCTGCGCTTGGGCCAACCGGTTCTGCGAGTCGATCAATTCCTGGGTGGCCGAATTCACATTCTGCTGCGAATTGGAAATGGCATTCCGTGCCGCATCCTGTGCTTGCGCATTCGACTGGGACGCTGCGCGGAGGTCGGACAGCGTGTCGGCCCCGGCGAGGGGGGCGACGAGGGCGACGGAGGCGGTCGCTGCGACGAGCACGGTGGTCAGGCGCCGCCCGGGGGCACTGCGTCGGCCGAACCTGTCGGCGTGGACGTGACTCACTACGAACTCCCAACGATCGCTTGGTGCGACCGCCGGGCCGAGGACTCACACCCTCAGGTGGCGACGTGTCGCAATCAACGTGGGGATCATAGATAGGGCGATGGCCACCCCGACAAGCCAAACCATCGCAATTCCCACGTGATCCCAGCCGATCCACGTGAATCCCTGAAGGGCAGGTTTAGCCTTTTCGATGATGGCGAACTGCTGGATGCCCGCCAAGGTCGCGCAGGCCAGGGCGGCCCCGCCGAGCGCGACGAGCAGGCTCTCGAGCAGGAACGGCAGCATGATGTAGGTGTTCGAGGCACCGACCAGGCGCATGATGCCGATCTCGCGTCGCCGGGCGTGCGCCGCCATGCGGATGCTCTGGCCGATCTGCAGTGCGGCGGCCAGCAGCAGCAACCCGGACGCCCCCACGGCGAGCCAGCGACCCCAGTTGAGCCACTCGAACAATGGGTCGAGGAATTGGCGCAGGTCCTGGACGTTCTGGACGCCGGGCATGGCACCGGCCTCGGCCACCACGACCTGGTATTCCTCAGGATTCACGAGCTTGATCCTGAAAAGATCCTGCATGTCCTCAGCTTTCATCGAAGCGAGGATCGGGGAATCGGCGTAGGTCTGCCGGAACTCGGCGAAGACCTCGTCCTGGCTCTGGTAGAAGACCTCGGCCACCTCGGGGTTGGACTCCAGGCCCTGACGGATCTGCGTGCGCTGGGCGTCGGTCGTGGCCGTCCCCGGCGTGCAGTTCTCGCCCTGGGTGGCGGGGGTGCACAAGAACACGGTCAGCTCGATGCGGTCGTACCACCGGCCCTTGATGAGGTCGACCTGCTGCGTGACCAGGACGCCGAGGCCGAACAGGGTCAACGAGACCCACATGGTGACCAGGACGGCGAGGTTCATGCTCGCGTTGCGGCGGAGGCCCGAGACGACCTCGGTGAATGCGTGGCGCATGGTGTGTTCTCTCCCCTACCCGATCACTGGTACCCGTAGACGCCCTGCGCCTGGTCGCGGACGAGCTCACCGTTGCTGAGCTCGATCACGCGCCGGCGCATCTGGTCGACCACGGTGGCGTCGTGGGTGGCCATCACCACCGTGGTGCCGTCCCGGTTGATCTGGTCCAGGAGCTTCATGATCCCGACCGAGGTGGTCGGGTCGAGGTTGCCGGTCGGTTCGTCGGCCAGCAGGATGCGCGGGGCGTTCACCACGGCGCGGGCCAGCGCCGCTCGCTGTTGCTCTCCGCCGGAGAGTTCCTCGGGGAGCCGGTCCGCCTTGTCCTGGAGCCCCACCAGTTCGAGGGTCTGCGGGACCAGTCGGCGGATCTCGCGCCCGGGGCGTCCGATCACCTGCAGGGCGAACGCGACGTTCTCGTGGACAGTCTTGCCGGGCAGCAGCCGGAAGTCCTGGAACACTGTGCCGATCCCGCGGCGCAGCCGGGGGATGCGCCAGCCGGCCATCCGGCCGACGTCGCGGCCGTTCACGACGACCTCACCCGAGGAGGCGCGGGCCTCCCGCAGCACCAGGCGCAGGAAGGTGGACTTGCCCGACCCGGACGGCCCGACCAGGAAGACGAACTCACCGTCGTCGATCGTGGCGTTGACCGCGGACAGGGCGGGGCGCTGCTGGCCCCGGTACCTCTTGGTGACTTCGGTGAAGGTGATCACGTGCTGGTCCCGGCCGGGTCGACGATGGGAAGTTTCCTGAGGATTCTCAGGCCGGCCGCGTCCAGCGTAGGTCACCCGGACGCCGCGGGTGCGGCACCACGCCGCCCCTACCCGGCCTCACCCAGCTCCACCTGCTTGCGCCAGCGGATGCCGGCGTCGATGAAGCCGTCGATGTCGCCGTCGAACACGGCGTCGGGGTTGCCGACCTCGTGGTTGGTCCGCAGGTCCTTGACCATCTGGTAGGGGTTGAGCACGTAGCTGCGCATCTGGTCGCCCCACGAGGCCTTCACGTCACCCGCGAGCTCCTTCTTCTTGGCGTCCTCCTCCTGCTTCTTCAGCAGCAGCAGGCGCGACTGGAGCACGCGCAGCGCGGCCGCGCGGTTCTGGATCTGGCTCTTCTCGTCCTGCATCGACACGACCAGGCCCGTGGGCAGGTGGGTGATGCGGACGGCGGAGTCGGTGGTGTTGACCGACTGGCCGCCGGGCCCCGACGAGCGGAACACGTCGACGCGGATGTCGGACTCGGGGACCTCGATGTGGTCGGTCGCCTCGATGAGCGGAATGACCTCGACGGCGGCGAAGGACGTCTGGCGCCGTCCCTGGTTGTCGAAGGGGCTGATCCGGACGAGGCGGTGGGTGCCGCCCTCGACCGAGAGCGTGCCGTAGGCGAAGGGGGCGCTGACCTCGAAGGTGACCGACTTCAGGCCGGCCTCCTCGGCGTAGCTGGTGTCCATCACCTTGGTGGCGTGGCCGTGGCGCTCGGCCCAGCGCAGGTACATGCGCAGCAGCATCTCGGCGAAGTCGGCCGCGTCGACGCCGCCGGCGCCCGAACGGATGGTGACCACGGCGTCCCGCTCGTCGTACTCGCCCGACAGCAGGGTGCGGATCTCGAGGGCGGCGATCTCGGCCTTCAACCCCGTGAGCTCGCGCTCGGCCTCCGCACGCGAGGCCTCGTCGCCCTCCTCGGCGGCGAGCTCGAAGAGCACCGGCAGGTCGTCGAGGCGTCCGCGGAGCTTCTCGAGCCGCTCCACCTCGGACTGGAGGCGGGACAGGCGCGAGGTGACGCGCTGGGCGTTCTCCTGGTCGTCCCACAGGTCCGGTGCCGCGACCTCCTCCTGGATGGTCGCGATCTCGGCGCGCTTGGCATCGGGGTCGAGGACCGCTTCGATGCTGGAGAGGGCGCGGTCGAGGTCCGCGAGCTCGGTGCTGGTGTCTTGGGCTGCCACGAGGGTCGAGTCTACGCCATGGCGGTGGGCGCAGAGGGACTCGAACCCCCGACCCCCTCCTTGTAAGGGAGGTGCTCTAACCAACTGAGCCATGCGCCCGCACGCCGCCACGCACCCGCGGCGACGACGCCCCATTCTGGCAGACGACGGCAGGCAACCTTTCCGGTGCCTGCTCCGTGTACGACGATGACCCCGCCACGACGGGCGGGCGACACACCCAGGAGGAGCTGTGCTGCAGGGTTGGGGCAAGGCCACCCGCGATGCGGAGTTCACGGCCTTCGTCGAGGAGTCGACCCCCCGGCTGGTCCGGCTGGGTGTCGGCCTCACCGGGTCCGGCGACGCGGCCCGCGAGCTGGTCCAGGCCAGCCTGGTCAAGACGTACGTCGCCTGGCCGCGCATCCGCCACGGTGAGGCCTACGCGTACACGCGCCGCATCATGGCCAACGAGAGGGTGGACGCCTGGCGCTCCACCCGCAAGGAGGTATCGACGGGCGACGCCCCGGACCGGCCCTCCTCCCCCGCCTCGCGCACCGAGGACCACGACCAGCTCGTCCGCCTGCTGGCCACGCTGCCGCAGCGTCAACGCGCGGTGGTCGTCCTGCGCTACTACGACGACCTCTCGGAGGCCCAGGTGGCCGACCTGCTCGGGATCTCGGTCGGTGCCGTCAAGAGCGCCGCCTCCCGCGGGCTGGCCAGCCTCCGCGCCACCCACTCCTCCCACGACACCACGGAAGCAGGTGCCCGATGAACACCACCCAGGACGAGTTCCGCCTCGACCTCGCCGACGCGCTGGACGCCTCGGCCCACGACCTCGCCCCCCTCGACACGGACGCCCTCGTCGCGGCCGGCACCCGCCGCGTCCAGCAGCGCCGCCTGGCCACCGTGGCCGGTGTCGGAGCGCTCGCCGTCGTCGTCGGGCTGGGTGCCTCGTGGCTGCCCTCGCTCACCGGGACGCCGTCGCCGGCGGCCCCCACCCCGATCGCCACCGCCCACTCGGCCGCAACGGCGCGGGTCGAACTGCCCCTGAACGGCGGCACCGTGGAGAGCAACCCGAACATCACCTTCGAGGTGAGCATCCTGCCCGGTCAGGAACCGGATCTCGTCTACTCGTCGGTCGCCGAGGATGGCACGGTGACACGCATGGGCGGCTCCAGCACCGACGGGCTCGTCGGCCAGAGTACGCTGGGCACGAGCGGTGACGACATCGTGCTCGGCATCGTGCCCAGCGACGCGGTCGCCGCCACGTTGATGGACCCCACCTTCTCCATCGGCGGGTTCACCTCCGCGGGCCCGGTCGACCTGCCCGGGACGCCGTGGGCGGCGGTGGGCTTCCGCCTCGACTCCCCCGCCGGTTCGATCGCCGGCGTGGAGACCCTGTGGTGGCGCGCCGACGGCACCCCCGTCACGAACGCGGGGTCGGGGTCGAGTGCCCGGATCGCGCAGGGCGAGGTGGTCCTCGAGGGTCGCGACGGCGCGAAGCTCACGGTCCCCGCGGGCAACCTCGACGTCTGGCTGCTCCCCCAGAGCAGGCAGGTCGGCATCCGGGGCCCGGCGGGCACCTCGTCCACCCCCCTGTCCGGTGACCGCGTGCAGGTGCTCAGCGCGACCAACGACCTCCTCGACGAAACCCGGACGCCCTCGGTGGCCCTCAGCCGCATCACCTCGGCCTACCTCGTCAGCGGCACCGCGGCGGACGTAACGCCCGCGTGGGCCGACGGCCTGGAGGCCGAGGAGGTCACGGTGATGCCGTGGCCCGCAGCCGACCGGACCGTCGTCTTCATCACCGCGAACGCGGAGGGAGCCCGCGCAGGTCAGCCGATCTCGGATGCCCTGACCGGCCTCTCATGGACGGACGCCGACGGCGTCCGGCAGGAGTGGAAGCCGTGAACCGCTAGCGGCGACCGGCCTTGGGGCGCACGATCTTCTGCGCCTGCCACTCACGCGACACCGACGCCGGGTTGGCCAACACCAGCCCGGCTGTCGCGGTGCCTTCGGCGATGTCGGCCGGGTCGACGTAGCCGTCGCGGCCGATCTTGGGGGTCAGCAACCAGATGTGCCCCGTCGTGGAGAGGTCGCGCAGGGCGTCGACGAGGGCGTCCCCCACGTCACCGTCCTCCTCGCGCCACCACAGCAGCACCGCGTCGACGGCCTCGAGGGCGTCGTCGACCAGGTCGGCATCGATGGCGTCCATGATCTCGTCGCGCAGCGACTCGTCGACGTCGGAGTCCCACCCGAGTTCCTGGACCACCTGGCCCTGCTCGAAACCCATGGTCACGACCCCCGACAAACCACCCTGCTTACCGGGCACCGGCGTGCTGCCCAACGTAGGACACCCCCTCGTTAACGTTTTCGCTTGCCCCTAGCGTGCCAGAGTACGCGCGAGCGCGCGAGGCACACCGACAACCATCGGTGCGCCTCGCGCGCTCATGGTTCGACTCAGGCGTCGCCGCCGCTGTTGCCGGAGGTCCCGGCGTTCACGTCCAGCAGCTGGTACTTCTCGGCCGCCTGGCCCGGCCACGCCGGGTCGACCTCGCCGCGGGCGGCGAGCATCTGCAGGGCCTTGACCACCATCGACGGGCCGTCGATGTGGAAGTACCGCCGCGCGGCCGCGCGGGTGTCGGAGAAGCCGAAGCCGTCCGCACCGAGCGAGGCGTAGTCCCCGGGCACCCACTGGGCGATCTGGTCCTGCACCTGCTTCATGTAGTCCGAGGTCGCGATGACCGGGCCCACGGTGTCCTTCAGCTTCTGCACGATCCACGACTCGCCCGCGTCCTCGTTCGGGTGCAGGAAGCGCTTGTCGTCGACGGCCATCGCGTCGCGGCGCAGCTCGGTCCACGAGGTGACCGACCACACGTCGGCGACGACGCCCCAGTCGTCGTGCAGGAGCTTCTGGGCCTCCAGCGCCCACGGCACGCCCACGCCCGAGGCCAGCAGCTGGACCTGGCGGGCGTCGGGGTTGACGCCCTCCCAGCTGCCCTTGGCCAGCAGGTACATGCCCTTCTTGATGCCCTCGACGTCCACACCCTCGGGCTCGGCCGGCTGCACGATCGGCTCGTTGTACACCGTGAGGTAGTAGATGATGTCCTCGGGGTTCTCCCCGTACATCCGCTCGAGGCCGTCCTGCATGATGTGGGCGATCTCGTAGCCGTACGCCGGGTCGTAGTGCACGACCGCCGGGTTGGTGGCGGCCAGCAGCGGGCTGTGCCCGTCCATGTGCTGGGTGCCCTCACCGGTCAGCGTGGTGCGGCCGGCGGTGGCGCCGATCATGAAGCCGCGGGTGAGCTGGTCGGCGGCGGCCCAGATCGCGTCACCGGTCCGCTGGAAGCCGAACATCGAGTAGAAGATGTAGATCGGCACCATGTGGACGCCGTGGGTGGCGTAGCTGCTGCCCACCGCGGTGAAGGACGCCAGCGAGCCGGCCTCGTTGATGCCGGTGTGGATGATCTGGCCCTCGCGGGACTCGCGGTAGGACAGCATCAGGTCGTGGTCCACCGGCGTGTAGTTCTGGCCGTGCGGGTTGTAGATCTTGATGGTCGGGAACAGCGAGTCCATGCCGAACGTGCGCGCCTCGTCGGGGATGATCGGCACCACGTGGGCGCCGAACTCCTTGTCGCGCAGCAGGTCCTTGAGCAGGCGGACCCACGCCATGGTGGTGGCGACCTCCTGCTTGCCCGAGCCCTTCTTCACCGAGTCGTAGGCCTTGGCGTCCGGCAACTTGATGGGCTTGGGGTTGTTGCGGCGCTGCGGCACCGGGCCACCGAGTGCACGCCGGCGCTCGAGGGCGTAGGCGATGCGGTCATCGGAGGCGTCGGGGCGCACGTACGGCGGCTGGTAGGGGTCCTCCTCCAGCTGCGCGTCGGTGATCGGCATGTCGAGCCGGTCACGGAACTGCTTGAGGTCGTCCAGGGCCAGCTTCTTCATCTGGTGCGTGGCGTTGCGGCCCGCGAAGTGCTGCCCGAGGAAGTAGCCCTTGATGGTGTGGGCCAGGATGACCGTCGGCGCGCCGGTGAACTTCGTGGCGGCGTCGTAGGCGGAGTACACCTTCTGGTAGTCGTGGCCACCGCGGGTGAGGTTCCAGATCCGCTCCGGCGTCCAGCCGTCGACCATCTTCGCGGTGCGCGGGTCGCGCCCGAAGAAGTGGTCGCGCACGTAGGCGCCGTCGTTGGCCTTGAAGGTCTGGTAGTCGCCGTCGGAGGTGGCGTTCATGACGTTGACCAGGGCGCCGTCCTTGTCGGCGGCGAGCAGCGGGTCCCAGCCACGGCCCCAGACGACCTTGATGACGTTCCAGCCGGCGCCGCGGAAGAAGCTCTCCAGCTCCTGCATGATCTTGCCGTTGCCGCGGACCGGGCCGTCGAGGCGCTGCAGGTTGCAGTTGACGACGAACGTCAGGTTGTCGAGCTCCTCGAAGGCCGCCCACTGCAGGGCGCCACGGCTCTCGACCTCGTCCATCTCGCCGTCACCGAGGAACGCCCACACGCGCTGCTGCGAGGTGTCCTTGATGCCGCGGTTGTGCAGGTACTTGTTGAACTGCGCCTGCCAGATCGCGTTGATCGGGCCCAGGCCCATCGACACGGTCGGGAACTCCCAGAAGTCGGACATCTGGCGCGGGTGCGGGTAGCTGGGCAGGGCCCGTATCTTCCCGTCCACGATGTGGCTCTTCTCCTGGCGGAAGCCGTCAAGGTCGGCCTCGTCGAGGCGTCCCTCGAGGAACGCACGCGCGTAAGGGCCGGGGCTGGCGTGGCCCTGGAAGAAGACCTGGTCGCCGCCGCCGGGGTGGTCCTTGCCGCGGAAGAAGTGGTTGAAGCCCACCTCGTAGAGGGTCGCCGAGGAGGCGAACGTCGAGATGTGACCGCCGACGCCGACGCCGGGGCGCTGGGCGCGGTGCACCATGACCGCAGCGTTCCAGCGCAGCAGGCGGCGGAACTGGCGCTCCAGGTCCTGGTCGCCGGGGTACCACGGCTCGGACTCGGCCGGGATCGTGTTGACGTAGTCGGTCGCGGTCAGCGACGGGACGCCCAAGTGGCGCTCACGCGAGCGCTCCAGCAGCTTGAGCATGATGTAGCGCGCCCGGTTGCGGCCCTGCTCGTCGATCATCCCGTCCAGGGACTCCAGCCATTCGGCGGTCTCCTCGGAGTCGATGTCCGGCAGGTTGGTCGGCAGCCCGTTCAGAATGGGGCCCGCGTTGTCGCGAGATGTCACGGAGGTGTCCTTTCTCAGACCGTCAAGGGCAGGCCGGGGCACGTCGCGGCCCCGCCATGGACTCGAAGGCGATCCTAGCCGCCCGCGAGCAGGCTACGCCCCCCGGGTTGCTGACGGGTTCCCACCGGCCGCCCACGCGACGACGCGGTCGGCGTCCCAACACGTCACGATGCGGTCGGGGGTGAGGCCGACGGACGCCGCGCGCGCGGCCCCGTACTCGCTGAAGCCGAGCTGCCCCGGGGCGTGCGCGTCGGTGTCGATGGCGAACAGGCATCCCATGTCCGCCGCGAGAGCGAGGAGGTCGTCGGGCGGGTCCTGCCGCTCGGGTCGGGAGTTGATCTCGACGGCGACGCCGAACTGGCGGCAGGCCTCGAACACGACCTCGGCGTCGAACGTGCTCTGCGGCCGGACGCCCCGGTCGCCGGCCACGAGGCGTCCGGTGCAGTGCCCCAGCACGTTGGTGCGGGGGTTGGCGATGGCGGTGACCATGCGCACGGTCATGGCGTCGGCGTCCATGCGCAGCTTCGAGTGCACGCTGGCGACCACCACGTCGAGCGGGTCGAGGGCCGCCGCCTCCCCGTCGAGGGAGCCGTCGTCGAGGATGTCGACCTCGGCCCCGGCCAGCACGCGGAAGCCCCCGAGCGCCTCGTTGAGCGCCGCGATGTGCTCGCGTTGGCGGTGCCGCCGCTCGGTGTCGAGCCCGTTCGCGACGCGCAGCCGCGGGCTGTGGTCGGTGATGGCGAGCCAGTCCCGGCCCAGGCGGCGGGCCTCCAGGGCCATCTCCTCCAGCGGGCTCGAGCCGTCGGACCACTCCGTGTGGGTGTGCAGGTCGCCCCGGATGTGCGCCAGGAGCGGGTTGGGGCCGTCCACGAGCGGGCCGTCGGCGGCCTGCAGCTCGGCGAGGTAGGCCGGCACCCGGCCGGCGTGGGACTCGGCGACCACCTTCGTCGTCGTGGCCCCGATGCCGGGCAGGTTCCCCCACGCGCGGCGGCGGTCGACGTCGGCCCGCTCGGCCGGGTCGAGCGCGGCGAGCGTCGCGGCCGCGCGCCGGAACGCCTGGGCGCGCCGGGTCTGCCCGCCGTGGCGGTCCAGCAGCCGGGCGATCTCGCGCAGGTCGACGACCGGGTCTCGCATGCGGCGACCCTAGCGGCATCCGCCGTCGCGATAGGGTCGCCTCGAGGAGGTGGCGATGCCCGACGAGACGCCCGACTGGATGCCGGCACCCCGCCCCCGCGCGGCGATGGCCAAGCGCCTGCGGGCAGCCTCCTCGGCGATGACGACCGCGGCGCTGGCCGAGATCACGCGCCGCTACCCGTGGTTCTCCGACCTGGACGCCGACAACCGCGCCTCGGTCACGCTCGTGGTGCGCGCCGGCGTGGACGGCTTCGTCGACTGGTTCGCCTCGGGCGCGACGGGCCTGGAGCAGCGCAACATCTTCGCCGCCGCCCCACGCTCGCTCACCACGCGCCTGGCCCTGCAGCAGACCGTCGACCTGATCCGCACCACGGTCGAGACCGTGGAGCAGCAGATCAACACGGCGCTCCCCCGCTCCGACCGGCAGGTCCTCACGCTGGCCGTGCTGCAGTACTCGCGCGAGATCGCGTTCGACGCCGCCGAGGTGTACGCCCGCGCCGCTGAGACCCGCGGCGCCTGGGACGCCCGCCTGGAGGCCCTCGTCATGGACGCCGTCGTGCGCGGCGACGCCGACGAGTCGGTCGTCTCCCGGGCCTCGACGCTCGGCTGGCACTCCCCGGCCGGCCTCTGCGTCGTCATCGGCGACCTGCCCGCCGGCGACCCCTCCCTGCGCGACCTGCGGTACGCCGCCGGCAAGGCCGGGCTCGACATCCTCGCCTCGGCCCAGGGCCCGCGCCTGGTCGTCCTGCTCGGCGGCGACTTCGACCACGAGGACGAGGCCCTCGAGCACGTCGCCGACCTCGTCGACGCGTTCGGTGAAGGCCCCGTCGTGGTCGGCCCCGTGGTCACCGACCTCGTCGAGGCCGTGGTCAGCGCCCGCGCCGCCACCTCGGGCCGCCGCGCCGCCGCGGCCTGGGTGGACGCCCCGCGTCCCATCTCCGCCCGCGCGCTCCTGCCCGAGCGCGCCCTCGCCGGCGACGGGCACGCCCGCCGCGAACTGGCCCACGACATCTTCGGGCCGCTGGCGGCCCACTCCGGCGACCTGATCACCACCCTGGAGGCCTACTGGGCCTGCGGGACGTCCATCGAGGCGACCGCCCGGCGTTTGTTCATCCACGCCAACACGGTCCGCTACCGCCTGGGCCGGATCGAGGACCTGACCGGCTACTCCCCCTCCGACCCGCGCGGCTCGTACGTGCTCAGGCTGGCGGGCACCCTGGGCCGCCTGCTCGACTGACGAATCCCGGACGCCCCGCGCCGGGGTTTGTGGGAACCCCACAAAGGGGCCCCCGAAACACTGTGTGGCAATGCGCGACATCCGACAAGGACCCCGCGCCAAGATGGAACACGTGCTTGCGATCGTCGCGCCCGGACAGGGCGCCCAGACCCCCGGATTCCTCGCCCCCTGGCTCGAGGACGCCCACTTCGCGTCCCGCCTGCAGGAGCTGAGCGACGTCGTCGGGCTCGACCTCGTCCACTACGGCACCGAGGCCGACGCCGAGACCATCAAGGACACTGCGATCGCCCAGCCGCTCCTCGTCGCCGCCGGCCTGCTGGCCGGTGAGGCCCTCACCCGCAGCGTCCCCTTCGCCGGCGTCGACGTGCTCGCCGGTCACAGCGTGGGCGAGGTCACCGCGGCCGCCGCCGCGGGCGTCCTGGCCGGGATCGACGCGATCGTCTTCGTGCGGGAGCGGGCCAACGGCATGGCCGAGGCGTCCGCCCTGCGCCCCACCACCATGGCCGCCGTGGTGCGCGGCGAGCCCGACGCCGTGCTGGCCGCCATCGAGGCCGTCGGCGCGACCGCAGCGAACAACAACGGTGCCGGCCAGATCGTGGCCGCGGGCACCGTCGAGCAGATCGAGGCCCTCAAGGCCAACCCGCCCGAGAAGGCCCGCGTGATCGGCCTAGCGGTCGCCGGGGCGTTCCACACCGAGCACATGGAGCCGGGTCGCGTCCGGGTCGAGGCCACGGCGTCCGGGATGACCGCCCACGACCCGAGCACCACCCTGCTCTCCAACGCCGACGGGCAGGCCGTCGACTCGGGTGCCGACTACGTCGCGCGCCTCGTCTCGCAGGTCACCTCGCCCGTGCGCTGGGACCTGTGCATGGCCACGATGGCCGAGCTCGGCGTGACCGGCATCCTCGAGCTGCCGCCGGCCGGCACCCTGACCGGCATCGCCAAGCGCAACATGCCCGGGGTCGAGCTGTTCAACCTCAACACCCCCGACCAGATCGACGAGGCGCGGGAGTTCATCGCCCGCCACAACGGAAAGGCGTGACATGGCGCTGAAGGCCAGCCAGGGAGCCGCGTACTCCCGCGTGGAGGGGATCGGTTCGGCCATCCCGTCCCGCGTCGTGGACAACCACGAGATGACGACCTACATCGAGACCTCCGACGAGTGGATCCAGCAGCGCACCGGCATCGTCGAGCGCCGCTGGGTCGGCGAGGGCGAGACCGTCGAGTCGCTGACCCTCGAGGCCGCCCGCAAGGCCATGGAGCACGCCGGCGTCGAGGCCACCGACATCGACGCCGTGATCGTGTCGACCGTCAGCCACCTCGTGCAGACGCCCTCGCTGGCCGCCATCGTGGCCGCGAAGCTGGGCACCGACGGCGCCGCCGCGTTCGACATCTCCGCCGCGTGCGCCGGTTTCTCCTACGGCCTGGCCCAGGCCGACTCGCTGGTCCGCTCCGGCGCGGCCCGCCGCGTGGTCGTGGTCGGCGCGGAGACGCTCAGCCAGATCACCGACCTGCACGACCGGGCGACGGCGTTCCTGTTCGCCGACGGCGCGGGCGCCGCGGTCGTCGGCCCCTCCGACGTGCCCGCCATGGGCCCGGTGGTGTGGGGCTCCGACGGCGACCAGGCCGACGTGATCGAGATGAACCGCGACTGGAACGAGGCCGTGGCCACCGGCCAGACCTCCCAGATCACGATGCAGGGCCAGGCGGTGTTCCGCTGGGCGACCAGCTTCATCGCCGATGCGGCGCGACGCACGCTCGAGGCGTCCGGGCTCACCCCCGACGAGCTCGACCTGTTCGTCCCGCACCAGGCCAACAACCGCATCACCGACTCGATGCTGCGCCACCTCAAGCTGCCCGAGACCGTCACGGTCGCCCGCACGATCAGGAACTTCGGCAACAACTCCGCCGCGTCCATCCCGATCGCGCTCGACGCGATGATCGCCTCCGGCGAGGCCAAGTCCGGCGACACCTGCCTGATCATCGGGTTCGGTGCCGGCCTGGTCTACGCCGGCCAGGTCATCACGATCCCCTGACCACCCACCCCCACGATTTTCCGGCCGGCCCGGCCGGGTGACAACCCAACCAGAAGGAGAAGGAACATGGCCACCACCGAAGAGATCCGCGCCCAGCTCGCCGAGCTCGTCAACGAGGTCGCCGGCGTGCCCGTCGAGGACGTGCAGCTCGACAAGTCGTTCGTCGACGACCTGGACGTCGACAGCCTCGCGATGGTCGAGATCATCGTCGGCTGCGAGGAGAAGTTCGGTGTGACGATCCCCGACGAGGAGAGCAAGAACCTCAAGACCGTCGGCGACGCCGTCGCCTACATCGAGCAGCACGCCTGATCGCCCGGACGCCCGGGCCCCGGCCCGGGCGTCCACCCACCCCCACCCCGTTCGTCCCACCACCGTTAGGAACCCGATGAAGGACATCGTCATCACAGGCATGGGCGCCACCACCCCGTTGGGCGGCGACCTGGCCAGCACGTGGCAGGCCATGCTGGCGGGAGAGTCCGGCATCGTGCGCATCCCCGAGGAGTGGGCCGACGAGATCGCCGTCAAGATCGCCGGCTACGTCAAGGTCGACCCCAGCGAGAAGATCGACCGGGTCAAGGCCCGCCGCCTGGACCGCAACACCCAGCTCGCCCTGATCGCCGCCGAGGAGGCCTGGCTCGACGCCGGCCTGGCCCTCGGCGAGGACAACCCCGTCGACCCCGAGCGCCTGGCCGTCTGCCTGGGCACCGGCATCGGCGGCCTGCACACGCTCCTGGGCAACTGGGACGTGTACAAGGAGAAGGGGGCGCGCCGCGTCACGCCCTTCACCATCCCCATGCTGATGGCCAACGCCTCGGCCGCCAACGTCGGCCTGATGGTCAACGCCGCCGCCGCGGTGCACGCGCCGGTGTCGGCGTGCGCGTCCTCGAACGAGGCGCTCGCGCTGGCGGTCGACCAGATCCGCCTGGGCCGCGCCGACATCATCGTCGCCGGCGGCACCGAGGCCACGATCCACCCGCTGCCGATCGCGGCGTTCGCCCAGATGCAGGCGCTGAGCAGGCGCAACGACGACCCGACCGCGGCGTCCCGGCCGTGGGACAAGGGGCGCGACGGCTTCGTGCTGTCGGAGGGCTCCGCCGTCCTGGTGCTGGAGTCGCTCGAGCACGCGCAGGCGCGCGGCGCGAAGATCTACGGCACCATCGCGGGCGCGGGCGTCTCCGACGACAACCACGACATCGTCCAGCCCGAGCCCAACGGCAACGGCCAGTCGGCGGCGATGCTGAAGGCCCTGCGCGAGAGCGGGCTGTCGGCCTCCGACATCGTGCACGTGAACGCGCACGGCACCTCGACCCCGCAGGGCGACATGACCGAGGCCGGATCGATCCGGCGCGCGCTCGGTGCGGCCGCCGACCGGGTCGTCGTGACCTCCACCAAGTCGATGACCGGGCACCTGCTGGGTGCCGCCGGCGCGCTCGAGACGGTCGCCACGGTGCTCGCGCTCAAGGAGCGCCTGGTCCCGCCGACGATCAACCTGGTCGACCCCGAGGACGGCCTCGGCATCGACGTGGCCGCCAACGAGCCGCGCCCGCTGCCCGAGGGCGACCTCGCCGCGCTGAACAACTCGTTCGGCTTCGGCGGCCACAACGTCGCCGTCGCGCTGACGAACGCGAACATCAACCGCTGACCCGGACGCCCACGGCCCGGCCCGCCCTGCCTACAGGCGCGGGTCGGGCTGTGCGCCGTGGTGGCGGACGTTGTCGGCCGCCGCGGACAGCGCCGCGAACGCCGCGGCGTGCCGGTTCGTGCCCTTGACCAGTTCGGCGGCCAGCGTGCCGATGAGGGCGTCGGTCGCGCCCACAGTGTCGACCACGTCGCCGGCCGGGACCACCGGGCCGGGGATGTGTTCGCCGTCCCAGTCCAGCCCGTCCTTGCCGCGCAGCACCACCAGCGACCGCGGCCGGACGCCCAGCGCCTCGAAGGCCGCCAGGTCGGGCGCCGGGATCACCAGCGGGTCGGCGACCTCGATGACGTCGGCCGGGAGCGCCGCGAACGGGGCGAGGTTCAGCACCACCCGGGCGCCGTACTTCGTGGCGTAGCGGACCGCGTCGACCACCGTGTCCGCCGGGGTCTCGAGCTGGGTGAGCAGGATGTCGTCGGGGCCCAGCCCGTGGATGGGCCGCAGCGGGCTCGGGCCGATCTTGGCGTTGGCCCCGGGCAGCACGACGATGGCGTTCGTGCGGCCGTCGGAGAACACGATCGCGTGACCCGTCGGGACGCGCGGGATCCGCTCGACGCGCAGCTTGATGCCCTTGGCGAACAGACGGTTCAGCGAGGCCCGCCCGGCGTCGTCGTCGCCGACCGCGCCCACCATCTCGACCTCGACCCCCCGGGCCCGGGCGGCCACCGCCTGGTTGGCCCCCTTGCCACCCGCGTACCGCTGCAGCGACTCCCCGACGACCTTCTCACCGGGGTTCGGGTAGGAATCGATCTTGGTCTCCAGGTCGACGTTGATCGAACCCAGGACGATGACGCGGCCCATGGCCCTGCCTCCTTCGGCTTGGCTGATGTTCCATCTCACCACCAAACCGGGTCGTCAGGGGCCCCTTTGGGCCGATGTGTCGCCGATCAGCCGACGGCGGTGATCCAGCGCACGGGCTCGCCGTCGGCGGCGTGCCGGAACACGTCGAGCTCGGCGTCCCACGGCGCGCCGAGGAGGTCGTCGAGGGCCTCCCGCAGCGAGCGCTCGTCGCGCGCGCCGAGCATGGCGTGCCGGATCCGGTCCTCGGGCACGACGATGTCGCCGTGCAGGCCCATCGTGGCGTGGAAGACGCCGAGGGTCGGGGTGTAGGAGTAGCGCTCCCCCTCGGAGGCGTCGGTGGCGTGCTCGGTCACCTCGAACCGGATCCGCGGCCAGCGCTTGAGGGCGCTCGCCAGACGGGTGGCCGTGCCGACGGGGCCGCTCCACGTGAACTCGGCGCGGTAGCTGGCGCGCTCGGCGGGTTGGGGCTTCCAGTCCAGGGAAACAGGCGCGCCGAAGGCGCCGCCCACCGCCCACTCGACGTGTGGGCACATCGGCGACGGCGCGGAGAGGATCTGCAGGACCCCGCGGGTCGTTGTCATGGCGGTACCCCTTTCCGGCTGAAGTGCTGCCTTCCCCTGCATCACCTCGACCGGGCGCGGAATCACGCCGTTGTGGTTCATTGTGCACCCCGCGTCAAGCCGGGGCCACCCGGCGACGGGGCGCGGAGCTCAGCCCCGGGACGCCTCGGCCAGCAGCTCGGCCGCGTGGGCGCGGGCGGCGTCGGTGCCCTCGAGCCCGGCCATCATCCGGGCCAGCTCGTCAACGCGGTCGGCGGCGGCGACCTCGCGGACGCCGGAGGTGGTCACCTGCCCGTCGTCGGCCTTGTGCACCACGAAGTGCCGGTCGGCGAAGGCGGCGACCTGGGCCAGGTGGGTGACCACGACGACCTGCGCGTGCTCGGCCAGGCGGGCCAGCCTGCGGCCGATCTCGAGCGCGACCGCGCCGCCCACCCCGGCGTCCACCTCGTCGAAGACGAAGGTGTGCCCCTCGGCGCCCTGGGCGAGCACGACCTCGAGGGCCAGGCGCACGCGCGACAGCTCGCCGCCGGAGGCCACCTTGGCCAGCGGCGCGGGCGCCGACCCCGGGTTGGCCGAGAACACCAGCACCACCTGGTCGGCACCGTGGGGCCCGGGCTCGGGCAGCGGCGTGACCTCGAACGCGAGCCGGGCACGGGGCATGGCGAGCGCGGCGAGCTCGGCCTCGACCAGCCCGGCCAGCTCGGACGCCGCGGCCGTGCGGGCCGCGGTGATCCGCCCCGCGAGCCTGGCCAGCTCCTCGCCCACGGTGGCCAGCAGCCCGTCGAGCTCGGCGATGCGGTCGTCTGACCCGGAAAGCCGGCCGGCCTCGGCCGCGGCCCGCTCGCCCCAGGCGAGGACCTCGTCGATGCTGTCGCCGTACTTGCGGGTGAGGCCCTGCAGGTCGGCCAGGCGGGCGGCGATCCACTCCAGCCGGGCGGGGTCGGCGTCGAGGCCGGTGGCGTAGGAGGCGAGGTCGCCGGCGGCGTCGGAGAGCAGGAAGGCCGCCTCGTCCACCCGGCGGCCCAGGTCGGCGGCGGCGGGGTCGTCGGCCGCGATGGACGCCAGCGCCTTGCGCGCCGCGCCGACCAGGCCCAGCGCGGTCGGGGCGTCGGAGAACGCCTCGTCGTCGCCAGCCAGCGCGACGATGGCCTCGCGCGCGCCGAGGCGCAGGTCGTCCACCGCCTGCAGGCGGCGCTGCTCGGCCACCAGCGCGGTGTCCTCCCCCGGCGTGGGGTCGACCTTCTCGATCTCGCCGAGCCCGAACTCCAGCAGCGCGAGCTCGCGGGCGCGGGCCTGCGACTGGGCGACGAGCTCGGCCCGCTCGGCGACCCACGCGCGCTGCTGGGCCCAGCGGGCGCGGTAGTCGGTCAGCAGCGTGGCCAACTCCGGTCCGCCGAAGGCGTCCAGCACCTCGCGCTGCCGCTCGGTCGATCCGAGCCGGATCTGCTCGCTCTGCCCGTGGATCGTGATGCGCTCCCCAACGGCCTCGACCAGGCCGGGCAGGGTCACCTGCGCCCCGCCCACCAGCGCGCGCGAGCGCGACGGGGTGAGGACCCGGGTGAGCAGCACCTCGCCGTCCTCCACCTGCCCGCCGACCTCGTCGACGTGGTCGGCGAGCGCGGCGTCGGCGGCGAGCCGGCCCTCGACCAGCGCCCGGGAGGCCCCGTGCCGGATCAGCCGGCTCTCGGCCTTGCCGCCCGAGAGCAGCCCGAGCCCGGAGACCACCATCGTCTTGCCCGCGCCGGTCTCGCCGGTGACGGCGGTGAACCCGGGGCCGAGCTCGAGGGTCGCGTCGTCGATGACGCCCAGGCCGCTGATGCGGAGCTCAGCCAGCATCCCCGGCCTCGGCTGCCTTGCGGGCGGCGGCGTCGCGCTCGGCCTGCCCGCGCCACCCGTGGACGGGCAGGTCGAACTTGCGCACGAGGCGCTGCACGAACGGTTGCTCGGAGGTGCGGGCCAGCCGCAGCTTCAGCAGGCTGCGCCGCACGGTGACCTCGCTGGACGGCTTCACCGACGTGCTGCGCCGGCCGTCGCACCAGAGCACACCGCCCACCGGTGGGTTCTCGAGCATGCGGATCACGACCGTCGAGCTGGGGCTGAGCACCAACGGCCGCGCGAACAGGGCGTGGGCCAGGAGCGGCACGACGAGCAGCGCATCGAGGTCGGGCCACAGCACGGGCCCCTGGGCCGAGAACGCGTAGGCGGTCGACCCCGTGGGCGTCGACACGAGCACGCCGTCGGTGCCCCAGCGCGACAGGGGGTGGCCGTCGATGTCGACCAGCACCTCGATCATGCGCTCGCGGGCAGCCTTCTCGAGCGAGACCTCGTTGATCGCGTAGCTCGACCAGGTCACCTCGCCGCCGGGGGTCTCGCGCAGCTCGACCTCGAGGCAGAGCCGCTCCTCCACCCGGTAGTCGCGGTGGACCACCCGGTCGACCAGGTCGTGCGCCTCGGAGGTCTCGAGCTCGGCCAGGAAGCCGACGTGGCCCAGGTTCACGCCCAGCACGGGGTAGCCCAGCGGCACGGCCCACTCGGCGGCGCGCAGGATGGTGCCGTCGCCGCCGAAGACCACGACCAGCTCGACCTCGGCGCCGGGCCGGGTGTCGAACCGGCGCACGTCGGCGCTCGGGACCCGCTCGGCGATGACGTCGTGGGCGGTGTCCCGCACCCAGCAGACGAACCCGTGCCCGGCGAGCCGTTCGATGAAGTCACTCGCCGCGTCGACGGCCTCCTCCCGCTGGTGGTGGATGCCCAGGGCGATGTGTCGCTGCGTCACGCCCGCCAGCCTAACGGGCCGGGCCGACAGCGCCGGGCTCCGCGACGAGCTTGAGGAACACCTCGCGGTTGCCCGACTCCCCCGGCAGCGGGCTCAGGCCGCGCCAGACCTCGCGCCAGCCCGCCTCGGCGGCGGCCCGGGCGACCAGGTCGGCCGCCTCCGGGACGCGGACGGGGTCGGCGACGACGCCCCGGGAGTCGAGCGCCGCGCGGCCGAGCTCGAACTGCGGCTTCACCATGAGCAGGGCGACGGCGCCGTCGCGGGCGACCGACCGCAGCGGCGCGACGAGCAGCGTCAACGAGATGAAGGAGACGTCGGCCACGACGAGGTCGACGGGCGCGGCGACGTGGGCGGGGGTCAGGTCGCGCAGGTTGAGCCCCTCGTGGCTCGTCACCCGGGGGTCGGACGCCACGGGCTCGGCCAGCTGCCCGTGCCCGACGTCGACCGCGGTCACGTGCTCGGCACCCCGGGCCAGGAGTACCTGGGTGAAGCCGCCCGTGGACGCCCCGGCGTCCAGGGCGCGGCACCCGGCGACCTCGGTGCCGGAGGCATCCAGCGCGCCGAGGAGCTTGTGCGCGGCCCGCGAGACCCACGGGTCGGTCTCGGCGGCGAGCGTGTCGTCGGGGCCCACGGGGAGGGAGGCCTTGGCCGCGGGGCGTCCGTTGACGGTCACGCGACCGCCGTCGATGAGGTCGCGGGCCTGCCCGCGGGACCGGGCCAGCCCCTGCGCGACGAGGGCGGCGTCCAGCCTCACCGGCGCGGCAGCGGGGGCTGCGGGGTGGGGTTGAGGGCCTGCTGGACCACGTCGAGCACCGTGGCGATCTCGTCGTGGTGGGTGTGCACGTCCTCGCCGAGCGACAGCTCGGCCAGCGCGGCGTCGATGGCCGGGTGGCCGGTGACCGGCAGGGCGGCGTCCGTCGACGCCTCGGTGGGCTGGGGGGCCTCGGGCTCGGTGGTGCTCACCGGGCCATCCTACGAGTCGTCCTCGTCGCCGAGGCCGCGGGCCATGAGCGCGTCGCCGGTCGTGCGCGCGTAGGCAACGGCCTGGATGACCACCGGCGTCACCGAGGCCAGCGGGTTGCGGTCGAGGCCGCGGGCGCGTGCGGCATCCCTGACCTCGCCGAAGGACGCGATCACGTACGGGATCGAGCGGACCAGCACCGCGACGGCCAGCCCGAACCGCTCGGGGCTCGCGCCGAAGCGGGCGAGGGGGCGCGTGGCGGTGACCAACGCGTCGATGAGCACGGGCATCGGGGTGGTGATCAGCACGATCCGGCCGGCGTAGAGGGCGGTCAGCGTGGTGCCGACGACCTTCACCGCCATGGTCGGGTCGCCGAAGAGCAGGTGGTAGCCGGCCACGAAGGCGAACAGGACCACGAGGCCGAGCGGCATCCCCCAGGCCAGCCGCAGCGGGGCCCTGGTGGTGGCGACCAACGCCAGGGTGAGCACGAGGGCGCCGACCACGACGGGCCAGGACCCGAAGACCGCGGGCACGGTCAGGGCGAGGAAGACGAGGTACTTCCAGCCGACACCCATCCGGTGCCAGACCGTGGTGCCGGGGACGTGGATGCCCAGCAGGGCGCGGGCGGCGTTCACGCCATCATCGCCTCGTAGTGGGCGATCGCCTCGCCCGGGGCGCCGTCGGCGACGATGCGGCCGCCGTCGACGACCAGGACGCGGTCGGCGTCGGCGGCGAGGTCGAGGTCGTGCGTGGCGAGCACGACCTGCTGGTCGAGCTCCGTGAGCACCCGCCGCAGCACGAGGCGGTTGCGCAGGTCGAGCAGGGTCGTCGGCTCGTCCGCGACGAGGATCGCCGGGTCGACGGCCAGCACGGCGGTCAGGGCCGCGAGCTGCCGCTCCCCGCCCGACAGGTCGTAGATCGACTGCTCGGCCACGTGGTCGAGGCCGCGGGCGGCCAGGAGGGCGCGGGCGGCGTCCCGGCGATGCGAGCGGTCGCGGATCGTGCGGCGCAGGCTGAGCTCGACGTCCTCGAGCGGGGTCGGCATGACGAGCTGGCTGAGCGGGTCGGTGAAGACGAAGCCCACCCTGCGGCGCACGCCCTTGCCGTCGGACGCCGGGTCGAGCCCGTCGACCAGCACCCGTCCCGACGAGGCCACGACCAGACCGTTGAGGAGCCGCAGGAGCGTGGACTTGCCAGAGCCGTTCGCGCCGACGAAGGCGACGCGCCGCTCGGGCAGGTCGAGGGTGATGTCCTCCAGCAGGGTGCGGGTGCCCCAGCCCTGCCCCGGTGCACCGGGCACGGGGACGCGGACCGAGACGCCCTGCAGCTGGATCATCGGGCGGGGACGGGCTCCTGCGCCTGCGCGCGCTCGACCGCCGGGTGGACCAGCAGGCCCGGGAACGCGCGGTGCACGGCCACGGCGACGGCGGACGCCGCGATGTTCTTGATGACGTCGCCGGGCCAGTAGACGATGTCGGCCAGGAACGCCTGGTCGACCGGGATGCCGGCGTTGATCGCGATGCCGGCGATGCCCATCGGGTGCACGAAGGCGAACGAGCCGGCCAGGCCGGCCAGGAACAGCAGCGCCCAGCGCACGCCGGTGCTCTTCTGGTTGCGGGAGACGATCGCGCGGGCCAGGAAGCCGATGAGGAGCGCCGCGAGGGGGAAGGCCAGCAGGTAGCCCGCCGAGGGCTTGGCCAGCACGCCGATGCCGGACGCCCCGCCGGCGAACACCGGTAGCCCGGCGAGGCCGACGATGACGTACAGCGCGGTGGCGGCGAAGCCGCGCCACGGGCCGAGGATCATCGCGGTGAGCGCGACGGCCAGCGTCTGCAGGGTGATCGGGACCCCGACCGCCCCCACGGGGATCGCGGGCGCGAGCGTCGCGGCCGAGATGACCCCGGCGAAGACGGCGACCAGCGCGAGGTCGGTGACGGTGGACTGGCGTCGCTGAGCCATGTTCATCTCCTCTTGAACGGTGTTCAAGAAGTCTAGGGCAGCAGGTCGAGCCGCGCGAACACGGCCTCGCCCGTGGACACGGAGCCGTCCCAGAACAGCTGGGCGACTGCCCAGGCGGCGTCGAGTTGGGCCTCGCGCTTGGTGACGTCACCCTCCAGCAGGGCGTTGCCCGCCTCGGCGCGCACCGTGACCGCCCCGCAGGTCGCGACCCCGTCGGCGATCGCGGCGGCACGGCGGGGTTCGAACAGGGACTCGACGTTCCAGCCGATGGCGGTCGGGCGTCCGTCGACCGGGGCCAGGCACAGGTCCCGGACGCCGTGCGCCCCGGTGAACACCAGGAACGAGTCGATGCCCACCGCGTGCGCGCCCATGATGTCGGTGTCGATGCGGTCACCCACGAAGACCGGACGCCCCGCTCCCGAGCGCCGCAGCGCCTCGTCCATGAGCGGGCGGAACGGCTTGCCGACCACCTCGGGATCGTGGTCGACCGTGTTGCGCACCGCCTGGATCGCCGCGCCGGCGCCGGGGACGAGGCCGTGCTCGGTCGGACGGGTGGAATCGGTGTTGGTCGCGAACCACCGGGCGCCGCGCTGGATGGCGATCGCCGCCTGGTCGAGGCGCGGCCACGTCATCGCCGGGTCGTAGCCCTGGATGACCGCCACGGGCTCCTCCGCGAAGGTCGTGACGACCTCCATGCCGGCGAGGCGCACCTGCTCGACGAGGTTGTCGGTGCCGGCGACCAGGACCTTGCTGCCGGCGGGAAGCTCCTGGCGCAGGAGACCGCTGGCGGCCTGCGCGCTGGAGACCACCTCCTGCTCCTGCGCCCCGAAGCCGAGCTCGGCCAAGTGGTGGGCCACCACGGCGGTGCTACGCGCGGCGTTGTTGGTCACGTAGACCGTCGCGACACCGGCCTCGTGCAGGCGCCGGACGCCGTCCACCGCCCCCTCGACCGCCTCGGGCCCGAGGTACAGGACCCCGTCCAGGTCGAAGAAGACCGCGTCGTACCCCTCGATGAAGGCGGTCACGACTCGTCGTCCTCCCCCAGCAGCTCGGCCACCTCGGCCTCGATGTCGTCGTCCTCGACGTCGACGTCGACCTCGGCCTCCGGGGACTCCTCCGCCTCGGCGTCCGCGACGTCGGCCTCCTCGTCCGCGCTGTCGTCGGCCTCCTCGGCCCCCTCGGCCTCATCAGCCTCGACGGCCTCGTCCTCGGGGTGGCCGACCAGCGAATCCTCGTCGACCTCGAGCACGATGCCCTGCAGGGCGGCGACGCGGTCGGCGGCGTCGGTCTCACCGTCGGTGTCGAGGGCGGCCGCCGCGGCGAACCACTTCTCGGCGCCGTCGGCGTCGCCGGTCTGCTCCAGCAGGTCGGCGTACCCGTAGCGCAGGCGGGCACGGGCGCCACGGGAGCCCCGGCCCGCGGACGCCTCGATCTCGTGCTTGAGCAGGCGGAGTGCCTCGGGGGCCTGGCCCAGGTCGATGCGGGCGCCCGCCTCGACGAGCCGGAGCTCCACGCGCTGGCCGAAGTCGGGCTTGGCGTCCAAGCCCTCGCGGATCAGCTTGAGCGCCTTCTCCGGACGCCCCAGCGCACGCTCGCAATCAGCCATGGCGGCCAGGTACTCGGTACCGCCCTGCATGCGGCGCAGCGCGCGGAACTCGTGCAGGGCGACCTGGTACTCCCCCGCCGCGTAGGCGGTCTCCCCGGTGGCCTCGCGCGTGATCGACAGGCGCGCAGCGCGCCGGCGCGCCGCCTCGGCGTGCCGGTAGGCGAGTTGCGGGTCGGAGGAGATCAGTTGGCCGGCCATGATCAGGTGGGCGCCGACGATCTGCGCCAACTCAGGGGTCAGCCCCCGCAACTCGGCCCGGACGGGACGCGGCAGGTCGCGCAGGTCCATGTCCTGGGGCGTGTCGGGCTCGTCCTCCTTGGGGGCCAGGCCCGGACGCGGCACGTAGGGCTCGCGCTCCTCCCCGTCGAAGTCACGGCGGCGGTCCTCGCGCGGGCCGCGGTCCTCCCAGCGCGGGCGGTCGCCACGGTTGTCGTCGCGCCTGGACGCGGGACGGTCGCCATCCCGGCGCGGGCGATCGTCCCTGCGGAAGCCGCCCTCGCGGTTGTCGTCGCGGCGGAAGCCCTGCCGGCGGTCGTCGCGCTGGAATCCCGGCCGATCTCCGTCGCGGCGCGGGCGTCCCTCACCGGAGCGGTCCTCCCAGCGCGGGCGGTCGCCGTCCCGGCGCGGGCGGTCGTCCCGGCGGAAGCCACCCTCACGCGGGCCGCGGTCCTCCCATCGGCGCTCGCCACGGTTGTCGTCACGCTTGAAGCCCGGACGGTCCCCGTCGCGGCGCGGGCGGTCATCACGACGGAACCCGCCCTCACGCGGGCCACGGTCCTCCCATCGGCGCTCGCCACGGTTGTCGTCACGCTTGAAGCCCGGACGGTCCCCATCCCTGCGCGGGCGGTCATCCCTCCGGAACCCACCCTCGCGGTTGTCGTCACGGCGGAAGCCCTGCCGGCGGTCGTCGCGCTGGAATCCCGGCCGATCTCCGTCGCGGCGCGGGCGTCCCTCACCGGAGCGGTCCTCCCAGCGCGGGCGGTCGCCGTCCCGACGCGGGCGGTCATCACGACGGAAGCCACCCTCACGCGGGCCGCGGTCCTCCCATCGGCGCTCGCCACGGTTGTCGTCACGCTTGAAGCCCGGACGGTCCCCATCCCGACGCGGACGATCGTCCCGACGGAAGCCGGCGTCCCGGTTGTCATCCCTGCGGAACCCGCCATCGCGGTTGTCGTCCCGGCGGAAGCCCTGGCGGTCACCCTCACGCCGGAAGCCCGGGCGGTCGCCCCCCTGGCGCGGACCCTGACCACGCCCGCCGTCACGGTTGCCGAAGGATCGGCCGCCGCCGGGGCCGCCGGATCCGCCGCGACGCGGGCCGTTCTGGGGCCGTCCGTCGCCGCCTCGTCCGCGGGGGCGCTGGTCATTGTTGTCTTCGCTCACCGGACAAGTCTGCCGGGGTCGGTGACGCATGGCAAAGCCGTTGCCACAACGTGTGGGGCCACAACGCAAGAAGGGCCCGCACCTGGTGGTGTGGGCCCTTCTTGGGTCACCCCCTTTTGGGGGGTGTGTTCGGCGGTGTCCTACTCTCCCACACCCCCTCGGGTGCAGTACCATCGGCGCTGCAAG